>DATJPJ010000073.1:0-19443 GCA_035506455.1 Candidatus Nanoarchaeia archaeon
TCGTTTCTTTCTGCTCCTTAATGGCGCCTATCTTGGGAACGCTCGCCGTTTTTGTGCTCTATTTCGTTGGAAAAGACTACGGCGGAAAATCCGTTGGTTTACTCGCAGCACTCATACTTGCATTAAGTCCATCCGTTATTCAGCGGTCTTCTCTTGGGTTCTTTGATACCGAAACCGTCGGTGTTCTTGGGTTATTATTGTTCATTTATGCTTTCATGAGAGCCATTGAGCCGCAACGCTCACTACGCTCCATGACTATTTATTCTGTGGTTGCAGCTGGGGCGCTAGCATACTTCGCTGCCGGATGGGGCGCCGCATACTACCTGATTGGATTAGCCTCATTATTTGTTTTCGTCCTAGTGCTCATGAAACGATACAGCCAGAGACTCCTGATATCTTACAGCATAACGTTCGGTTTGGGCTTCTTCTTGGCAATAATAGTGCCCTTCCTTTCAGTACATTATTTAACGTCAGGAGTTGTTTTGCCAGTAGCCGGCGTCTTTGCCGTGCTATGCCTAGCTGAGGTCTATCGGGCAAAGGTGTCGGCCAAAGGAAAAACAATATTTGCAATTCTCCTGCTTGCCATTATCCTAGGCGGGTTTGGTGTGCTCGTTGCTAAAGGTGATGTTTCAAACATCGCCGAAAAGTTCGGTACTGTGCTTGACCCCTTACAACGAGCGACGTTGCCAATTATAGCTTCGGTGGCTGAGCAGAGAATCACTGCGTGGGCTGAGATTTACTCTGAAGTCGGAATCGGGGTTTTATTCTTCTTGATGGGCTTGTATTTCATGGTGAAGAATCCGACTAACCGAAACGTGTTTCTTGTAATCTTTGGTCTTACAGCGTTATATTTTGCAGGTTCGATGGTTCGTCTTCTTGTCGTTCTTGCTCCCGCATCTGCACTCTTAGGTGCGATGGCGGTTTCTGGTTTGCTGAAACCTTTCAGCACTTTGCTTCGAGAATCTGGAAGTCAGACGTTGGCAAAGTCTAAGCGTGGTCTCCAAAAAATAGGAAGAGAGTATAGCGTTATCGCCATTCTCATAATTTTCGTTCTGCTAATGTCAACGTACGCTTATTCTCCACAAACTGGTGGGCAGCCAAGGGTTTACGCCGCGGTTTACAGCCCACTAACCATTAGTGTTGCAAGCTTGCCCATAGCTCCGAACGAGCCCGTGCCTCAGTGGCGAAACATGCTGAGCTGGACTAGAAATAATTTGCAGACAACGTCGGTTGTTGCTAGCTGGTGGGACTACGGCGACTGGCTTGGCATGTTTGGGAACGTATCGACACTTTGCGATAACACGACAACTAACACTACACAAATCGAGAACGTAGCCTACGCTATGATGTCTAACGAAACTATGTCGTTAAAGATGCTTTCAAACTACAACACTTCATACGTCTTGGTGTTTGTAACCCTACAGCTTAAGTTGTCAAGCGACCAAACCCAGATCACCGGTGTCCAATTCGGAGGATACGGCGATGAAGGCAAGTGGCCCTGGATGGCAAGAATCTCGGGTGAGGCTGAAACCAGACTCATGGGAGATACCACATTTGGCCAAACATGGATGACTCCCGATTATTCATGGAACAACGACACAACATTTGCAACTTCAAGCGTTAACAACAGCACTGGTCAACAGCAGATCGTTTGGACGGATATGGGTTTGAATTCAACTGTGTATAAGTTGATGTACGACGCGGAGTCTCGATATGCAACTCAGTATGGAATTACAGCTTCAGAAACAGCCGCTACACAGCCCGCATTCTTCACCCCCGCATACATCGCAGGCTTGGAACTAACACCTTCGGAATCTGGTCAATACGGTTTGCTCGTGCCTCTAGTTGCGCTCTACAAGATCGACTGGGCTGCATACAACGCTGCAACCAACTCAACGGTGTCAATATCACCATAAGGTGACGCATAATCGCGTGGCCAAGAGTTCCCGACCAACATAAGCCGGGCAAACCCCTAATTCCGTGGGGCTTGGGCGTAATCTACGTCCTTTTTGCCACCGTCTATCTTTTTCTCATGTATTTTCTGAAGATAGATTCATCCCCAAGCGGAGTTTCTGCCTCGCTTACATTGGCGGTCTGTGTTCTTTTCGGTGGGTTCATGGGCATGCTTGACGATTGGATAGACCTAAAGTGGCGATACAAAGCTTTCATGCCTCTCATCGCGGCTTTGCCTCTAATATACTATGCAATAGCCAATCCTTACAATGCTTTAGCCAACACTGGTGTTCGAACTTCAATCTTTGTTCCTTTTGTCGGTACGATCCAGTTTGGTCAATTTTATTATTATCTAATCATTCCGGTGACAGTTATGGTGGTTACAAATACGATCAATATGCTGGGAGGGCTAAATGGTTTGGAGACGATTTGCCCGGCAATAATCTTAATCGGTTTGACCGCGATGTCGCCCACAGCTTCACAGGTACTAATGATTGGTCCACTCGTGGTTTGGCTCATTTTATCAGCGTATAATTTTGTGGGCAAGATTTTCGTGGGCAACACTGGATCATTTGCCATTGGATTGACGGTGGTTGCTTTCGCGATCATAACTGACCAAAAATTGGGTTTGGTTGTGTCTATTATCCCCTACGTTTTTAACTCCGTACTAATTTTATTGACGGTCTTTTTTGTTAGGAAGAAAGCCAGCGTTGCATTCGATGGGAAGAGACTTGAGTCAGATCACAGGCGTAGTTTAGTTACTTTGATTACGTACAAGCGACCGCTAACAGAGAGGCAGGTTGTCATCATAATTTCGGTGATTGTAGCCATCTTTACTGTGCTTGCGGTTCTTGCGGAAATCCATTGATTAAGAATTTTAGCGGCTTTAGGGCCCTAAATATTAGTGGTATATTAATTTTCAAAGTTTTCATCTTAATTTAGCGATTTTTCAAGGCATGTTTTAATATTTCGTTTGTGTGTCGGTATGCTGTCGGCGGGTAAGTGGGCCTCCACCCGTTCCGCCGAGAATAAACCCCGGCGTCGGAGGAAAACCTATTGAAAATATCATCTAAGAGTTTGGCAGTAGTTGCGGTCTATGCTGCTCTTTATGCAGCACTTGTTGTTGTACTTGGACCTTTTTCTTATGGCCCTATTCAGATTCGTATTGCTGATACAATGCTTGCTGCCGTGCCTTTGCTCGGCATTGCTGGCGTTTTGGGTCACACTTTGGGGGTGTTTATAGCAAACATTTTTTCGACCGCGGGCGTTTTGGATTTGCTTAACACCATACCGTCATTTGTTATGTCTTTTGTTGTTTTTTATGTTTACAAGAGGACAAAGAATGACTACACCGTAATAGGAACCTGCCTTGCTTATTCAGTCGTAATTGGAACAACTGTTGGGCTGATGTTGTCTTACCTTTACGAATTGCCTTTACTGATAACCATCGTTTATGTAACCGTTGGAAACATCGTTGCGACAACGCTCATTGGTTGGCCCGTCTTTAAATTGCTTAAGAAAACTGGTTTGTTTGAAAGATGGATAGCGTAGTTGTTTGGAGGAATATAGAAAGTGAATAGCAATAAAACCTTGAAAACTGAAAAAAAATGCGTGGTTGTTCTCAGCGGAGGACCAGATTCTGCAGTTGTTGCCTACTGGGCAAAAAGCCAGGGCTATGATGTCAACTGCATCTCGTTCAAGTATGGACAAATTGCCGAAAAAGAAACCACGCAAGCGACCGTTATCGCCCAACGCTTAGGAGCTTCGATTAAGGTCATAGACCTGAGTAACCTTAAAGACATATTTATCGGCGTTACTTCGCTGTGCGATCGAAATATCGCTTTAACTTCGGAGTTCAGTCAGCCTATTGTTGTTCCTTTCCGGAATGCCATTTTTCTCTCCGTGGCTGTATCTTACGCTACTGCTCTTTGTGCGGAGAAAATCTTCTACGGTGCTCATGGCTCAGATGCTGCTAACTACCCCGATTGTCGCGAAGCATTCTACAAGTCCTTCGAGCAGACTGCGCGGCTTGGTACTGAAGTGAACCTTGAAATTAAGGCGCCTTTTAGCAGCATTTCAAAGGCAGAGCTCATAAAAAAAGGCGTAGAACTCGGTGTTCCATTTGAGCTCACTTGGTCATGCTATCTTGACCAGGATAAGCATTGTGGAAAATGCGAGTCGTGCGTGAACCGTAAGAAAGCCTTCCAGCAAGCAGGCATCTCTGACCCCACACGGTACGAAGAATAATGGCTGCTAGGCGAGGAAGTTTGCGAGTTTGGTTAACCCGATAATCTCGTCGAAGTTCAGACCCAAAGCATCCAAAACTTGGTCGAAAGTGCTGTGCAAGTAAGCTATGTATTTTTCTACGTCGATATCATTTTTTCTTGCCAGCTCCACCGGTTTCACGTGTGGATCGGGTTTTGAAGAATTAGCGCTTTGAGGAGATTTGGTTTTCACGAATCGTATGAGGTCTCCTGCTCTGAGTTCTGCGCCGCTTTCCTGTAATATTTTGGCTGCTTTAACGTGTTGAGGCGTTGTTTTTGTGTAGTGTGCAACTTCTTCGCCTAAAACGACGCTGAATGCTAATTCGTTCATGTCTTTCCATTCCCGGCGCTTTAGAGTCATATATCTTTCTTTGACGATTTCTGCTATGTCTTTCTTTGCTTTCTCGAAGTCTTCAGGATTTTTGACTTGGGCAAGTCGTTCTTTCATTTGGTTGAAGGCATTTTTGATGAATATTGGTATGTGCTTCTTTTTGCCTGTGAGTCCTTTGACGTCTACGCTGCCGTCCTCCAGAACTCCTAAGTAGTTTTTCTTGCGGCTGCTGAAAACTGCGTAGCGGTAGTTCTTGTCCACGTCTATGCCCATCTTGAGTTCGTGTTCTGTGAACCGTGTGACTTCTTCGATCTGCTCTTTTGTTGGGTTTTTGAGGAATAGGCTGTCTGTGTCTCCGTACAGAACTTGGATGCCAACTTGTTTGCAATGGTTAAGGATTTGAGTAATGCTGTGCCTACCGACGGCGGCTGTGGCTTCCGCAACTGGTGGGCAATAAAGATCGAAGCTTTCTGCTCCAAAGACGCCATAGCTTGCGTTCAAGATGACTTTCAAGGCGCCTTGTGCGATGTTGTACCAGCTTCTTTGGTCTGGAGGAAGTGTTTTGTCTTTTGCGCGTGATTTATACCATGATACTCTTAGGTCTCGAAGAGAACCGATGAGGAGACTTTCCATTGCTCGGTGGCGCTTGCAGACCCAATGAGGCGTGTTGGGCACGAGGTTATCTCTGCACTCTGGATGAGGACATAGGATCGACTGGTAGCCGAGGTTCCATACTTTGATAATGGACGGGTATAGACTGGGAAAATCCATTACGGCGACGTTGAAGTGAACGCCGGGAGTCGGTTCGACAACTATGGCTCCTTGGTATTTTTTGCCTTTTATAATTGCAGTTGTGGATGTTTTTCCTTTTTTCTCTAAGATGTCTTCTGAATTTGGGATGAGCATGTTTCTGTGCCGGTGTTCGCGGTGCATGAAGTTCCGAATCCACCTGGACACTCCTTGTCTGCTTACATCTTCCATAGGCATGCTGCTGATTCGGGTTAGAACCAAGATGAGTTTCATTGCAAGTTCGTCTTCGAAGCTCGTGAGTTTGTATGTGATTTCGCTGTCTCGAAGGCAGTATGCCGCCAACTCGGTATAGTTTAGTTCGCCGATGGTTTTTTCGCTTTTAATTTTTTCCAGACCGATGACTCCTTTGCCAACGTCGTTGAGGGTTACGTCTCGGTAGCGGTTGTTGAAGGCATAGATTTGGATGGCTCTGTTAAAGAAGAACTTGTACAGGTCAATGTGAATTGCGTATCGGAGAAGGCACACTCGTTTGCCAATTTCTATGGGGATTTCACGTCTGTCGATTCCCAAGTTGCAGCCGCGATGGACGAGGTAGCGCAGGTCAAAGTCGTCGCCGTTGAATGTTAGTATGAATGGGTAGTCCCATAGGATGTCAAATATTGCTCTTAGTAGTTGTTCTTCTGTTTCGTAGTATACAATTTGTGAGTCGGCTGGCATGGGGCAATTTCCTTGTCTCATACCAGGGCGTTTTAAAACCAACACTTTCTTTTCGCCGTCGGAGCTATAGACGCTACAGCATACGACAGGATAAACTGCTTCGCGTGCGTCGGGGACTCTTGTCGATAAGGGGGCGTAGACTTCGATGTCTATGGCTGCTCGGCGGAATTTTGGCGCTGGGTATTCTATGAGTCTGGCCCATTCTTCGATGTATTCAAGTTCCTGTTTAGTTGCGTCTTTGAAGAGGGCTTTGAGTCTAGATATTGTTTTTTCTGCTTCTTCCACGACGCAAGGGACCAGGTTGTTTTTTTCGACTTTGTAAATCATTCCTGGTAAATAACGTGTGTCATAAATGTAGGACTGATAATACTTGATCTTTGCTTCCCAAACCTTTGGTTCAACTCTCAAGTCTTTTGAAAAGTCAGCAGGAATAATGTCCCGGATACTTTCACTCGGCCTGCCCCCTATTGCCAAAGGGTCGTTGGTTACTATTTTTGTTGCTTCAATTTTTTTGTCTGTCAGCGGGTCGAAGAGTTCCACGAGTTCAGCGTGGTCATAGCCTTCGTGGTTGATGACGCGATCCATCATGTTCAATTCGTGTTCGGACAGGTTCGTTAGGCAATAGGGTTTGTGTCCCGTGTTGTCGTACCAGAAGTAAATGTTTCCCGAATTGGGTTCGTAAAGCTTAACAACCGCTTTTCGTTTCCGTCCGTCATAGGATGCAGATACGAAGTATGATGGGGGCAAGTTTTCAGGTGCCACTGGTGGGTAAGAATGACGCTTCCTGGGCGTCTTTTCGCAGTCCCCAACTATTTGGGACGGCAAAGCTTCTGCTTGCTTTTTTTCCACTGGCTTAGGCGGTGGAGGGTTGAAGTCAAATAAGCTTTTTTGATGGGGCATCCTGAGTCGTTACCTTTTTTCTATTTCGAGCGCGTTAACTAAAATCTTTGGCGGCGAATTAATAGCCTTCTGTTCTTCTTTGGGTTTAATATTTTGAGCGAAATACAGTGATAAATACGGTTTTTTGGTCGAATTCTTATATGTGCCAACGCGTTTTCCTGTATTGTGTAACTACTTTGTTAAAAGATGCCTGGAGTATCGCCATCGAAACCCTGAGCTGGATAGAAATGCAAAAGCTTAGCGAGCGCATGGCTCTAATGAAGACTGTCAAGCAGCTAAACGTTCGCGACCCTGACGCAGTGCGCTTTGGCTATGGCCTCGTGGTCGAGTCTGTTAGGCGGAAAAATCTAATCGACAAATTCGTCAATAGCCAACTTAAACCAAAGGACTTATCGGATTTCGACATGGGCGTGCAGGCTTTTCTGCGGCTCTACGTTTACCAAACTCGGATTACTAGGAACTGGGCAAGCTACGACTTGAAGGAGGCAGAGCACATTGCTAAGCTAGGACGAGCCATACTGGGTTGGGAAAGCCTTCGCGGTGTCGAGCCATATTTGGGCTTTCTCTTGACGCAGAAGATTGAGCCCATCATGGACGCCGTCAAAGATGAGGAGAAGGTGGCGTTGCAAACCTTTCACCCAACTTGGTTTGTCAAGTACTGCTTTGATCTTTTTGGCAGATCAGAAGCGAATGCGTTTTTGGAAGGAAATCTGAAGCCTCCGGAAACTTGCATCAGACTGAGCACTCTACGCGCTAGCGAAGAAGAAATTCTGCAGAAGTTGGCAGTCGATGGTGTAAAAATCGAGAAGGTAGAACCTCTCAGATATACTTACCGATTGGTTAGCTCGAAAAAACCGCTGAGCCGTATTGATACTTATCGATTGGGATTCTTCTATATTCAAGATAAAGCAAGCTGCTTCGCCGCTGAAGCTGCCGATCCCAAACCCGGTGATTTGGTGCTGGATGTTTGTGCTGCTCCTGGGGCCAAGACGACATACATTGGGCAGCTCATGCAGAATAAGGGCTCCATATACTCGCTGGACTACTCCAGGCGTCGAATGCGTATCTGGCGCCAGGAGGTCGGGCGTATGTGGGTAAATATAGCTGAGCCTGTAATCGCCGATGCGTGCGATCCTCTTCCGTTTAACTCGGAAGCGGATTTAGTAATTCTGGATCCCCCTTGCACTAGCACGGGTGTCTTTGCCAAGTTGCCCGCTTCTAAGTGGCGGCTCACTCAGAAGTCGATTGAGAAGATGGCAGATATTCAGCGTCTCATGATAAGCAACTGTGCCGACAAAGTCAAGTCCGGGGGCATTTTGGCGTACAGTACTTGCAGTGTGACCGTTGAAGAGAACGAGATGGTTGTGCAGCATTTTCTCGAGGGGCATCCAGAGTTTAAGCTTGTCGACGCTACGCCAAAAATGGGTTTGCCTGGGTTGAGGGGCCTGGAAAAGTGCCAACGGCTCTACCCCCATATTCATCATAGCAATGGATTCTTCATCGCTAAGCTGCAGAAGGCGTAATGAGACCTTGTCGTTCTAATATTTCTCTTAGGTTTTCCAACTCCGTTTGGAAAAGAGGAGAATTGGCCTTCTCAAAAACCAATATTTACGCAGATTTCTTATAGTATTGCAGCTAGGGTGCGGTGCCCGGCATCTCTGTCCCAAAGCAGCACTTCCCCAAAGTGTGGGCATTGCACCCCGCTTTTTTTCTCTTTGAACTTCGTTTGGTTGTTTTTTCTGGTGTGTTACAGTTTTTTTCTTAGGAAGAAGAGAACTGCGACCGCGACCGTGGCTGTGACTACGCCAACGAGTGCGTAGATTGCAGCGGATGGAATCGCTGGTGCTGAGTTAACTTGGGTTATGGCCGTTGATGTTGGTGTCGAGATCGTGGGTTTGATGGTTGCCGAAGTGTCTGGTGAGGTGGCGGGTTGTGTTGGTGCGACTGTAGGTGTTGCTGAAGTGATAGTGGGCGTTGGTGTTGCTGTTGCCTCTGGAGTTGGTGTGTTTGTTGGTTGTAAGGTTGGCGTTGGTGTCGATGTGGGTGATGGTGTGTTGGTTGGAGTTGGGGTTGGAGTGGGTGTGTGAGTTGGAGTAGGGGTCGGGGTTGGAGTGGATGTGGGTGAAGGAGTAGGTGTAGGTGTTGGTGTTGCTGTTGGCGAGGGTGTGGGTGTGGGTTGGGGCGCTATTATGGTTATTTGGACATTTCCTGTTGTAGTATTGTATCCTGTCTTTGCGGCGCTGGCTGAGATTACGCATGTTGTTGTCGAGGAGATTCGGGGTGCTGTGAATACTGTGGTGTAGATGCCGTTTCCCACTTCCGTAGTCGTTGTGAAGGAGCCTCCCTTGTTTGAGGTGAAAGTCACTGTGGCTTTAGTTGCTGGGTCTGAACCGTTGTATGTGACCAAGGCGGTGACGTTAGTTTGGGCACCGACTAATACGTTGTCTGAGTCTGTGGAGACTGTTGAATTTAGGAAAACTGAGTCTATTAGATATGTCGTGATTTTAGTTTGCCCGAGTTTGTAGCCTGAGGCTTGAGCTGTGATTGTTGTGGAGTTTGCAATGTAGTTTGAATAGAAGGTTCCAGTTGCTTGAGTTTGTCCGAAAGGTATCGTTAATGTTGCATCGACGGTTCCGGCGTCAGGCGTAGATGAGAACAATAAAACTGTTACATTCCCCGTTGGGTCTTTTGCGGGTTTTCCTGTTGAGTCTTGTAGCTGCACCTGTAGGGAGCTGTATGGTTGGTTGTCTGCTGGCAGCGCTGATGGTAAACCGTAAATGGCTATTTGGGTTGGAACAGGGCCCACCGTGGATAGCTGCGCTTGGTAGGGTGCGCAGTTTGAGGCTGCCGCGGTAATGGTTGTGGAGCCTGACATGTAAGTTGTTTTGAAGTTGGCTATGGCGTATGTTTCGCCGGCGGGAATTGTTAGGCTGCCATCTACGGTTCCTACTGCTGTGACGGAGGATGATAGGGTGACTGATGTGTCGTAAGGCAGTGTAACTATTTTGCCCGTTGGGTCTAGCAGTTGAACGGCGACTTGTGGGTATGTGTTTCCGTCTGCTGCCGTGTTTGTTGGGGCGACGCAAATGCCGAGAAGCATGCTTGAGGGTTGAGTTACAACTGGCTCTGTTGTCATCTTTGCTGTTTTTGAAAGGTATCCTGAGGCAAGGGGTGTGATTGTGGCCGATCCGGCGATAAGAGAGGTTGAGAATGACGCTATTGCGTAGGTGCTTCCGGCTGGGATGAAAACTGATGGGTCAACTGCTCCGACGTTTGTGTTGGAACTGGACAGGCTAACAGTTACGCCGTTAATTGGGGCTTTGGCTGGAGTGCCTGTTGAGTCTTGTAATTGCACTATAATTGCTTGGTAGGTGCCGCCGTTGGTTGGTAGTATGGTTGGGAAGCCGTAGACGGCGACGGTGGATGGTAAAGGTCCGACTGTGGTTACGGGCGTTTGCACCGACATATAGCCTGAAGCTGACGCGGTTATTGTGGTCGAGCCTGGAGTATATGAGGTGTATACTGTTGCTGTTGCGCTTGTCATTCCCTGCTTTATGGTCACTGTTGAGTCGACAGTGGCTACGTTGTTTGCAGAAGATGAAAGGTAAATCGTGGTGTCCTGAGTTGCCCTCGCGGGGTTTGATTTAGAGTCCAATAGTTGCACCGCGATAATGGTGTATCCATTATTGTCTGCCGGAATGCTGGTTGGACCAGCGTAAATTTTAAGTTGTAAAGGTGCGGCGGCTGAGACTGACATAATTCCCACGTTTATCGTGGCTTGCATAATTATTAATGAGAAGAGAACCAAGGTTGTAACGAGGATTTTTTTTCTCAACATTCCTTTTCACCTGGCAAAGTTAAGATATGGAGACGGAGAGTCCTGTTATGTTGTTGGTTGGTTCTAGAATATAAATCGGATGTAGCAATATACAATACTGCTTATGCGTTCAACAAATATACATTCAACGAAAGACCTAAAGAAAACATCAAAAAAACTCGAATAAGATTAGATTAGAAATAAGATATTTGCAGTTTAGGTTTCTATTGAAGCGGGATTTGCCAAAAGCTAATGATGTCGCCCTTCATCCATTTCCCACCTAAACTTCGAACGACCTCGTTGATGTCTTCCCATTCTTCTTTCAGAAACTGTGTTGGCTTCACGATGACGAATTCGCCTTCAACTTTAAAACTTAGCAGTTTTCTTTGATCAGGGCTGAATTCTCCTTCCAATTTTATGGCGGCTCGGGTAGGCTGAGCGGGCTTTGATGTTGAAGGCATTGTCTTGATTGCTGTTGCCGGCGTAGGTTCGATTTTAAGTGATTGATTTGGTTGGGATGTCGGTTTGGAGGGGACTGCGTATGTTATTTTGAATTCTGGAATTGGGCAAAAGTCCACAATGTCTTCGAAGCTGTCGCTTCTTATTATGGCGAGAACTTGGTTGTTGCTTAGGTCAAGTTTTGCGTCTAGGAGTTCCGTATCGTTTGGTAGGTTTGAGGCGAAGGTGGCTGCTTTTCCTTGGAGAGCTTCGATTAGGAATTTTGGGGTTAGCTTTATCGTTCTCATCTTCATGTTTTCAACGCTCTGAATATTCTTTTAGCTGGTGGCAAAACTCTTAAGACTATTGCAAACCAACTCAGCAAATTAATGGCGGAAGATGGGAGATAGCTGCTTCAATTCTTGGCACTATTGATGTTAAACTTTCATATTGTTCTTGTGTTAAGCGTAATTTGGCAAAGAGTTATAGCTAAAATCCACATCTAAAACTAGACGGTGGGCAGATACAGAGAACTTGATGAAGTTTAACAGAAAACTCGTCTTTTTCAAGGTCGTATTTGTAGCTGCATCTTTTTTGATTATTTTCTCGCCTATTCTATTTGCTTGTGCGCAATCAAGTACGAATCTTGATTCCGAAAGCAATTTTGCCATCCCCGCTCTGAATGGTGATGTTAATTTCGCTTTTAATGGAACTTACGCTCAGGCAAGCTTGGAAAATAATACTTGGACCTTTGTTGATTTACAGTTTAGTGACTTCATTTTGCCGATTCAGAATCTTAGTATCTCCGCGGTTAACTGCAATGTAACAGTCGCGTCTTATCGAACGTTTAACGTAACAATCGTTGGAATATCTCTGAGCTATTTTGTCGAAGGGCAGGGGAATCAAACTTTCCACTTTAGTCCAATCCAAAGAGGTGGCGACTGGAGTGTCAGCTTCAACAGATCGTTTATAGGCGAAAATGGCGGCTGGTCCCTCTCACCTGGTGGAACACTTACGGTTTACAAGGCGCCTTCCGGTTCTAATGTCACATTAACTTATTTCGTGTTCCCTGATACTTTAGGAGGAAATGGAAACAACTCCAACTTGCCGTTCGATCAACAGCATTCCGTGATTATTGCGACTGGCATTGCCGTTACGATTACAGTAATCGTAGTCGTCGCTATTGCCTTTGTTTCAAAAAGAAATCGAAAACTCGCGGAAAAGGAGAGTTTGCGTTAATTGGGTAACTATTAAACAAACGAGTAACAAGAAAAAGCCTAAGGATCGACACGATCATGACTTGGGAAAATCCTGTAGCCTTAACATTGCTTGGGTATGTTGTAGCAGTAGCAGTGGGCGTTTTCCTCATCTTAAAATTTTCTAAGAACAAAACTCGCAAAATTAGCACACTACGGCTTTTCATTCAAATTGTCGCTGTTGTCGCCGTCTTCATGGGCCTCCTTATAGGGCCGTTTGATCAACCTCTTTGGCGGCCTTTGGGTCCTGCGCCGCGGGACAACTTGGTTGGGGCGCAGTTTTTCGGAAATCAATTTCCAGATGGTCTTTCGGTTCCGGTTCTTGCCTGTTATTATCCTTCTGGCAGGACTGTGACCTGCGCGTTGTGGCAACTGCAAGCTTACATTTTTCCATTTTGGAATTACTCTCGAGGCTATGCTGTGTTGTACTCGACGTCTGGCTTAGAAAAGATTGCCATAGTCGTCGGGATGCTGGTAGCCATGTCTATTGTTCTTGGACGGTTCTTCTGTGGTTGGATTTGCCCATTCGGTTTGTATATGGATGTGCTGACGCGCATCCGAAAAGCAGTTGGAAAACGCCACTTGAGCTTCTCCGAAAAAACCAACACGGCGCTAGGGCAGCTGCGTTACATTATCATTGCGGTTTTCTTGATTCTAAGCGTTATTTTCGCTTCCTATGCAATCATAGGTGTCCAGCTTATACCGGGCACTAATCCAGGAGGACCACAAGGAACGGAGGCAGGTCTTGTGGGTAGATTAAACGAGCCTTTCTGCCTGGTTTGTCCCATGCGTCCACTCTGCATTCTAGTCGAATGTGGGTTGGGCTACATGAAGTGGTCCTATGTTTCTCAAATTGCCGTTGGCCCCTGGTATGTCTCGGGCTTCTATGTAACCTCGATTAACCTAGCCGTTTTAGCGGTTGTGACGGTTTTGGCTTTGACTTATCGGCGGTTTTGGTGTCGAATCTGCCCGTTGGGTGGGCTTACGGCGCTCTTCAGCACGTTCACTCCGTTCAAACAGGTTGCTCTCACAAAGCTGCAGAAGAACGAAGCTAATTGCACCAAATGCGGAGTTTGCAAACGTGTTTGCCCCACCCAGGTGACGGCGATGTATGAGCAGAAAGGTGGCGACGTCACTGTATCAGGTTGTATGCTGTGCTTCCGATGTGTTGAGATGTGTCCAGAAAAAGAGGCTTTGAGGATAGAGTTTGCCGGTAAACCGGTGTTCAAATCGAGGAACTGGTTGGATGCGCCCAAAACGGGCGACTAGCTGGATTGTTTTTGCTTTATCGCGTTAACCCATTCTTTTGTGTTCATCATACAAGGGGCAGAATTGTCAAGTTTGAGGTAGTCATGGCTGAGTCTAACTGCCATTGGGGGTATGATGCAGGATTCGTCGAGGAGTTTCTTATCTGAAAAGAATCCTCTTGTGGAACCATCATAGAGTACTGCTCCGTTGTGAATGACTATAACGCGTTTTGCGTGCTCGGATACTAGCGTCATGTCATGAGGTTATTGCTAGGATAGTGGTGCCTGTTTTGTTTAGGTCCTCAAGTAGGTCAATTATATCCTTGGACATCCTGAAATCCTGTCCTGTCGTGGGTTCGTCCACAATCATGATTTTTGGGTTCATTGCCAAGATAGATGCCACCGTGAGGCGGCGCTTTTCGCCCTTGCCCAAAAACATAGGGTCTCCGTCGATTTTTTCCAGAAGCCCGACGCTTTTGAGTGCGTCTTTGACTCGTTGGTCAATTTCCTGTTTTTCAATTTTGAGGTTTTTTTAGGCCTTAAACTACTTTCTCGTAGACTCTGCGTGAAAAACCACAGTTTTGGCACCGCCAAAATGTCCAAGAAATATGGTTAGCCGTTTTGAAAGGGTGTTGCTGTTCGATTACAGTCACATATTTTTAAGAATTTACTCATTCTTAACTTCGTATTGATGTTTATGTGCTCTTTACCTAATATTGCAGCTAAGGATTTGATCGATTTTTCGCAGGACAGAAAACACTTGACGGCTAACAGAAATCTCAATTGTAATGAATTATCTGTACCTACATGCACCGCGATTGAAGCTTAAGCTGCAAACAAAATGTACTTTTGGAGCGACCTGTCTTTCGGTAGGTCTGTTTGTGATTGCTATTTCACAACAACACATTGTTAATAGCAGAAGTCTGCACCAAATATGTTGGATGTGCCTCTTTGTTTGAACCAATAGATATAGTTCATAGCATTCATAACGCATTTCGTCGGGACATTTTCCAAATTGACGACTTAGTCCTCAAAACAACCCTTGCTAACGGAGATTTAACTTCTGTTCTTGATCGTTTCCATATAATGGGTGAGGTCTTGGACTATCATGCTCGAGGAGAGGAAGCGGCTGTTTTCCCAGCAGTTGGAAACTTAGCTCCCCTTGTGCCCCCAACTTATTTTTTAGATCACCGTGAGCTTGACAACATGGTCGGTGTGCTTGAAGATTTGCGAAAATCGCCAGACCACATCGCAACAGCTAGAGCAACTGCAGTTTTAAAATCCCACCTTAGGATTCACTTGGACAAAGAGGATGCTTTTCTTTATCCCCTTCTTAAGGAGAAAACAACGATTAGCGAACAGGCTTCAATTGCCGGAGCTATGTCTAAGAAGGTGCCGCCCGATCGATTTCCCGATTTGGTTCATTGGCTAATGCCGTTACTTGACCTTAATGATCAAGAAGTAGTTGCGAAAGGTTGGATGACGTTGATGCCTCCTCAGGTTTTTGCTAATGTCAAGCTTCTAATTAAAAAAAATGTTGGAGCGAATTGGCTGGAATTAACTCGGTTAATTCCTGGCTTGGAAATCGAATAATCTCACAGCCTCTTTTTTGAAAAAGAAATTGGGGAAAATATACCCCTAAAGGTTGTGGCTATAAGAAATTTAGTTTTTTCATTATGCTAATTGCATAATATGTGTTTTCAAAAGTTGAAATGCCAAGGTCAGAACGTGCAAAACCCCCGTTTCTGTTCTGGCATTCAAGCACGAAGTTAATTGTTTTTTCCGGGTATCTGCTTTTTTCACCTAGTAGCTCGAGGCTCAGCGCGCCGTAGTATGTGTGCTCCATATATGGCATCGTACCTATTGGAATAACAGTGAACCCACCTTGTGGTTTTTCGCATTTTCTTACGAATGCAGTGGTTTCGTGTAAGTCGTGGATTAGAATTTTCAATAGATTCAGTGAGGCAAGGGCATAGTATGTGGAATTGATGTTGGAATGGTTTTGTGAGCCAAATCCATTGTCTTTGTTTCTGGATTGAAGTATCCATTTTGCCAATGCTTCATTTTTTGTTTCGAGGTTGAGAAGGTTCGCTAGTTCCAAAGCCATGTAGGTTGTTGTGAATTCGGAGGATAGTTCCGAAACGCCTTCAATTGGGTCAAAGCATTCCAGAGAGGATACTTGTGAGGTGATTCGTTTGCGTAGAACAGTGCTGATTTTTGCTTTGCATAATGATAGAGCATTGGTTACGTTGTAGGTTGAGAAAATGTTTTCAGTTCTCAGTTCATTTAGCCAGCTAACTGTTTTTTCGACGTTCGGGAAACTAGAATTTAAGGAATCTAGAATTGCCAGTCCATAGTATGTGTCTTGGGCATTTGATTCGGCAAATTGGCAAAATGTATATCCGCCGTCTTCATTCTGTCGGTTGGTGACGTAGTTTGTTATTCGGTTAACAAGTGATGAGCTGCTTTCGGATACGTGTTCAATCAACACGGTTCGCTCTTCGTGCTTGAGTTGTTTTGCAAGTTTTTCCAATAGGTCTGGCTTAATTGAATCGAATAACTGAAGAATTTTGGGACGGAGATTATTCTTCCGTCATTATCAAAGTTAGTGATGAACGAACCTGTTTCAGCTGGCGGATTTTTTTGGTTACGTCGTCTTTCAGCTCAGCCATGGTGCCAGCTCTCACTTTTAATATTAGGTCATAAACACCGTATGATACGTATACTTCTTCAACAAAATCCATGTTTTTGACCTGTTTTAAAACCTCATCTTCTGAACCACTTTCAACATTGACCAAGATGAATGCTCGTGGCATTTAGAATTCTCCCTATTAGGTTATTAGTTATGCAATAATTAATCTTTTTGCTTGCTCAAAATTTCTGTTGTTTTTTAAAGGTAATCGCATAAAAAATTTGCTAATATCAAAAATAAACGCATGAGTTTGACCAAGATTTGGGCTGAAAAATTGTCTCATCCCGATTTGTCCTTTCTCTTTCGTATTTTCTTTTTCAACTCGAACCGTTTTCAATGGCAGGTTTTATAAGTAAAGTCAATTTCTTATTCTTGGTCCGTGCGTTTCCGTAGTGGTACCTTGATGGCTAGAGAAGTTGAGATTTTAGACACAACGCTAAGGGATGGAAGGCAGAACATTAGAGCAACCATCTCGGAACCAGATATGATGGAGCTTGTTAGGATGCTTGATGATCTTGGCGTTCAAATAATTGAACTGGGTTTTCCTACCAGATCTTCAAAAGATATGGATGCCTTCAAGGATGTTCGGAATTTTGGCTTGAGGAATTCGAAGATATCTGCTTTTGGAATGACAAGGAGAAAAGAGTTTAGCGTAGACAAGGACCCTAATTTAGCTTGCCTCGTTGAGACTCAGGCTGAAGTTGTAACGATTTTCGGGAAGACTGACCCATTGCATGTTACTGCCGAGTTGGGCGCGAAGCCTGAGGAAAATTTGGAGATGATTTACGAATCGATTGATTTTCTTAAGAGGAAAGCTCACGTTAAACAGGTTATTTTTGATGCGGAGCATTTTTTCAAAGGTTTCAGGCGAGATCGTAATTACGCCATGGATTGCTTGCGGACTGCTGAATCTGCGGGGGCGTCTCCTTTGGTGCTTTGCGACACAGATGGTGGAACAATGACGACTCCTCTAAAGGAAACTGTCGAGTATGTTGTGAAGGGGTTCAAGGAATCTGGAGTGCCAATTGGAATACATGTGCATAATGACTGTGGGCTTGCAGTTGCAAATACTCTTGCAGCTGTTGAAGCAGGCGTGACCCATATTCAGGGAACGATTAATGGTGTTGGGGAAAGGACTGGTAACGCAGATCTTATGGAGGTTATCCCGAACCTTGAATTGAAGATGGGTTATGTTACAGTGAAGTCTAGGGATTTGACGAAGTTGAAGAGTATTTCTGATGCCGCGAGCGTGTTGCTCCACTTGCCTGTTCGTAAAGATCGGCCTTATGTTGGGGATGATGCGACTGCAACTAAGGCGGGTACGCATTCTAAGCATCCGGAGATGTACCTCCATTTCCGGCCTGAGGCCGTCGGTAATGTTATGAAGCTTTATGGTTCGGAGATGTCGGGTAGACATAATTTCATAACTAAGGCGAAGCAGTTTGGAATTGACTTAAGCATGGACGAGGCAGGGTCTGTTATGAGGAGCGTGAAGCGGAAATCGAGGATGGGTTATCAGTTTGAGAAGGCTGATGCGAACCTCTACATTGTTATGCTTGAGTCGAAGAACGATTGGGTGGATCCATTTAATGTTACTTCGTGCGAGATAGCTTCTGCTTGGCAAGGTAAAGAACGTCCTGTTTCATATGGGCTTGTGGCGATGGATATTGATTCAACGACCGAGGGCTTCGTTGAATTCGGGAAAGGTCCGGTTAATTCCTTTGATAAGGCGCTGAGGAGATGCATTGTGAAGACGTATCCCGAGATAAGCAATATGGAACTGACTGACTTTTACGTGGATGTGGTCGATATAAGTAAGGGAACTAAATCTAGGGTTAGGGCTAACGTTAAGATATCGGTTAATGGTAGCCCGTGGTCTGCTCAAGGGTTATCGTATAACATTTTGAAGGCGAGCGGAGAAGCGCTTGTTACAGGTTACAAGGCTTGCCTTGAATACTTGCGACGTTCCTAACTCTTTACCATTTTACTGCGAGTGGAAGATGTAACTTGAGTGACTCTTCTTCATGATTTAAGAAATAATGTGGAAATCGATCTTTTCCCCGATGATTTCTCTTTTTCGCCAGTTTTTCGCGTTTGGCATATCGGTTTCAGTTGCATATTTTTCTTACTTTAAGTATTCAATTCGGCGTTTGCCGAATCTCTTACATTCTTTCACTATCTTGCCAAAGTAAGGCGGAGGGTACATTGCGAATACGTCAGCCATCCACATTAATTGGGCTGCTTGATCTTGCCTTATCTCGCTGTATTCTGGGCATCCTATGCATTGCTCGGGGAATTCGTTAAAGCACGAATGTTGTACTTGCAAGAATGCTCCCCACAATATGTATGGAGTTTAAAGTATTTAAAATAAGCCCTCGTAATCTAAGCTGCGGCAGTTTCCCTTTTGGGCTGCAGTCTATCTAAGAAACCCTGAAAAGAGTGGAACGAGCTTGCGGTTTTCTATGTCATCGCTATTTTGGTGGTGGTTCTTGTTTTTTGGCTGCTATTATTTCGTCGTATTTGTGTTGTGGGAAGTGGCTGCTATCGCAGAAGGGTTTGATGGTGGATTTTCCGCATCGGCAAAGGGTAACGCGGTTTCGAACCTCGTATGTTTGTCCGTTTGCTGATTTGACCGGGATGCCTCCTCGTATCCATAGTGGGCCGCTGCATGATAATTGTGGGTCTTCAATTAGACCTATGGATTTCTCTAAGTCTGGTTCAATTGGTTGGTTGTTTTTTTTGTCATAAACTACGAGTCTGCCTGAAGGGCAGTCTTGGGCTTCTTCGATAGCTACTTGTTTGGCCCTTGGCTCGCTTGTTTTTGGGATGAGGTTCCAGATTTCGCCTTCTCTGTGACAGAAACGTGCTGAGGCGCATAGTTCTTCGGCGTCGGCCAGGTTGAGTTCTGGTCCTTCAATAATTTTTGCTTTTTTGCTGAAAGGCTCAAAATCAGCTTCCTCGGTTCCGTCAAAGCCAGCTTTTACGTGTGATCCGTCGCAGTATGGTTTATTCTGTGTTTGTCCGCATCGGCATAGCCCACATTTTTCTCGTTGAGGGTATTCTTTGCCTTTTCGCCAT
>DATJPJ010000074.1:0-4305 GCA_035506455.1 Candidatus Nanoarchaeia archaeon
TCTTCACTTTCAGCCCACTGCGCTAAAAGGCTGAGGCTTGCGCCAGCATGTCCAAAACCAGCTGTGCAGATTACGATTGCAGGTTCTTGAACATCAGTCGTTCTTTCGACGTTTTCCACGTGCTTGTACGTGAAAGGTTGATCCTGCTGTTGAACTTCTTTGGTGAAGAGCTGCTTGTTGGCGTTAAAATGGTTGTTTATCCTATGAGCAAGCTTGGATATCGTGTATGCATTGTACTTAGGCAAAACTCCATTTTCCATAGCTTGGTCGATTCGTCTCGCCATTTCTTGGCTCCGATGGAACGCAAACGTGGGAATCAAAATGTTGCCCCGTTCTTTCATCGTCGACGCGACCCGCTCAAGAAACTTATCGATCATTTCTCCTCTGGGTGGCCTAACTCTCCCGCCGTATGTTGATTCAGAAATAAGAACATCTGGCTCTTTAGGAAGCAAACTCAGGTTGGCGCCTTCCAGAATCTCAGTGTCGTGTAAGCAAAAATCTCCAGTGTACAAGATTGTTTTGCCATCGGCTTGTACGCTTGTGATCTTTGCCCCCGCAACGTGACCTCCAGGAAGCAGATTAACGGTTAATCCTGGGAAGCAAAAGTTTTCGCCAGGCTGCCACCAATCGCGCACCTTGTCCGCCGCCTTTTCGTCGTAAACTTCTGTTTTGCTGTTGAGATTTTGCACCTTTATCATGTCTTTGAGAAGATCAACGGTGATATCTCGGGTCATCGTTGAACCCGCGATCACTTGACTGTTTCGACTTTTAGGTAACCGCACCAAACTGCCTGTATGGTCCAAGTGAGCGTGGCTGATTACGATGCCGTCAAAATTTTTTGGGTACTCATCTGTTACGTCGTCAAGCTTAATTCCGTAGTCTAAAGCAATTTTGCATTGGTCAGTTTGAAGTGAAATGCATGAGCCCCCTACTTCTTTGGCTGCTCCCAGGACTTTTATCTTCAGAAAGTATCCCTCAGGAAAAAGATGTTAATGTCTAAATACTCCTGGAAATCAATTTTTTCGGTGGAATGAAAGAAAAGACTCGTCAACTCAATCAGACAATTCGGTATCGACCCAAGAAATATTAACCTATTGACAGCGAACGCTACTTTGATCAATAAAAGTTAGCGCTGTCAGCTAAAAACCAGGATTATCAACACAGAATATCTATGTTTGAGCATTTCATCCCGTCTTTTTTCTCTCATTACAGCCCTTCGTTGGACAATGGGTCAATGGCGGAGCATTGCTGTATGTTGTTTTGGTACCGCATTGCTTGACCAGCTTTATGCAGATGCGGCACCCCCATTGTCCAGCCCAATGTTACCGCGGAACCAAACTGCATACAGTTGAACAATTGAAAAACCCATCGTCGGGACAAATGACCGGGGTCAAACCCTCCCAACACGCTAACGGTTCCCCCAACAGTTTTTGATCCGACTGCATTGTTTGAAACCTTCCATAAACGCGTTTTTGGGAAAAACCATAAAAACTACATGCAACCAATAAGCGTGATCTACATGAATACTAAACTCGCTATCACAATATCCCTCTTAGCCATCTTATCCTTTGGCTTGTTAGGTCAAGCCTTAGCTCAAACCCGTGTTCCGGGCGTCAACTCCAACGATACCTTCACCTATTCCTTCGTCACCCACTGGACGTCCAGCAACGCCAGCGAACCCATCCCCGCCGACCTCATCGGAGACAACTTAACAACGCATTACACAGTAACAATAGGCGGCATAATTAACGGAACGATCGTGGACGCCACTCACCTCTGGTACTTCAGCAACGAAACTAACCCTCGCCCGTTCCTATTTACCGTTGACTTAGAATCTGGCTTTCCAAACGACACAAGCGGATCATATCCACCACTGATTGAAAACGTCATAGGCGCAAACCTAGTGGCAGGCGACCTGATCCACCCATCAGGAGACGACCTAGTCACAATAAACAGTACAATAAATCGAAACTACGCCAGCGGATCCAGACCAACAAACGTAATAGACCTCAACGGACCCATACAAGCCAACGTCACAGACCAAAACAACCAAACCGTCCAAGAAACAATCGGCTACCAAGAAGTAACCCACTACCTAGACAAAGCTACGGGCATTCTGGTAATGCAAAACACCACGATACAGTCAATAATTCCCACTCAAGAAACTGAATCCTACATATGGACCCTAACATCAACCAACCTATGGGATGCATCACCCGCCTCAGGACTACCCATAATTGAAATCGTCGCGATAATCGTGATCGTAGCTATCGTGGCAGTAGCTATAGTAGCCGTTTATCGAATGAGACAACAGAAAGGACGCCGAAGAAAGCATTAAATCCCTTTCCTCACTCTTTTTTCCAAAAAACTCCAAAACACCCACAACCCAAAAACACTTCCCAACCAAATCAACAACACAAACGCCAAGGCAATGAAACCTTAACTTCTCATTCTGAAAAGCTAAATCTACCATGCCGTTCTCGTCGCGGAACGGTGATGTTCCCCGGGGAGAGCTAATAGGCAGATCTTAATAGGAACAGCATGGTGAAGAAGAGTGAACCCAACCATGAAACTTACAAACGCAGCAATCTCAACTTTACTTGCGACACTAATATTACTACAGGTAATAGCTGCGTTTTCCCTAAATGCATCCGCAACTAGCTTAACCTCAAAAACCCTGATCGTCCCAGATGAGTACCCAACAATCACCGCCGCCATTGCTAACGCATCCCAAGGCGACACCATACTTGTCAAGAGCGGCACTTACTTCGAAAACCCAATAATCAACAAAACAATAACCATCGAAGCCGAAAACCCCACCAACACCTTCGTTATCGGCGTTGGAGGCATCGCACGCGGCGCCAACCCTGTTTTCACCATAGCCGCAGACGGCGTCACAATATCCGGCTTCACGATTCAAAGCCAGAACTACTCAAACCCAACCAACTACGCATCAGGCATAATCATCGCAGGAGACAACTGCGCCATAGTTGAAAATAAAATTGTAGGCACATACTACGGCATCTTCTGCTCCGTCCAATCATACCTTACAATCACCCAAAACACAATACTCCAAACACAAAAAGAAGGCATCCGCATCTGCGGAGGAACCAACAACACAATTTCAGACAACACCATAGCACTAAACGCCCAATCAGGCATAGCCCTAGACGGCTACGCAGACAGCGTCACCAACAACCAACTACTCAGCAACAACCGCGGCTTAGGCTTAGGCGCACCCTACTCGCTCGTGTTTGGAAACGAGTTTTCAGGAAACGCAGAAAGCGGACTCTACGTAGCCTCCTCCAACAGCCTCATAGTCGCAAACAACATGACAAACAGCAAGTACGGTATTTACTTCACATCATTCTTCGCAGCACCAAATAACAACACATTCTACCAAAACAACATCACAAACAACACCCAAAACGTAGCAACCACCTCAACACTTAACACCCAAAACTGGGACAACGGCGCCCAAGGCAACTACTGGAGTGACTACAACGCAACCTCAAACGCAAACGCATACACTGCCTACGCAGAAAACACAGATAATCATCCACTCACCACACCCTACCAACTAACCTCAAACAGTCAACAACCAAACATGCCAGCAGCACCAGAAACCTTCAACGGCACAGTATCAACATGGCACTTCGACGAAGTAGAGCCAAACGGAGTTACCCCCGACTCACTGGACAACAGCCCCGTAATTCTAGAACCCACTGGAAACACCTACACCCCAATCCTCGTCGAAGGCAAATTCGGCAAAGCACTACAATTCAACGGATCCGACTACGCATACGCAACAATCTCCCCCACACTCAACCTCCACGGAGAAATAACCATCGACGCCTGGGTCAAAGTCCAAGAATACAAAGAAAACGTCTCCTACAACAACATCTTCGTCGAATGCACACGCACAACAGCCCAATTTCCAACCAGAATCCTAGCCTTCGCAATAAACGGGCAATCACCACAAAACAGCACCCAACCCCCACAAGGCGCTCTACGCGGATTCTTCCTAGACGACAAAGGAGTCTTCAACGAAATCGACACAACCCAAGCAGTCGTCCCCCTAAACCAGTGGGTCCACGTAGTCTTCGTCCGCAGCCTCACAACCGGCATGCACATTTACGTCAACGGAAAAGAAGCCCAAGTAGAAGTAGCCTCAGGCAGCCAAAACCCAACAAGCAACATAGCAAGAGGCACAGAATTCTACATAGGACATGACTCCTTCAGCACCATAGACGAGCTGTCCATCAGCACAACCGCACTATCACCAACCGCAGAAACCAATCAACC
>DATJPJ010000075.1:0-10120 GCA_035506455.1 Candidatus Nanoarchaeia archaeon
CCACTGTTTCGAGGACATGTCTTATGTCGTCGTTTCGAGTTTGGTTGTCTGCGAAGTAAAGTTCGTGGCTAACTAGGTTGAGGAGTTCTTTTGGGCTAAGAAAAGTCTGAATGTTAGGCAACTCGGGCGAGTAAGCAACGTTTCTAAGTGCTTCGACATGATGCTTGATCGGGTCTAACCCGTTGACTCTGACTTGGCCTTGGGTCGGCCTGATTAGGCCCAGCAGGAGCCTTATGCAGGTGGTTTTGCCAGACCCGTTGGGTCCTAGAAAGCCAACAACTTCGCCTTTTTTTATGGCTAGGTTTGCAGGGCCAATCTTTTTGCCCCCGTAGTCTTTAACTGCTTCTATGAGTTCGATTGGCACTGGAGTATTGGTCGTAGCTGGGTTCCGCCTTCGGGCTTTGTTTTAAAAAAGCTTACTTGTTTTGCTGATGTTTTAGTCGACTCCGTATGAGGGTTGGCTGTTTTCTGCTCCAGCCATTTGGGTTTTGGCCGCGCTCTTTTTTGCTTTCTGGTTCCTGTAAGCGGCAAAAGCGGCGATTGCTGCGACAGCTATTATGGCTCCTCCGAAAAGTGAAGCGCCTACGGTATTTATGCTGGTTGGTGGGGCGTTGAGTGAAAGATTAGTTGAGACTAAGGTTACGGTGATGGTTGTTGTTTGGTTTAGTGTGAGTTGTGCGTCGCTGATTAGGCCTGATGGCATGCTTGTCACTGTTCCTGTGGCGCCAAATGATTGCTGGCTTGAAGAGTTTTGGGCTGTGACGCTGATTTGGTATTTTGTTGCTTGGTATGATGTCCCGTTGAAGGTGACGGCAACTTGACCTTGATTGACTAGGTTTGCCGTTAGAAATATTCCTTGGGTTTGGTAGCTGAATGATTGGTTTGTTAGTCCTGGTAGGTAGGGGTATATTTCTGGGAGCGAGCTCGCGTTAAGTGCTTTGGAGTAGGTGAAGTTTGTTTGGGTGGAAGAGAGTGCCAGCGTTATGTCTACGAATCCAGCCTGGCTCGTGGGTGCCACGGAGTAGTTTACAGTGGCGCTGGTTTGCATGTAGGGTTTTGATGGGTCGTTTACGGCTATTTTGTATTGGACGTAGCCCGAAGGTTGACCTGTGGCTGCTGAGGCAAAGTTTGTTGTTCCCCCTATCAAAATTATTGAGGCAATTAACGTTAAGAGAATAATTATTGAAGAACGCATTCAAATCACCGAACGACGAATTCTAAGTATGTTAGTATTTTTCGTTGGATAAAAAGAAATTGCTGAATCCTCTTCCGATTGTGCATAAAATTTGAAGCTTTTCCATCAAAAACCACTCAAAGTTTGTTGTCTATCGGTGGCCACCAACATCATCCAACTGCCACTCACAAAATGTGCATGTCTCCAACTTGGAATGATTTTTTCAACAAAACGGCAAGCTGCAGGATGAACTTGATTCGCTCGAAAGACAATGGGACAATGGACAGACAATTGCTGGCAAACTGCTTTCACAAAAAGCAAACCGCAATAAGCCCAGAAACAAGCTTTTTTTCGATTGTCGCGACAATTGAAAAAGTTAATGTCGCGACAAATGACCGGGGTCCAAACCAGTACGCCAGAGTCAACACGTCCCCCAATCTGATGATCCAGCCACATTCTCGACTAAATTTATTTAAACCCTAGCACCCGTATCATACTGAGGCTACAACAACGAGCACCACAAACGCAGAAGACGCTTCAATAGACGAAGCAATTATCGATTTCCTATCCAAAAAAGTCATAACCGATCAAACTGAACAAGCCGCATATGCAAGAATCAGCAGCAAAACCCAAACCAGCGCCGAACAAACGGAAAAGAGCCTCGAGAGGCTACGCACTAAAGACTGGATACGCAAATACAAGTACCCCGGAAAAGTGAGTTTTGAGCTAACTCCAAAAGGAAAAGCGGCTCTTGAAGCCCAGGCAAAAGCACGAAGAGAACGCATCGCTAGCCAACTTCATCAAGCAATTCAACAACAACAAACCCAAATCCAACAAGCGATCAGCCAGGCTCGAATAGCAAAAATGAGAACTGGCATCCTCAACAAAACACTATCGCTCGAAGATAAGTGGAAAAATTTTCAGATGCCCGACAAAAACCAAATAGAATCTCTCGAGCAAGAAGCGGCAAAGATTATAACAGAAACAAAAAACGCCCAAACCAAACAACCCCAATGTCAAACAAACCCACAAGGATACGACCAAGAATTCCAATCATACAAAACTCAAATAGAAAATCTTCAAAAACAAAACACTGCCACCTACAAAATAGCAAACAACTATGCACAAATCAAACAAGCCCAAATCGCCATAGCCGAAGACATCCAAAAAATAGGCAAAACCATCACCAAATACGAAGCCGAACCCGACACAGCCAGCTATGTAGCTAAACTGAAAAATTCACTATCTAAACTTAAAGAAATCCAAGCTCAACTTGAAACATACCCAACCGAGAAGCTGTCTCGAATGGATGAACTAAAAGCAAACATTGCAGAAAACAACAAAACGCTCGAAAGCCTAAGAAAACCAACTCATGAGTTCGCAGTCATCAAGAGAACGATCCAGACCGAGAAAACTCTGCTGTACCCAGACCCTGAACTCCCAATGGTGCATGATCGCCAAACCAGCCGAGGCCCAATGGAAGAAAAATGTGTAAAGTGCGGGGCAAAACGAAAATCCACATCAGTAACCATAGGATAGAAAAACCACAACCAAAAACCTGCAACCTATTTGCCCTAATGTTGAACTCAAGACATTTCGAAAGCAACAAACGATCAGCTTATCAGAAATTGCTACCTATTTTTAATTATTTTACAAAAATACTATAATCAAATTATCGTTTCTAAAAAGTGTCAAGACACAATGATGAGAGCTTTTCTTTACATGAAACATGTGACACAAAGAACAGGAGATGACAGGAATGAGTGGAAATTCATCTCTTGCTCACGCTTCAAAACAAAGGATGCACTTAATACAGCCCATGAATGAAATGAAAATAATAAACGGAAGTCTTAAATCTAAATCAGAAAATAACCCTCTGAGAAGGAGAGGCGGAGAAACATGAAATCAAAAACTTGCTGTCTTTTAGGTCTTATTTTGATTGTAGTTTCCGTTTTGACAGTGGCCAACCTCGTTTATGCTGTCTCTGTAACGGCCACGATAACTGTGGGAAATGAACCCACTGGCATGGCTTACGATTCTGCCAAGGGCGAGATCTTTGTCGTAAACCACGCCCAAAATTCAGTCTCGGTCGTATCAGACGGTACAAACGCCGTTGTCAGCACGATCAGCGTAGGATCTGGTCCTTACAAGGTAGTTTACGACTCTTCCAAAGGCGAAGTTTTCGTAGTTAACGAAGTTGCAAACACAGTTTCAGTCATATCCGACAATACTAACTCAGTAATCGCAACTGTTACTGTGGGAACCCAACCCACCGGCGCAGCATTCGACTCCGCTAAGGGCGAAATCTTCGTGACCAATTCTCTTAACGCCACAGTTTCCGTCATATCCGACAGCACCAACACCGTAATCAAAACCATCAATGTCGGATTAGGCCCTATTAACGCGGCTTACGATTCTGCCAAGGGCGAAGTATTCGTCGTTGATTACGCTCAAAACGCCGTGTCGGTCGTGTCAGACAGCACCAATGCCGTAGTTGCAACTGTAAATGTGGGAACATCTCCAGCATATGCGGCATATGACTCCGGCAAAGGTGAAGTCTTCGTTGTCAATGAGGGTGGCAACTTTGTCTCAGTGATATCGGACAACTCCAACGCCGTGACCAGAACCATAAATGTTGGGACCACTCCATACGGAGCTGCATATGACTCTGGCACAGGCGAAATCTATGTTATCAACCATGCTGACAATTCCGTTTCAGTCATTTCGGACACCGACTACACAGTCGTCGCGACCGTAACCGTAGGAACCTCGCCATACGGCGCTGTCTACGACTCTGCCAAAGGC
Organism: Candidatus Nanoarchaeia archaeon; assembly: GCA_035506455.1. GTDB lineage: Archaea > Thermoproteota > Bathyarchaeia > Bathyarchaeales > Bathycorpusculaceae > JADGNF01. Next base: position 3,980 of record DATJPJ010000075.1, read on the forward strand.
GAAATCTTCATCTCAAACGCCGGCTACAACACTGTCTCCGTTATATCCGATTCTTCAGGCACCTCAACTTCCTCTAGTCCAACAACATCTGTAACTCCAAGCACAACGAGCACTTTGTCCTCAAGCCCAGCAACATCTACATCACCCACGAGCGCAACAAGCCCAACAATTTCTTCAGTAAACACAATCGCCGCGACTCCTACACAAACCATTACAATTCAAGGAAACGGCTTCGGAAACACTCAACCTCAAACCCTAACCTTAAGCGACGGCTCCGTAGACACAGTCGGCGGAGGCACCGGACTACCTGGCTCAGGAGGTACACCGGTCATCCAGTTTAACGACATCACCAATGGATGGGGAGCGGGATACCGCATCAGCCCCAGCACAGGATACGATCTAATCGGAATTAACCTTGTAAAATGGTCCAACACACAAATAGTGATAGGCGGCTTCGGGTCACAACTCAACAGCACTGGCCAATTCAACATAAACACAGGCGACTCCATCCAAATAATAGTAATAACTCCTGGAGGCACCACACAATACACCACAACCGTCGGGTCAAGCACGCCAACTCCAACTTCATCTCCAAGCCTCCTTCAACAAGTCTGGGTCCCAAAACCAACAAACACCGCATTAGCCGTCGGAGTCACCACCGCAGCAGTAGCAGCAGTTTCAGTGATTTTTGCACTAATAAGCAACCCACTGGGCGCAGCAGGTGGAAAAGCCAGCGAAAAAACCAAAGGCCTAATCCCTGACAACATAAAAGACTGGCTCTCCGAAGTCGTTTCATCCAGACGAGAAATTCATGTTGAAACAAAGGCCGGATCCCTTTTCAAACCAACAAAATTGGAAGTCATAGCTTACACTACCGCTACAATTGTCTTGGCAGTTTCCTTTTCTTACGTAAAAGTCATAACTCTCAACCAAATCTGGGAACTACTTCCAGTATTCTTCCTCACAAGCGTCTTAGTTGGCTTCGTCCAAAAATTTATCTCAATCTCGTACCTACGCAGCAAAGGCGTGTGGAGCGAACACAAAATCTGGCCCCTTGGACTCTTACTGTTCCTCTTCACCACATTTGCCTTCAAAGTTCCATTCTCCTCACCAACGCGCAGCGCCCACGAAGAGAAAAAACTCACAGACCGGCTAGGTGCTATAGCCTCAGTTATCGAAATCATAGTCAGCTTGGGCTTCGCTGCATTCTTCTTCCTGCTGCTAATAGCGGGTTTCCCAGCTGTCGGAGGAGCAGGCTTAGACATGTGCGTCATCGGATCCTTCTTTGGCACATTTCCAATATCTCCAATGAGCGGAAAAGACATCTTCAACCACAACAAAAGACTATGGGCAACACTATTCATCGTCACGCTGATTATCTTTGTCGCATGGCTATTGCTAATATGACAACAATTGTAGGCCTAAGTCACCCTCAAATTCAGCCAATAAACAAACACCATCCTCAATTTGCTTGGGAAAGTCACAAAATACAAAGTGGAGAACCTGAACTAAGAATTCATAAAACCTATAGCAAAATAAGACAAAAATAAAACCATGAAGTCGCTAGCAAAAATGCAAGAATTTCAGCTCAAAGAGCTAACTCTACAAGAGAGCAGGCAAAAGAGAAAAACAAAACCAAAAGAAGTAGAAGCTATCTTGTTCGATTTCGGGCTGCTGGAAAATACCATTTGAAAAGCGAGCTAATCCTTGCACGAGTTAATGCACTGAAGTTATGAAGTGAACTGCAAACAGGTGACCTTGGAAAAACATGGGCACCAGCATTACTGTAGCTTCCAGTGTTTCCACGCCCTTCTTCTTCATCGTCAACTGAATAGTCGAGGCAACCATCTTGTTCATCGCATTCCAGTAAGCTGCCATAAGCGTTTCTTGGCTTTTCTCAGCGACAAACGGCTCTAGAAAACCCATTATTCCGGCCCACTCTTGTGGCGACTTGTAGCCCAGCATCGTAGCAAATTTTTCATTGCACGCTTTGTGGTTGTCGTCTAAGTATATGAAAATTGGCTGCTCCGACTTATCCAACACGGGCTTCATCTGTTCATAAAGCCCCTTGACCAATTCCTCGTGATGTTGTTCAGAAGTTTGCGTTTTTTTCGACATGATCTCTTACTCGTTTAACTTGATTAATACAAGAGCCTTTTGGACACAGTTAAGGTGAATAATGATATAAAATAATGCAGTAGTCATATAGCAACAACATTTTTTGCCAATAAAGACATGCACCGAGAAAGCTATACGGGAGCAATCCCAAATGTAACGTCTCACCAAAAAATTATCTGTTTCATGCATTTTGAAATTCTATTCGAAATATGTTACTCAATTCAATATTCTAAATTCATAATCGCTTTATTGTAAATTAAACCGTATCTTTGTCTAAGAGCGAAACCAAGGATGCAAACAGGCAATCAGGAACCAATAACAGTGAACTTAAACGATGTAGCCTGCCAAGACAAACCCAAAATTATCCGGGTTTTGCACGTGGACGACGACACCTCACTTCTAGAAATCTCAAAACAGATACTAGACGACATGGGCTACTTTGACATAAGCCACGCCAACTCCGTCGATGAAGCTTTTAAAAAACTGAAAACACAATCCTTTGACATAGTTATTTCAGACTATGAGATGCCACAAAAAGATGGACTCCAATTCCTCAAAGAACTGCGAGAGCAAAAGAACGATATTCCATTCATACTTTTTACTGGCAAAGGCAGAGAGGAAGTTGTCATTCAAGCATTGAACTTGGGCGCAGACAACTATGTTAACAAACAAGGTTCACCAGAAACCGTTTTCGGGGAATTAACTCATCACATTCGTTCCTCTGTTGAAAGAAGCAAAGCTAAACTCCAATACACTAACGACGCCATGGCACTTAGAAGCATTGAAGAAGCGATAACATGCTCAGACGCGAACTACATAATCACCGGTTGGAACAAATCCGCCGAAGAAATGTATGGCCTGCAAAGACATGAGGCCATAGGGCGAAGAATAGACGACATTTTCAAAAACATTCATGTTGATCCGCCATTGGACTTAGTGCTTTGTTCCGTAAAAGAAAAGGGTCATTTCAGAGGAGAAGCAATCTTTCAAAACAAAAAAGGCGAAAAACGAATTGGGGAACTAGACATTGTTTCGATTTATTCTGATAACCAAAAATTCAAAGGCAACGTGGCAATTTGTCACGACATAACTGAACGCAAAAAGACAGAAAACGCCCTGAGAGAATCTGAAGAGAAGTTCAGAAGTCTAGCTGAAGAACTGCCCAATATGATCTTCATAAACCAATTTGGAAAAGTCGTTTACGCAAACAGAAAATGTGAAGAAATCATGGGCTACTCAAAAGAAGAATTCTATGACCCAGCGTTCAATTTTCTTTCACTGGTTGACCCACAAAGCACTGAAATCTTAAGAATAAGTTTTTCAAAGCACCTAAAAGGTGAAGAAGTTCTCCCCTACGAATACTATCTCGAAACAAAAGACGGAAAGAGAATTGACGCAATAATAACCACAAAACTCACTAAATACGAAGGACAACCGGCTATTCTAGGAATAATAACTGACATCACCCAACGCACAAAGGCAGACGATGAGCTTCGGCAATCAGAGCAACGGCTAAAATTCCACTTTGAAAATACTCCTCTCGCTGTAATAGAATGGGATTTGGACTTCAAGGTAACCAAATGGAATTCCGCAGCAACGAGAATCTTTGGATTCACGTGTGAGGAAGCCATTGGACAGCATGCCAATTTTATCTTGCCAGAATCAGTAAAAGAACAAGTAAATGGAGTCTGGGACCTTCTGCTGGCTCAAAAAGGTGGCAGTCGATTAACGAACGAGAACATGACTAAAGCAGGCAAAACAATAACCTGCGCGTGGTTCAACACTCCATTGATTGATTCGGCAGGAAAAACAATCGGTGTCGCCTCAATGGTGGAAGACATCACTGAACGACGGAAAATGTCAGATGAGCTAAAGCGAGATCAAAGCACACTTGAATCTATAACACAAAGCATAGGCGCAGGCTTTGTCACCATAAGCAAAGACTATCGCATAACGTGGGCCAACAATTTTATACGATTATACAAGGGCGACGTAGAGGGCAAACTCTGCTATGCTGTCCTTAACACATTAAATGAGCCCTGCCATGATTGTGGCGTAACAAAAATTTACGCGGGAAAGACAGATAGAGATATTCACGAATACTGCTCTACAACCATCGACGGCAAACCATACTGGGTCGACATTATCGCTACACCAATTAAAGACAAAGATGGAAATATCGTAGCAGCCTCAGAACTTGTTATAGATATAACTGAACGAAAAAAATCTGAAGAAGCACTGCTCGAAAGCCAACAGAAATTCAGCACCCTATTCTCTGCGAGTCCCGAAGCAGCAGTTTTCGTAGACCTCGATTTTCACGTAATCGAAGCAAATGCTCGTTTCATCAAACTCTTTGGCTACTCATTTGACGAAATCAAAGGCAAAGTAATCAACGACATAATCGTTCCCGAAGGAGCAAAAGAAGGATCAGAAATTATCCGCCAAAAGATTCTAACAGGTCAAATAGAAACTATCGCACCGCGCAAAAGAAAAGACGGCTCTTTAGTTCCACTCTTAATGACAGGAGCTCCAGTACTTTCAGGCAAGAAATCGATAGGCTTTATAATGGTCTACAAAGACGTCTCCGACATCATAACTACACAGGAAGAGCTAAGCGAAGCCCTCGCCAAAGCCAAACTGCTGAACGAGAAACTAAACGTGGTGGGCGGATTTACACGCCACGACATACGCAACAAACTCTCAGCAATAAACGGGTACTCTTACATCCTGAAAAAGAAATATTCTGACAAACCAGACATCATCGACGGTTTAACCAGGATGGAGCAATCAGTTAAAGAATCGATGAAAATCTTTGATTTCGCAAGAGCATACGAACAGCTTGGAGCGGAACAACTAGTCGATGTCAACGTCGAAAAAACTGTGGAAGTTGCAGCTGGACAATTTTCAGGCCTCCCCTTCAAAGTGATCAATGAATGCGCCGGTTTAACAGTGCGCGCCGACTCTTTGCTCAGAGAACTCATATACAACCTAATCGATAACACAAGAAAATATGGGCAAAAAACCACAGCTGCAAGAGTCTACTATCAAAAAGCCAGTCAAAGGGATCTCCAACTAATTTATGAAGATAACGGAGTAGGCATATCCTCAAAAAACAAAAAGCAACTCTTTAAACAGGGCTTCAGCACTGGAGGAAGCTCCGGCTTCGGCTTGTTTCTGTCAAGAAAGACTGTTGAAGTCTACGGCTGGACCATATCAGAAGAGGGCGAACCAGGCAAAGGTACAAAATTCGTAATAACAGTCCCTCAAAAAAGCTACCGAATCGACTAATGCACGAAAAAACACCAAACCAAATTATTTCCTAACTCGAAATATTTCGCAGAAAACAAGCTCATTCTTAAATTCCAACATCCAAAAAAAATGCATGACAATCATGCACGAACCACCGCTTACCCGATCCGAAAAGTGGAAGATTGACGAAGTTAGAAAAGCACGTGTAAGAGCACGTGCCGCAGCAACCGCAAAAATTCAGGAAATGCACTCCGGCTTATCAGAAAATGAGCAGGCGCTTTTTCTCGCAATCGAGCAACACCTAGGCTTGGACAAAGAAACGTGCATAGGAAACTTGCGAATTCACAACCGCAAAGAACTTGATAGATTGATTAGCGAAGAATACGCGCGAAACCTCGAAACGCTAAGAAAAAACCCAAAGTGGATCGAAGAGTCTTTTAAAACGTTTGAAACAGCGGTGATTCCGGTAAAACCTGCGAATGAGCAAAAGATCCTTGGTTGGGGTTTTCGTTTTAAAGATGAAGTTACAGGTTCAAAGAGTCCGCCTATTCGCGAAATTGTTCGTCAAAAACCAATAGAATTGCCAGACGTTCTCCTCCTTACACACCGTAACCGTTTCATTGAAGAAGTTAGAAATAGATACGATGGAAAAGTCTTTGAACACGTGTTTGATCGTATGCAAGTTGGTTGGGCGCCGGGAAAACATGGGTTTGAACGTTACTTCGCCGTAAAATTCATGCTGCGAACTCCATGGTGCCGCGTTACAATCGAAAA
>DATJPJ010000076.1:0-2924 GCA_035506455.1 Candidatus Nanoarchaeia archaeon
TCGCCATTGTACGTTATTTGATCGTAAATTTCATCTGACAAAACAAGCAGATTGTGCTCCGCGGCGACGTCAAGCATTTCCTTAACCATCTTTTGGCCATAAATGGCGCCAGTAGGATTGTTGGGGTTGATGATAACAAGAGCACGGGTTTTCTTGGAAATTTTCTTGCGCAAATCATCAACGTTAGGCTGCCACCCTTCTTTCTCCACAGTCTCATAGGAAACGGGCGTACCTTCGAAGAAACGAGTATACGATATGTAGGGCGGATAAGTTGGACCTGGGAAGAGAATTTCATCACCCCTCTCGACGATGGCAGCCATCGCCATCTGTATGCCCTCAGAAATGCCTTCAGTTATCAACACATTGTTGGGTGAGATGTCAACATTATTGACACGTTTCTCCTTGCTAGCAATCGCTTCTCGAAGCTCAGGAAGTCCTTCAGAAGGCGAATAGCAATTGTCGTTTCCTTGAACTGCCTTACAAAGCGCATCCTTAACGTGCTGGGGCACTTCAAAGTCGAAGGCCGGTGGATCACCAATGTTGAGGTAGTAGATTTTTCGGCCTTCCTTCACGAGCTGTTCAGTGTAGGGAATAACGTCGCGTATGGCATATTCGATGTTGGTGGCGCGGCTAGTGACTTTTACGGGCGTCATGGTTAATGGCCTTCGGAACGCAGTAGTTACGCTCCACGGAAAATAAACATTGCGAACAAAGACCAATAATAGCTTAGAAAAAAGCGGGCAGAATATGGAAATTTGTCACGTAGAAACACAAGATTACACTCAGAAAAGAACTATCGACCTAGTCCGTTTTGAACCAAACCAAAGCTTCGTGCCACAAGTCGAAAAATACCTTAACAGCTGGACCAACTAAACAAAATCGCAGATTATAGGAATACCAAATAAGCGAAATGAATATCCTTAAATTTGATTTTTGAGCACAATGTATTGACTACGTTCTTTTAGGATGAATGCCAAATGACGGATTATGACGTTCTTATAATAGGCGCCGGCATACTGGGCTTGTCAACCGCTTACCACATAAAACTCGCGAACCAAACACTGAAAATTTTAATTGTGGACAAAAATGTTGCAGCTGGGTTGGGCAGTACCGTAAACAGCGCGGCGGCTTTCCGTTGCTTCTTTTCCTCCAGCTCAAACCTCGCGTTGGCAAATTCTTCAGTGGAGTTTTACAAACATCTGCAAGATGATCTTGCGGTGGATTTGAAGATGAAGTGGTGCGGCTATCTATGGTTGTTCACAGAAAACGATTACTTGCAGCTGTTCCCAATCCTTAAAGATTTGCAGTACAAAGGTTGGGGAAACAAGGAATACAAACCTGAGGAACTCTCTGAAACTTTGGGTTTGCGGACAAATCTAACAGACGACCCCGATGCACAGAAGTTTGGCTTGGGTGAGGTCTACAAGGCTGTTTTTGTACCGAAAGCAGGCTTGATTGGAGTTATGTCACTAGTACATTTTTACGAGTCAGAGTTCTTGAGGTTGGGAGGAGAAATTCGCTATAACACGCAAGTCACGAAGTTGCTAGTAGAACCGAGTGCGCCTTTAGGCTTGCCAGGGGAGCCATATTTTTGGCAAGACGCGCATGTCGTTGGTGTTGAGACATCCGCGGGAGTGATAAAAGCTAAGAAAACAGTGGTTGCCACGGGTCCTTGGCTAGCTCAACTTCTCGACGGAATTGGCGTCGAATGTCACGTTAAATCAAAGAAACGCCAGGTCTTCTCAGTGAAAGCCGAAACTGCCTCTCTCATGAAGCTGCTTCACACAAATCAGTTTTCTACTACGGGAAGCATACCATTCACGATTCTGCCAAAGCCACACGTTTACATCCGGCCCAACCTCGAAGGCGAAGGATTTGGAGTCGCCTATTCAGATGATTTTCCACGAGCTTTCCAGGTAGAAGAGCATCCTAAACCAGAGATGGACTTCTACTCACACGGATTACAGCCCGTCGTTGAGAAGTATCTCCCTCAATTTGAGGGCGCAACATCTACTGGAGGCTTTGCAGGGCTTTACGAGATCAACACAATCGATGAACAACCCGTAATTTTCGAGCAGCATGGGGTTATGGTCGTTGGCGGTGGAAGCGGAAGCGGCATCATGAAAGCCGATGCAATAGGAAGAATTGCCACAGCAGCTTACGCTGGAGAAGAATACGCAACGCTGTATGGCGGCACCAGATTCAAGGTCAGCGACTTGGGTCTCCGAAAACGCAAGGTGGAAGAAGAGAAACTGGTCATCTAAATTGGCAAGGCGCACTATCTTTTTATCTTCCGACAATTCCTGATTCAACCAAGTTTTCGCAGGGTGAATTGGATGAAAGGCTGGAACGGTAACTTTCTCAACGTAAACCTATCAAGCCAGATAGTTACAGCGGAGTCCTACGATGAAGAGTTTGCTTCAAAATATCTGGGAGGCAGAGGCTTTGCCGCCAAAATACTGTGGGACAGACTGCGCCCCGGAACCGATGCCTTGTCACCCGAAAACAAACTCATCTTGGCGACAGGCCCACTAACTGGATACGCGCTGCCCAACAGCGGCAAACTCGTCGTTGCGTCAAAAAGTCCACTGACAGAAGGATACGGCGACGGCAATATTGGAACTTGGGCAGCCGTACACATGCGCCGAGCAGGGTATGACGCAGTTATTGTGGAGGGTAAAGCCGACAAACCAACTTTCGTCTATATCAAGGATAAAAAAACAGAATTTCTTGACGCGTCAGAATTGTGGGGTTTAAGCAGCTTCGAGGCGGAAGCTCAACTTCGCAAGACCTACGGCAAAACGGTTGGCATCGTATCAATCGGTCAAGGAGGCGAGAACCTCGTAAAGTTTGCCTGCGTCATTTCACAGGAAGGTAGGGCAGGCGGCAGACCAGGCATGGGTGCAGTCATGGGCTCGAAAAAC
>DATJPJ010000077.1:0-6247 GCA_035506455.1 Candidatus Nanoarchaeia archaeon
CGGCTACAAGACGGGCCTTTAGTTTGTCGACGTTCTTGCCGGTTATCTGATTCTCCATAGCGGCAGGTATGAGCACATCACACCGAGTTTCCAACAGCTCTTCGTTAGTAATGTTCTTACTTCCGGCGAACCCTTGAACTGAGCCCGTTTTTTCCTTCTGGGCAAGGACCGCGGCAGGGTTTAGACCATTTGGATTGTAAATGCCACCAGTAGAGTCGCTAACCGCGACGACTTTGCAACCAATTTCCGCCGCGGTTTGCGCAGCATGGTACCCGACGTTGCCAAAACCCTGAATCACAACGGATGCTCCCTTCAGTTTCAGGTTAATTTCTTCAGCGGCTTCCTTGACACAATGGATTACTCCGCGCCCCGTTGCGTCCGTTCTTCCCTCAGAACCGCCAACCTCAATTGGCTTGCCCGTGACACACTCGGGAACCATATAACCCTTCAATTGGCTGTAAGTATCCATGATCCAAGCCATAGTCTGAGCATCCGTGTACATATCGGGCGCAGGGATATCCCGGTGCGGACCAAGATACTCAACAATCGAACTGACGTATCTGCGCGTCAGCCTCTCCAACTCATGCTTACTCAGCTTTTTAGAGTCGACACAAACGCCACCTTTCGCTCCCCCATAAGGGATGTCAGCTATAGCACACTTCCAAGTCATCAACATAGCTAACGCAGTGACCTCATCAATCGTCAAATCAGGATAATACCGAATCCCCCCCTTGAAAGGTCCACGCACATCCCAATGCTGCACTCGAACGCCATTGAAAACCGCAATAGCACCGTTGTCGAGGCGAATATCAATGCTGACGGATATGCTACGTTTAGGTTGACTAAGCATCTTGTGGATTCCAGAGCTCAACTCAAGCTTTTGAGAGGCAAGCTTCAGTTGGGCCAAAGCGACTGATAATGCAGTGTGTTCTTCCGACATGCAGAACCCTCGATTAAGCGACCGCTGCTTCTCCCAGCAGTCGCTTTGCATCGTTCTCATCGAAGTTCTTAAGATTAGCCACCTCAAGACGCTTAGGATCACCTACTGTTCCTTGACCCTTCAAATGAGGAGAACTAAGACTGGCTCCTTGCACAAAAAGCAAGTCAACATGTTTCTTAGCAAGTCTGATCACGACACAATCTTTACCATTTATTGTGTACGTGAATTTTCCTCTCCTAACAGTCTCGGTAGCCTGGGGAAGACTAGCCTTAACCATGTTGCGGAGTCTTTCCGCCATCAATTTTATGTCATCGTCAATTTTGCTGAAAATTTCATCTGCTGTCTTCGATTTAGATTTCACCATAAGAAACACTCCAAAACAATCATGGAACTCTAGTTGATGGTTTTAATTAATTTTCCTACTTACCAGCTAGCTACTGAGCGTTTTTCCTTCCTCTAAGCACTTTCCACAAACACAACTGAACGGCAAATTCCTCGTTTCACAAAGCTCATAATATCGACACTCGTTGCATGGAAAGTCTCTGCCACAAACCAGACAAGTCTGCGTAAAACTTATGCTGTTATCACAGAGGATTTCGGAAAGCACCTCGACGAGTTTTTCGATATTGTTGCAGTTAACTACACTGAACATGCCACTTTTTTGATCATATTTCAAGCCCAGTCTCATTAGCAGGACGAATTTTTCCTTCTCAAGTCGTGGAAGCCGAAATGCCTTCTTATTTAACACAGTCATTTTTCAGCTTAGCTCCGTCAAAGTTTGTTCATCTTTACCAAAAAATCAGCTTCCTCAGTCGTTAACTCAAGCCACGAAACGATACTGGCCGCTTTCTGTTTCGCCAAAAGCACCTTTAGGAAAGGCACGAAGTCTTGCTTTGCCGTCGCACGAGAAACGTGGCACCTCTTACCGATTTTTCCACAGATGTTTTCCAGCGTGGTCCGTTTGCCCTTCGTCCAGAAAAGAGTGATTATTCTGATGGGAGGCGATATCAGCTTAAACGGGTGGTAGCCCTTGGGCGAAACAGCTGCTGCCAACGCAAGACAATTAAAAAAGTACTTTAGCAAATGCCAGTTTTCCGTGCCAATTCGACCTCGGTACATGTCGGCTTCCGAAAGAAAATCATACGCTTTCGCCAGAGTTTCAGGATCCGAAAAACGCAGAGGCAAATTGTCTCCGACAGACATAAGCAATTCATCATAGTCTACATTTGACCAACTGAGTAATCTCGAAGCATCTTCGAGCGATTTGACAGAAAAATATTGCCTAAGCGTCTCGTCGAGATTAACATCTTTGTTCCTTAAACCCAACGCTTCAGTGTCTTCTAGCGTGAGCGTCTTAGTCGCCTCAGCCAGACTTTGCAAGTCATTTATAGCAGAGCGAACATCGCCCCGGCTGCTCTGAGCAATTTTCTCCAGAGCTTCAAAATCAGCTTTGACACCTTCTTTTTTGCAAATCCTTTGTAACATCTCGATTATCAGTGGAATACGCACGGGCTGGAACCGAATCAACGTGCACACTTTTTTGAGGGGTCTGAGCTTATCAATATCAGGATCGTTAGCAGCCATCACGACGGGGATGCACGAATTTTCAACGATTTTAATTATGGCTCCAACGCCGCCTCGATCTTCATTGCCGGCAATGCCGTCGACTTCATCCAAGAACAACACGTTTCCTTTACTCTGTGACGAAAACGTGTCCAAAGCAACAAATGAAGTCGCAGGACCAGCCACAGCATTAATGCCTTTCTCGGAACGGGTATCGCTGGCATTCATCTCGATGACTCTGAAGCCAAATTCGTTTGCTGCAGCATTAATCAACGTGGTTTTACCGACCCCAGGTGGCCCGTAAAGCAGAACTGCCTTTTTCGCTCGGCGTTTACTCTTAAACCAATCGAGAAACGCCGCCTTGGCTTCCTCGTTACCTAAAACATCCATAATTTTGTGGGGACGGTACTTCTCAACCCAGAGATAGTCAACGCTCAACTAGTTTCCCCTTGAGCTTGCGCTTTGCCAATTTTGGCGAATTGGGCAAGCAAGGCGGAAAGCTGGATGTCACTGTTAGCGCCCTGCGTTAGGCGGTAATCATATTCGCCGATTATGTTGGATAAGTCAGCTTTCTTTTCAGGCGTTAAATCAGACATCTTGAAGAGTTCACGTTGCATTTGGCGAACGATTTCGGAACCGGAAAAGCCGAATTCCCCGATGAGCTCATACATCTTCTTTCGCGCCTCGACAAAATCTCCGTAGAGTGCCTTTCTTAGAAGAATCTGAATTTGCATGGGGCTCGCTTCTCCCACTACGGCGGCAACTACTTTTTCGTCCACGACGCCATCTTTGAATGCGGCAGCTGTTTGCAGCGCATTGATTGCATGTCTCAAATCTCCCTCTGCATAGTCAACGATGTTTTCTGCAGCTTCAGGCGACAATTTGACATTCTCTTTCTTGGCGATCCAGCAAAGGTGGTCTACCATGGCTTTTTTGTCGAGTTTGGAGAAACGGAATATAGCACAGCGCGACTGAATTGGCTCAATTATTTTTCCCGACTGATTGCAAATCAAGATAAATCTGGAGGTGCGAGAACTTGTTTCCATAATTCGCCTAAGCGCCGTCTGTGCAGGACCTGTCATCTGGTCGCATTCATCCAAAATTATGAGCGCAAAAGGCACGTTGCCAAATGAAGACCGGCTGTAACGCGAGAAATCCTTGACTCGGTCACGAACAGTATCGATGCCCCTCTCGTCGGAGGCGTTCAATTCAAGCGTGAAGGTTTTCCAGTTTTGCCCGAACAATTCTCGAGCGATGCACAATGCAATAGTGGTTTTTCCAGTTCCAGGAATCCCCGCTAGGAGCAGATGAGGCATGATTTTGGGGTTCTTCATGAATGACTTGAGGCTTTCAACTATGTCTTTTAAGCCTACGACTTCGTCAAGAGTTTTAGGGCGATACTTCTCAACCCACATAACCGCTTCATCAGTGGATGCCATAAGTAGTCCTCAGTTAAAGGCACATTCTAACTGGCTCGCTGGATTAATTTACCTTACGCAAAAACCAAAACTACCACGTCAAAGAAAAGCTTGGAGTTTAGGAAGAGCTGTCTAGCGGGCTTTTGCTCCTTCCTCTACGTCTCTGTCAGGTAAAAGTGCTGAAACTACTCCTTTGCTGTCTTCTGCTGCAAGAATCATGCACTGCGATTCAACCCCCGCCATCGAGCGCCTCTTCAGATTCAACAAGAACACGCATTTCTTGCCCACGAGCTCTTCTGGTTTGTAGAATGGGAGAAGTCCTGCAACTGCCTGTCTTTTTTCGGTTCCAAAGTCCACCATAATTTTCATGAGTTTCTTCGAGTTCGGGATAGGGGTGACTTCGAATATTTTGCCCACTCGGAAATCGAATTTTAGGAATTCATCAAAGGTTACTTCTGGCGTAGTGGTTTCTTTTGTCTCATTTTCCATGTCGGTTCGCCACGCCAGTCTTTCGCTTTTTGGTAGTATTAAGTTTTTTGTGTACTAACTCTGCGTTATTTTGTCAATGGCTTTTTGGCTGTTTTACAACCTTTCATTTGCTTCAAAAACCAGCTTCGAACGCTCTTTTAAGTTTAGTTTGAGTACTCCTTCACCTGTGAGCTACTTGATCATGCCCTGCATGGTGTGCCCTTCTTAGAAGGGGCCTTTTTATGTTGTAGGTTTTGTTCAAATCGGCGCAGGTGATCTTCAAGAGATTTTCGACTAACTTCTTGCGTAATATCGCCACGGGTGGACTCTATTATTCTTCGGGCTACATCGTTTTTCCTTCTAAGCCCTGGCACAAGTACATACGCTTCATCCAGCGCTTCAAGTTCGACGTAGATCTCGTCCATGGTTTGAAGGCATTTCTCGCCTTTGGCAACGTTGCCTTCTCTTAGGGCATCCAAAGCAAGTCTTCTATACTCGCCTACGACGTCGGCTAGACCAAGCACATAGTCGACGACTGGTACGTCGATTTCTGCGGGTGAAACGAATCGTGCCTCTTCTATTAGCTTTACAAATATGCGGGCTTCAGAATATTCCTGCAAAGCCGCGCTAAACATACCCCAATAGATTATGGCCGGGTAGTCCTTTGCGAGTTCCCGAACTTTCCGGATGAGGTCGGTAGCTTTTTCCAACTGTTTTCGTGCGTCATCAAGTTTCTTCTGGTGGCTGAGCAATATGGCCTGCTTGGAAAGACTGGTTATTTTGCGCATGTCATCATGCGCTTCTTCTGCGAATTCTTCTTTTTGAGTCAACTCGCGTTTAATTTCTTCTAGCAGGTTTTTCAAAGCAGACAATTTTTAGGCCTCACGTTTTAATCTGCATTATGAAAAGTGGAGTAGAAAAATGTGTTTGTCGTCTTGTTTTATTCAGCGGGTTTGATTGGATCTTCGTCCCATTTCTCGACTACCAACTTGTTCTCTCCAAGCCTGAAGGCGACTTTGACAAATATGGAGTCGGTTTGTTTGAAGGGGAACATGCTGTCTTCTGCGAGGTCTTTTGGCAGATAAACTAGGTACTTGCCGTCTTTTCTTCTGAACAGGCGTCCTCTTCCTTCATTAACCATTCTTCTTCACCACCCTTTAATTCAATCAGGGGTTCAATAGTACGAACCAACGCAGTAACTATTTAAGAGTACTATTCAGGTTTTAACTTAGAAATTCATGATTCAGCAGCAAAATATTCATTCATGAATGATTTACAAATCACAAATGGTCTAGCCGGATCCAAAACGAAGCGACTTTTCCCGCATGCTTAGCAAGACGACGCGGCTGTCTTCAGATTCATCGATTATTTTGTATCCTGTCTTCTTGGATAGGTCCTGGGCGAAGTCGAAAACGTCCTTATGGCTTGGCATGCTGTCAAAGCCCAATCTTAACCCAGAGAAACCCACATGCATGTACGCCTTAGCCTCTATGTATGTGGGGTTTGCTTTTGCCACGAGCTTGGCGTAATCGTCCACGTTTTTCATGTTTTTGTCCCTCACTAACGTGGAACGCATAACGGTGGGGCAGCGAAAACTAGGTAGCAGACTGAGGGTTTCGTTTAGTTTGTCCCACGCCTGGGGAATTTGTGGTCGGCAAACTTGTTTAAAAGTTTCTTCGTTTGGTGCGCAAACCGAGACGTAGAGTTGAGTCGGCTCCACTGCTAAGTTAGCGAGCTTCTTGGGCAAGGTGCCGTTGGTTACCAGGAAGGACGTCATTCCTTTTGCTTGTATCAGGCGAAGAAATTCTCCCAGAGGTTCATAGAGTGTCGGTTCGCCAGTTAGGCTTATGGCTACGTG
>DATJPJ010000078.1:0-8324 GCA_035506455.1 Candidatus Nanoarchaeia archaeon
TACAACAGAAATCAGCTAAACTCCTCAAGGAATATGAGAAAGAGAAAACTAGCACAAAAACTGAGGATGAAAACCAATTTATTTTGGTCTCACAGGAGGGGGCGTTTCATGGCAGGATAGAAAAAATGATTAAAAACTCCCAAACAAGAATCTGCTTGATGGCACCTCAAGGGGAATTAATACGGTTTCTCGACCGGCATTCGGAGATACTTAAAGAAGCTTTGCAAAAAAACGTTAACATAAAAATTATAACAGAACAATGCAAGAGTCAGGATATTATCAAGAAAGAGCTTGGGCTTCACAAACTTGGTAACCTTGAAATTAGGTGCACGACAATATTACCAGCCGTCTCCTTTGACATATTTGACGAGAAAGAAATTCTGCTTCAAACAACTGCCAAACCCAATTATGAAGAATCAGGCGTCGTTTGGTCGAACAATTCGTGCCTCATAGAACTGGCGCAGAATTATTTTAATGCTGCCTGGTTTTCTGCGATCGAACCATTAGATAGATCGTTTAGGCCTGATAAACGACAATTCGAGTATCTTTTTGACAATTTGATCGTGGGTTTTGCGTATTGCAAAATGGAATTCGATATTGACAATAAGCCAGTTGATTTCATTTATCTTCAAGTAAATGATGCATTTGAAGCCATAACTGGATTGAGAAGACAAGACGTTGTGGGCAAAAGAGCCACAAAAGCAATACCTGGAATTGAACTATCAAATCCTGAACTATTTGAAATATACGGACGGGTCTGTCTCACCGGAAAGGGCGAAACATTCGAATTGTTCTTCAAACCATTTTCCTTGTGGCTTTCAATCTCAGTTTACAGTCCAGAACGAGGCCACTTTGCTGCTGTCTTCGAAAACATTACTGAACGCAAGAAGACCGAGGAGCAAGTTAAGCGATCCGAGGAGAAATATCGGAGATTATTTGAATCCGCGAATGATGGAATAATCCTTTCATCTGAAGATGGAACGCTAATTTCTGCAAACAACGCTGCCGCGAAGATTCTTGGTTACGAAAGCCCCCAAGACCTTTTGAGAACATCTGTCTATGAGCGATATGAAAACGCTGCAGATAGAAAACTCTTGACAGAACGCTTATTCAAAGAAAACGAACTGAAAAATCTTGAACTAAAACTTAGAAAAAAAAATGGAACCCAAATAGACTTACTATGCAATTCAGTCATAATCGAGGATCCAACAAGCAAAATGAAGCAAATACTAACCGTCTTTACGGATATAACAGAACATAAGAAAGCCGAATTGAAGATCCGCGAAAGCGAAGAGAAGTTTAGAAGAGCTTTCGAAATGGGACCAGACGCGTTCTCAATATCAACCTTAGACAAATCTTCAATAATCGACGCCAATGACCAATTTTTGGAAATGTTTGGATATACCCGAGAAGAAGTTGTTGGCAAGAGCGCCGAAGCACTTGGAATATGGGCAGATATTTCAGACAGGCAAAGAATGGTTGATTTGCTGAAATCTGAGGGAACAGTAGCAAATCAAGAATTATTGTTCAAAAGGAAAAACGGTGAAGTCTTTCCAGTAGTTTTTTCAGCTTCTTTGCTGCATATGAACTATCGAACATTGGTGCTGATAGCTTCCAAAGATATCTCAAAACGCAAAAGCTGCGAAGAGGCCCTAAAACAAAGCGAGAAGAACTACAGAAATTTGATTAATGGTATGAATGACTCGGCGTGGGTTATTGACTCTAGTCGAAACTTTGTTGAAGTCAATGATGCCGCAGTCAATGCACTGGGGTATTCCAGAGAAGAATTACTCCAGTTAGGAATCGGAGATATAGATAAACATCTAAGCAAAGAAGAAGGCAAGGAAATTAGGGATAAAGTATACGGCAAAGGGCTGCAGGTTTTTGAAACAGTCCACACAACGAAAGATGGAAGAGAAATTCCGGTGGAAATTAGCTCCACTTCTGTCACTTACAACGGAAAGCAATTCGTTCTAAGCATTGCCAGAAACATCACTGAACGCAAAAAAGCAGCGATGCTCTTGGAAAAAAGCGAGAAAAAGTACAAAAACCTCTTCGAAGAATCTCTGCAAGGAACACTCATAATGCGCGGACCGGTTCCACGGATTATTTATGCAAACAAGATCATGATTAACTTCTTGGGATATTCACTTGAAGAACTTACTGCCATGAGTCCTCAACAAATCTATAGTCTTGTTCACCCAGATGATAGAAAACCTTTCTTTGCACGTTTTCAAGAAAGATTTGAAGGCAAGCCTCGACAAGGAAATTTCGAAGGGCGCGGAATCAGAAAAGATGGAACCCAAATATGGCTAGAGGCAGCTTCCGTTAAAGTGGAATATGAAGGTCAGCCAGCAGTTCAAGCAACATTCTTAGACATTACCGCCCGCAAGGAAGCTGAACTGCAACTTGAGAAAAGCGAACAGAAATATAGACAACTAGCATCAAATGCGCCAACTGCCATTTACGAAATCGATTGTAAAACTGGTCAATTCAAGAACGTTAACTACGGCATGAGCAAACTTACAGGCTACTCAGAAAAGGAACTACTTTCAATGAACCCATTTGACCTTTTAGATTCTGAAAGCAAGGAAGTATTTCGTGATAGACTCAAGAAAGGAGCAGCAGGAGAAGAAATAAGCGAGAAGGTTGAGTACACTGCAATAAGAAAAGATGGCGCCAAACGTTTGATAAATATTACAACTAAACTAACATTCGAAAACAATAAACTCGACAGCGCCTTCGTCGTTGCCAATGATGTCACTGAAGTCAAGAAAGCGGAAGCCGAACTCATTAAAAAGGAGCTGATGTATCAAACCCTTTTTGAAAATAATCTTGACGGAATAATTGTTGGTAGGCCAGACGGAAAAATACTTGAGGCTAATCCCGCAATTTGCAAAATGCTAGGTATGAATGAGCAAGAAGTAATAGCAAAAGGTCGCCAAGGCATAGTGATTAATGACAGAAGAAATATTGAAGCATTAAAAGAACGTGACAACAAAGGAAAAGTTTTCGCGGAATTGACCTTTAAGAGAAAAGACGGCTCGACTTTTGACGCTGAAATTTCAAGCACCTACTTTAAAGATGTTGACGGGCTACCGGCAGTTTTGGTCACCGTCAGAGAAATTCGCGGCCCTTAATGAATCGAAGTGTAGCGCAATACTTCACAAGGTACCTTAGTACAAGAAGTAAAGCCCTTCTCTTTCAGTAAGGAGCAAATCATTTTGGGTAGCAAAGTTTTGAATCAACATTAATGATTCTTTGCTTACAAGGCTCTTTTTAAGAGATAATGCATCACCGGTTTTCCAATAAAAACCCAAACAGCCCAGGTCAACAATGCCTATCTTTGGAAGGCCAGGAATTGCATCCAATTTCTTCATCAAAAAAATTGCGACTTCTAAATTCAATTTTAAATCCTCAACACAAGCAAGGCATTCATTCACTTTTTCTTTTTACGGTAAAGTACTGGAATTTACCTAACTATTTAACCTTTAAGGTCCAACAGAAGAGTTGCGGCTACTGTTTAACACAACAACTAATCGGAATGTAATTGCGCAAAATCTTCCAAGAAACTATCTAGAAAACGTGGAATTCAACTTTCAGTGTTTTTTAAAGTGTATCAATGTTGACCTGAGATTCATAACGCTTTATTATCTTTTCTCCTTCCTTAGTTGTGTCCTGTCAAATGAGAATCTCATCGGCAAAATTAACAAGATGAGCATAGGCGGCAAAAGAGCTTGGATGGGAACAAACCTGACAACAAATTCAACGAAATTCTCCTAGTATCGGTAGATGAAGCTCTGTCCACATTTGGAGAAAGCGTAAAAACTTCAATCTACTTCCACCTAGAGAACACATTCTCCCTTCCGAAACATGAAATTCCACTTAGAATTGAGGATTTTTCAAACGCTCTTGAGCGAATTTTTGGTTTAGGGGCAAGGCATCTTGAAATTCTTATTATGAGAAACCTAAACCAAAAAACAGAATCCCAGGACAAAACGAATAAGCCAAACTGGCTAGCATCGGATTTTACTTTTGGAAAATACGTAGAAAAAACAAGGATCAGCTTTGAGGATTCCAGTAGCTTAGATATCACCGTAATGGTGGACATGAGAGAAAGCATAACAATTAAAACAAAACCAAAGGAAATCAAATGAAGCTGAGATCAGCATAATTGAAAATGAAATTGCGCAACTCTTGAACCTAACGATTAGAAAGCAAAGAACATTTTAGAAAGCTTGAATCAACCCTTATTCATGGCACCATTTAGAACCTTTTCTGCGGGAGAGTCAAGTTGACCTGTGAACCATAGCTTCAAAAGTAACTCAAGCATTGGAACTTTTCCGCCGAAGGCAGCAATCTTGTTATCTTTAAGAGCTTCAATCTCGAAAACCTTGTCGGAATCTTGATACGAAAAATACACTGTTTGGGCTGTGGAGGCAAATTCCTGAAAATCGCTCCAGTTTTTGCAATCTACAACAACCATGGAATTACTTTTACTAGAAGTTTCAGATATACCGCTCTTGTGGCCACTTACTTCTGCAATTGGAGCTTCTGCAATTGGAGGAATCTTGTTTCCTAAAGCCGCTAAACGTGAAGACTCCACCAAGGTCTTAAGATCGCTTTGAAGTAAGTTAATTTTTTCTTCAACACGTTTGAATGAACTTAGCTCGCAAATATCACTGACGCGATCAGCAATTTTACTAACTTCTTTTATGAGCGTGTCTAAGTCTTCGCTGTTTTCCTTCAGCGAATTTAAAACATAATCGAGCGTATCCGGGTTTTCAGACAGCAGTTTCTTCGGCATACAATGATTACGCCACTGTTTCGATACTAGACCAAATGTGTAGATAAAGCTAACGTAAGACACTTCTATAGTAATTGCCTTACTAACAGTTTGTTACCTATTTTCGCCGTTACTTAATGACAATTGCTTGTATTTTGCTCTTTGAAGCTTTGGCTTTTTCGTTACCCACGAATGACGCGTAAATTTCACCAGTTTCCTTGCGCCAACTTAAACGCCTCGCTTTCCAATTAATGATAAATGACCCATCCTCCAAAGTGTAACCAAAAGCAAGGTAGTCGTCGCCAAGAATTGATCTGTTTCGAGCAAGAATACAAATTTTAGCTCCAGAGATCCCTTGTCCAGTCGTAGTTCTTAGGTTTCCTTGAAGCACAACTTTGTCGCCTTTTACAAAGTTAAGCTGCGTGAAACTTAATTCAAGCGAAGTTTCAAATGGGCCATTATTTTCGGAAACACTTTTTTTAGCAGACAAAATAGGTGCTGCTGGTGATAGGCTCTCATCTTCTTCCTCAATTAATGCGGCTTCAGGATTAGTTTCTACTTGTTCGGGTTCGGGCTGGATTTTAGATTTTGGAGTAACTTCACTTTCCAACGATTTCTTCCTGCTGAAGCGATCCTCGACTCTTGCATCAGAGCTTTTCTTGACCACTTCAATACCTCTAAAACAGTCAGCTTTAGATTCGCATTTTTCTCCTACTGCGATAATGTCGCCGTTTGCAGCCTTAAGTCGAAACCTGAATACGCCTGAAGGTTCCTTGTAAATTTGGTATTTTGGATTAGGAATTTTGGGTCCGCCAGCTTTTGTCAAGTCCTCAACACGAGAGCCAGAGTTTTTTTGAACATTTTTGATTCCGCTTATGCACCCTGCATGTGTTTTGTAAGCTGCGCCAATGGCAACAATTTTGTTATCATCGGCTCGGAGACGAAAACGAGTCTTCTTGGAAGGGCTTTTATACACTTGGAATTTTGGCGACATAAAGACCCAAGTCGATATAGAAAGCAGTTGTAGAAAAGCTTTTGCACAGATTATTCTTGTGAAAAAAATTAAAATAATTTTTCTTTAGGTGTTCAGACGTCACGAGTTTATAATCTTGAAAACGTGTCCAAACTGTTATTTACTTTCATGTGCTAGAGCATACAAGTGGATGTGGGTCATATGGATGTGAGAAATCTTTTTGAATACAGCCAAGAACTTCGGAAACGATACTTAGAACAGCTAGCCACACTGCCATGGGAAGAAGTAACAAAAAACCGCGGAGGAAGCTTTGACTCTCTGCGAAACATTATGCTGCATACAATCGATGTAGAAGACAGATTGATTAACGGAGTAATTATTGGAAGAACAGATTGGATCTCGCGAAACCCCGAGGACTTTCACGATATTGAGTCCATCAAAGAACGGATGATGGATGTTGAATCGAAAAACAAAGCTTACTTGAAGACAGTAACGACTACAGAGCTCGAAAGGAAGGTTGAAATGAAAAGACCCGGTGCGCAAAGCATAACGCTTCGAGTAGAGGATGTTCTAATTGCTTCTGCGGTAGAAAACATACATCATTTTGGAGAACTGATTGGTCTACTCTGGCAAATGGACATTGAACCACCACACATGGGTTGGATAGGTTACATTCAAAGATAAAACAAAACGAAAAGCAGCAAATCATCGATCAAGTAATCGAATCCAGAAAATCAATCAGAAAATTCAAGCCAACAGCTCCACCAAAAGAACTAATTGAACAAATTCTATGAGCAGGTCTCCTAGCCCTCTTACGCCAGCGCAAGCGTTTCCCGCTAAGACTTTAGACGATTCTCGATTATTCCAAGCGAAAGCAAGAATAAAATTAGGAAACTCGCCAGGCACCAATATTGACTCTTTGTCACTCGAAGAGTTTCCAGACTAGTGCAGCGAGCACACCGCCAATTATGGGTGCTACCCAAAACAGCCACAACTGGTTCAACGCTGTTCCTCCCACTATGACTGCCGGACCTAGGCTCCTCGCAGGGTTCACTGACGTTCCCGATATGGGTATTCCAACGAGGTGAATCAGAACGAGGCTCAAACCTATTGATATCCCCGCAAAACCCTTCGGAACCTTTTCACTAGTGGAACCGTGAATCACTAGCAGAAAGATAAAGGTCAGCACGACTTCGGCAGCGAAAACGGAAACCATTGAATAACCAGCGGGCGACGCCGCACCGTAACCGTTTTGACCCAGCCCATTGAGAGCAATGCTGTAAGATGGATTCCCAGAAGCTATAAAATACAAGATTCCCGAAGCGATTATGGCACCCATACACTGGAAAAGTATGTACAAAACGGCGTCTTTGGCACCAATTTTTTTTCGAACAAGCATCGATAAGGAAACAGCGGGATTTATGTGGCACCCTGAGATGCTTCCGATTGCATAAACCATGACTAAAAGCGATAAACCAAACGCGAAGGCTATTCCGTAATACCCTATTTTGGAGCCTGCGATGACGGCGCTTCCGCAACCACCAAAAACCAAGACGAAAGTTCCAAACATTTCCGCGAAGTACTTCTTCAAAGCGCTTGATTCAGACATAACTCTTCCACACTTATCGTTGAAGGCTTGTTTGTAACTTTCTGCCTAAATAGTTTTTTGATGGCTAGACTCTTGAATGACAGTCATCAGTACAATAAGAATCGGAATGAAATTGAGAAACTGCTGAACGCTATTCCTACGAACTTAGTGCTCGTCGTGATTTAACCCAAATGCGACTTTTGTTTCAGCTGAACCTTTCACAGAATTGTTCAATAAGCTCGACAATTTCACTTTTCTTTCACTTTATTCTTTTCAAGTATTCTTCAAGCTTATCAAACGATTCTTCCCAACCCTGCATCATGTTCTTGCGGTCAGCTTCACCTAAGCATTCCATGCCAGCATATTCTAAAGTGAACTTGGTCTTGCCACTCTGATCCTCGAACGTAAGAGTTATCGACGCTTTTAGTGGGAAGCTCGGATCCATCCCGTAGTATGTCCCAGGAACAATGTTGCCTTTTTCGTCAGCAAAGCTATCGGTCATAACAATGCGTTTCAAAGGAACAATCTCGTTGTAGATTCCTGTGCTCCAGAAGTCTTTGCCATCAGGTCCCCTCATGCTCATCAGGTACTTACCGCCGACTCGCAGATCAATCTTGCAAAATGGCGAAGTAAACATATTAGGTCCCCACCATTGCATCATCCTTTTGGGTTCCGTCCAAGCTTTCCAAACAAGTTCTCGCGAAGCGTCAAAAACGCGGACGAATGTTACTGCACCAGTTGTCCCGCTGTCGTGCTTGTTAGTTTGGTTCTTGTTTTGAACCTCGGCAAGCAGCTCAGATAGCCTATTCATGGTTTCTATCGTGCCCGTTCTCAAGCCAGTTTCAAGCATTCCGTCGCGGTCTTCTATCGACTGGAAATGTACAACATTAGTCACCACAGTCTTGCCGTTTCTTTCTTCAAACGTCAACGTCTCAGTATGTTCGTGACCTGACATGGATTCAAAATTCCAAGTATAC
>DATJPJ010000079.1:0-8801 GCA_035506455.1 Candidatus Nanoarchaeia archaeon
TCCTCACCTCAGCAGGACTTCGACTATCGCCGAGAACATAAATCGAAGAAACAAGAATCAACGGCAATATGCACTAAAACTGAAGCGGTTAGACCAACCAAATAATTCCACATAGTACAACTTATTTAGCGCTGACCTCAAGTTGAAATGATTCTAAATGGTGAACATTTTTTTAAAGCGAGTATTAAAACATCAAATTAATCTTTGTTCTTTTCTGCAGAAATATCTTTCATACTGGGGCACCCAATACAACGGCTGTCCACAATAGGGACAAATTGGGATTTGTTGATTTGAAGCTTGGGAAGTTTGTTCAGGCACTAATTTGTTTTTCTTTTGCTGAACGCCATAGTGTAAACTAACTGCTGCCACTACGACAATCAAACCTATTGCGATGGCGAAAAGAACTAATAAGCTAATCATCTGACTCGGGTCGCTCAAGAAAACCACTTACCCGTAAACTTGAAGTGTGGTAATTGCGTTTGCTTGTAAATTTGAGAAGAAGAACTGTCTGCATAAGGGTACATACAGATCATCTTGGTCCAATTAAAGATAAAGGATAAGGTGTATTTCAGATTTGCTTTAAATGCACGGGTCGTTGCAGGAATACGGTTACTAAACAGGGTATTGCGTTCCTGAAGGCTTGGCTTTTGAAATGAAACTTTAAATGCTTTGGTTTTCAATTTTTGTTAGGGAACGATGTTCCGACCAGAGAGATTAACTTCTGTTTCAGTAATTTGTCTTAGGAAAGACACCGATAACTTACTTGAAGCTCTTCGTGAATTCGGAGAGTTTCACATAGATGAAGCGTTTGATGATGACCCTTCTACGAGCATAAGCAAAAAAATCCATAACATTGAAGAAACAATCGTAGATATAACAGATTTAATTAAACTCTTCTCCCCTCAAAAAACGGACATCTTTAACATTTTTCGAGTTGAAAAAGTCGCAAAAACCAAGATAACAGCTGACAATTGGCAGATTCTCGCGGAATTAGTAACTCAAGAAGTAAACAAATTGAAGGCTCAGACTCAGGAACTCACGGCTTTTAAAAACATCTTGCTGGAGAAGAAAGCAGAGCTTAGTCACTTAATCGAAATGCTGACTGTACTGAGCAATATGGAAGTTAACCTCTCAGTCATGAAAGAGCTCCATCTCATCAACATAGCCGTCGCAAGCGTTCCAACCAAAGATCTCCCAGACCTAGAAAAAGCCCTCGTTGACATGCCACTAATCTTTCACAGGTGTTACCTAACTAAGGGAACCCAATTTGTGTGCTCGGCATTTCCGAGTAAATACCGTCTAGATGTTGAAAAAGCCCTCAAAACTCACCACGGTGAGCTGTTAAGTGTGCCCAGTAACTTGCCAACAGACATCGAGCAGGCCTTAAAAGAAGTCAAAAATCAGCTGAACTCAAATACACGCGCAGAAAAAGAAATTAATATTGCACTTAGTAAACTCGGTCAGGCTAACAAGTCCAAGTTTATTTCGCTACTGGAAACAGCCCAGAATGTCCAAACCCTTCTGTTGGCGAAGGAAAAATTTTTGCGGTCCGAGTATATAGCGACGGCGAAAGGGTTTGTTTCAAAACGAAGGTTAGCCATGCTTCACAAAAGTGTTGTTTCCAAGCTCGAAGGCAGAGCTCTGGTTTTGGAAAATGAAGTCGTAGCTGAAGCAGATCCTCCAACTTTGATTCGAAATAACCGGTTTGTTAAGCCATTTGAAGAAATAACGAAGTTGTATGGCTTACCCCATTACGATGAATTGGATCCAACCCCTCTCATAGCCATCACTTTTCCGCTTATATTCGGTCTTATGTTCGGCGACGTCGGTCATGGCTTAGTTTTGTTGATCGGAGGCTTGACTGTTGGATTTCTAATCAAGAAGCCATCGGCAATAAAGAACATGTGTTGGATTCTCGCGGCATGCGGTGTCGGGGCAATATTCGCTGGGTTATTGTTTGGAGAGTTTTTCGGTAGAGAGCTGTTTCATCCATTATGGTTTAGCCCTTTTAGTAATGTACTTTCATTTTTGATTTTTAGTCTATTTGTTGGCGTAATTCAGATTACGAGCGGATTAGTCCTGGAGATGATTGATTTTGCGCTAAAACGTAAACTGGTTGATGTGCTTTTGACTTCGGTGCCAAAAATTGCTTTCTACATAGGTGGTGTTTACTTAATTGCTACATACCAGCTGAACTTTGGAGCTTGGCTTGCCGGTCCAATATTGTTTGCGCTTGTTCCTTTCTTGGTTTTAGTGTTCGGGAAAACCCTGGTCTTTCGCGTAGCCAGTCTATCTTGGCGATCAGTTGAGATTCCTCAGGAGAAAATTTCATTGGGTGAACGTTTCTTCGAGAGTAGCGACTTGGTAGCAAGATTAATGAGCAATACAATGTCATACACACGTATTCTGGCTTTGTTGATGGCTCATTGGTCACTGATACTGGTAACCTATGTCATAGTTGGTCTTGTTGGCCACGCTTCTCCACTAGCGATGATACTGGGCGGTGTAATAGTTGTGGGCGGCAACATTTTTGTCATAGCACTAGAGGGATTAATTGTGTTCATACACACGTTAAGACTGCACTTTTATGAATGGTTCAGTAAGTTCTATCAGGGCACAGGCACACTATTTATTCCGTTCAAACAACAATTCGAGCGTACCGACATAGTTATAAATGAGAATAGAAAAATTTCTGAATCCTAAAGTTAGTTAAGCAAAAGACTTTGGATGTCTTCCGGTTTTAAGCCGGCTTCGACTCCTAAACTTATGGTCATAAGGTTGTTGATCTCTGCCTGTTTTAGGTACATGAATGCAAGGGGCACACCCACGTTGAATGTTTCCGCAACGCGGCCTTGCTTTGCCTGATTGTAAATTATTTTCTTGAAGGTTTTTTCTGCGTTAGAAATTATTTCTTCGGGAGTAGGTGCCTTCTCGAAATACGCCGAATAAGTTGTTTTCTGAACAATCTTAAGTGCGGTTTCAAAGTCGGTTGCCATAACGATAGATTCTATTGTCTCGTTCGGAAGGAAATGTACATCAGGAATTACTACTCTTAGCCAGTTGGTATCATGATTAAGAGTTTTCCCCCTAAGAAGTGTGAGCAAAATGTAGCTGCTGCTTTCCATGTTCGTATAGAATAATGCGTGCGATTTCTCTCTTTTTGGCAGTTTTAAGTACGCATAGTAAAGTTTTTCATAGTATGTTTTGTCAACTAACACATCAAAACATGCTGTTGCCCCGTTTTCCTCATAACTTTTCAAGCCATAAACCAGTGCTAAAGCATACTCGGTTTTTCTAAAGGCAATGGTTAACTTTTTAAGGTCAGTGGCCTTGAGGGCATCATCGAAGATGGGACGACGTTTGAAGTAATCTTCTACTGCCCAATAGATGTGGGCCTGTTTTTGTTCCTCAGCCAGTTCGGTGTTGATGGCTTTTATTAGTGCCTTGATGTTTTCTATCTCAAATCGTTTTAACATCATCACGAGGTAAGCAGAGACGGAAGGTGGTGAATTCTTAATTATCTTGATGTAGGTTTCTAATAGATTCTCGATGAAGGCCCTCTCTAGCTTCCGTCCTGAAGGAGCCTGTGGGTTCCTGGCCAGTTGAGTTTGATAGACTGTGTCCTTTAGTTGAAAAACAAAATCGTTTAGGTCTTTGCTTTCTGATAGTGCCTTTAACTTAGATTCACTAAGTATGTTGCTTCTTTCTGCGCCAATTTTGGCTGAGACGCTAGCGTATTTCGCTGATTGCGTCATCGTTATTTTCTCCAAGCACTGTTCTGATAATGTCGTTGGATGCTTTTTCCATGCGGTTTTCTGCTTGTTTTCTGAGTTTTTCGTTATCCGATTGGCTTTTTTTTAGCTTTCGTGCTCGGTTGCGGTTTGCTTCATCAATTGCGGATTTGCGTTCTTCTGTTGAATCTTCTTCCGCATAGATTTTTGAATTTGCGATGAGTTTATCTGCGCTTTGTTCAGCAACTTTGGTTATTTGTTTCGAGCTTTCTAATGCTTCCGCTCTGATTTCTTCTGCTTGGGCTTCAATTCTCTTGAGTTCTTCCCAAACTTTCTCCATTCTTCCACGACTAAGTTAGCGTTTGCGTGTTCTAAAGCTTTATGCGTATGCGAAAAAGCTATGAACGCGTTACGAATTCTAAAATAGTGGGTTGACCATTCTTGGTGTCAAAAATTCTTGTTGGATACGATGGGACTCCATCCTCTGATCGAGCCCTTGAATTCGGGCTTGACTTAGCTGAAAAATACTCGGCGTCGATATCTATTTTGAATGTAGTCGAATTGCCTGTTTTCGGAAACTCGGGTGATCCTATTGCTGTATCTGCGGGCGTCGCCGGGTTTATAAAAGATCTTCGGGGAGCTCACGAGTTCATTTTGACAAAAGCCAAAGAGAAAGCGGCTATTCTCAAGCCTAACATTGTCGCAATGACGACGTTAAAAGAGGGTAATCCGCCTGATCAAATTGTCTCAACTGCGGCAGAGGATGGCTTTGATATTGTGGTAGTTGGACATGGTGGTGAAGGTCGACTCACGGAAATGTTCTTGGGTGGGGTTAGCGAGCGGGTTGCTCACATGGCTCGGTGTACTGTAGTAATCGCGAGATAGAATAATTACGCCTCACGGGTTGCATATCCTTGGATTGGTTTAGTCTGTTGCATATGTCAAAAGTTAATTACAGAATGTTTGACCCGATTTAGCCTGTTCGCAAGAGGATGCGCAAAACGACTACCCTTCCCGCTTTCACAAATTTGAATAACGGACGATTTGGTTATAGTCGGTTTTTCTGCAAATAATCTTTGCTAGATGATATTCAAAAAAAGAAAAAAGAAAGAAAGAGATTTTGGTTTATTTGCGTCTTCTAAGAGCGAGTGCTGCTGCAACGACTATTATGATGATGACTACTGCTGCAATGCCGACGTAGAGTGCTACTGGAGTAGTTGATGCTGGTGGTGATGGTGCGACTGAGGGTGATGTAACTGGTGATGGTGTCGGGGCTATTGTGGGTGTTGGGGTGGCTGGTGTGATTGTTGGTGGTGGTGTTGGGGTTACTGGTGCTGCTGAGGCTGTTGGGTTTTGCATGCCGATCGATGTTTCTGAGCTTGATGGCCAGTACGAGTTGCTTCCTTCGAATGCGGCTGTAATTGTGTATGTTCCGATTTGGTCTGGTGTCCATGTTAGTGCGTAGTGGCCGCTTAGGTCGCTTGTTACGTATCCGAGGTCTTTGGATGAGCCGTCTGGTGCTACTGCTGTGAGGTGAACTAGAACGCCTGTGGCATCGGTTGGTTTTTGTTGTTGCTGGTAGAGGTAGTTCATGAATCTGCCTTGGTCGTTGTCTGATACTAGTGGGACTGCGTTGAATTTGCCGGTTGAAATAAGTTGCATTGCACCTGGTGAAATGTCGTTAACCGTTCCTTGAATCATTACCATTGATCCGTGGGTTTGTATTGTTGGTGTTGCGGTGACTGAGATTGAGCTGGGTCCTTTTGCTATGTCGTAGATTTGGTTGTCGTAGCAGTTGTGTGTGACGTAGTTTGCGTCTGAAACTGCTCCTTGTTCCCACCAGCCTGTCATGTTCCATATTTGTGCGCCGGTGTGAGCATCGAGGCAGTATAGACCTTCACCCTGGTAGAGTGGTTGTACGCCGTTGCCGTGGTCGCTGGTTTGGAAGTAGAGTTTGTTGTCCATCCACAGTAAGCCGTTGTATATTGGCCATGATCCGTAAGGTGTGTTTATGCCTGCGTCGCCTGTGCTGAATGTCCAGAGGAGAGATCCTGTAGTTAGGTTGTATGCCTTCATTATACCATCAAAGCCCCAGCTGTACAGGTAACCATCGGGTGTGAGAAGTTTTGCTTCCCAGTTGTAGACGGCGAAACCGTTCTTTGCTGTTGCTGAAGGTGAGGGTCCCCAGAGGAATTGGCCTGTGCGGATGTTCCAGCAGTAGAAGCTGCCGACTTCTTTGCAGTATAGGGGCATTATGTCGCCTGGACCTATCTGTCTTTGAGCATAACCGATAACGCTTGACTGGTAAAGTGATGCGTTAGCTGGAATCTGTGCTGCGAAGTTGATTGTTGTGGGTCCCCATAGGAGTGATCCGTCGGTCATGCTGTAACCGCAGAACGTTCTAATTGGACCTTGGGCGAAGTCTTCAAACTGGTTTCCGTATTGGTTGAGCCATGTTGATGCGTTGGCAACGATTATTTCGTTATCATAGCCTACTTGAAGGACTGAGCCGCCTATTGGGAAGTTTTGGAGTTGGGTCACGAGTTGTCTGCCGTCTGTGCTTATGCTTGTGAAGTTGGAGCCTGGGGTTACGGTGACGACGCTGTTAACTGGGTTGAATGTGGCTGATGTTGTGTAGTTGTTGTAGCTGTACATGAAGAAGGTTGAGTTTCCAACTGCGTTTAGTGTGGCACCTAGAATGTTGACTGGTCTCCATTGCCATGCGTTTGTTCCAGTGCTAGTTCCGTTGGGGAAGTTTGCTAGAGTCGGGATGGTCTTGCTTGAGTTCCAGATTGTGAGCAATCCTGTTGGTGAAACGGCGTAGTCCATGATGTCGCCTGGTCCTGTTGGAGTCTTGCCGAACCATTCGTTGTCTGGCATGATCGTGCCTGCGGGTACGTTCTGGATGCTTAGCATGTATTGACCCGTCCAAGCATCGAACATGCGCCAGGTAGTTGGTACGCCTGCGAGGCTTCTTGTTTCCCAAAGGTATGCTTCTCCGCCTGCTTGGTTTGGTGAAACGAAGTCGTAGATTTGTGCGAAGGATAGTGTTGCATTGGGTATGGCAAATAGTTGTTTGCCTGTTGTCATGTCAACACAGATAATCGAGCTCCAGTTTACCTGTGTTTCGGGTTCGCTACCGACGATTGAGTTGTAGTAGAGTCTGCCGCTGATGATTACTGGTGGTTTGAAGAATTGTTCGTATGATCTTCCGTCGGTGAATTGTGCGTTGGTATATTCTCCGCCCATGATACCACCGAAGGTAAGCGGAAACGTCCAGAGAACGTGCGCAGAGTTGGGGGCTTGGCCATACGGTACATAGGCACTGCCTTGGTCAAACTGGCGACCGGTTGAATCCCATGCTGGCATAAGCCAGTTGTTGGTTAATTGTCCCCAAAGGTAGTTCTGAGCATTGATTGGTCGCGTCCAGTAGCCTTGAGGCGCTGGGTTGCCAGTCAAGAGCGGTATCGAATTTGCTTGCACTGTTAATATTGCAGGTGCGCTTTGGCTTGGTAGGAATGTGGTCTGTGGGCTGTGGCCACCTAGACCTACAGTGTCTGGGGTTACTTCGCCCGGATAGTTCATGACAAAGGTATAGTTGCCTGTTTGGCTTGGAGTGTACACGAAGTATGAGCTGCTTACTGGGTCTGCTGTGTAAGGTCCTCTTGTTTCTGTTGTGCCGTCAGGTTTTGTTATTGTGCAAGTGAATCCATGGAATCTTGCGCCTGTGGTCCCGCCTGCTGAAACCTGTAGGTTTGACAGGAACATGAAAACATATACCTGTTGATTGACTCCTGCAGGGTTAGGGTTAACCACGACGAACGGATACGTTGCTTGTGTATCATTTGCAAGTGCCGGAGCGATGCCTACGCTGATTGCTGGAATTGCCATCAAAACAACTAATGCTATTACTGCATAATATTTACTGTTTTTAAACATTTCTTCTTCTCCTAACAATTCAAACTGTTAGGTTTTTCGCAGCGAAGGATATAAAACTTTTCTAAATGATAGCGTCGCAACTGTAAAAAGCCATTCGATTAACGTTACAGGGTGTTTTGTTCCATTCTTTTTGAAGCCTTTTATTTTCCCGGGTGCTTATGATTTCTTGCCGAATGAAGAGAAGGCATTAATTTGACCGAATTGGGATGACAACTCAGAGTTACTCTGACGGTATCGGGTGAGTAATCATGACTGATCCTCATATTACTCACCCGGTAAAGAACTAAGAAAAACATTAGCAACAAAACTAACCTGGCCGAATGTAGGAAAATGGAGTGTTTGAAGAAATTCCGAACATAGATTCGATATTTATTCTTCAGCCATTGGTCGTAATTGTTTTTAGCGCAACGATTATTATCTATTGGCATTTTAAGCGAAACCTCGGCCTAACAGTTTTTATTTTCGCCTTGCTCGCCTACGCCTTTGCGATAGCGTTAAAAGTTATCGTGCAAGAATTGACGGGTCCCACATTTATTTCGTATTTTGGATTCCAAAGTGTCGCTACAGGTATCTATTATGGTTTACAAACAAGCGTTCTCGAAGTGGGGCTTGCTTATGCAATCGCAGTTTTTGCAGTTGCCCGGGGTAGATTACACGTCAAGGATGCGCAGGGTTATGGACTCAGCTTGGCTTTTTGGGAAAACGCAATCGTCATCAGCTTGCTTCCAATAATTAATACTGTGGCCATATACGTAATTCTGGCTTTGAATACGCCTTTTGCACCAACTCTTTATCATCAACTGCAACTTAGTCAGCCAGTCCTCTTTCTTCCAGCTTCACAAGCTTTACCCCTTGTAGGCTGGGGGATTCTTGAACGAGTATCGTCGCTCTTAATTCATCTTAGTTGGGGCTATTTGTGTGTGGTGGCGGCAGTTTCCCGAAGGAAAAGGTTTGTCTTAATTGCCCTACCTATGGGATTTGTGGATTTTTTGGTTCCTTTTGCAAGTGTTTTGACCATTCCGGTCTTTGAGGTTCTTGTCTTTGCCATTTCGGTTATAGCGGTCGCGGTTATGATTGTGTCTACTCGGTCAATAATGCGAACGTTAAGGGGAAATGAGGATGAATACGAAG
>DATJPJ010000080.1:0-44188 GCA_035506455.1 Candidatus Nanoarchaeia archaeon
TGCGAGAGAGAGGCGGCGATTACCATTCTTTGAGTGTAGCTTTTCGACGGAGGCGCACAAACTTCGCCCCGCAGCGTTTCAGTTTTTTTAATGGTTACTTCAGTCAAGGTTAAGTTACCACGCTGGCTTTCTCCAAGTTAAATTGGGCTTGCATGATTCTGCCTTCATAACTTTGTAGAGCGGTTTTCACTTGGTCAATTTTTTCATCAGAAACCACGGCGGTTACCGCCGGTCCTTTACCGCACAATCCTGCCGCCAAAGCTCCAGCCCCAAGGGCGTCAAGTGCCACAGAAGGGTTAAACCCAAGGGCGGATGAGTAAAGCAACCCGTTGAGCGAAAGGGCTGTCCAGAAGTTTGCGTGAACTGCTTCTCGGAAAGCAAGTTTCACTAGAGGCGCTACAGTTCGGATTCTGTTCAGGTCCGAATTTGCTGAGTACTCTTTTTTTGAGGGAATATGAAACAGAACTGAAAGTCCCTCAGGTAATGAAATACGCATCATTAATTTTCTCTTTGTGTTGTCTGTTACGACGAGCCCCCCAAAGTAAGATGCACATGCGTCGTCAAAGGCGCCCGTTACAGTTACTTTCGCGTCAAACGCGGCGTCCACTCCTATGTTAACCAATTCGTAATCGTCAAGTTCTTCGCCGAGGGCGGCCAAGGTTGCTAGTGAGACAGCGTTTGCGGCTACGCTGCTGCTTTTTAGGCCTCGGGCGATGGGTATGCTTGATTGTGTTTTCACTTTTGCGCCAAATTTTTTTTCGGCTTTGAAACGTTTGAGAACGTGAGTTACTGTTTTCTCGATTAACAAGGTGTTTTCGGAGGGGTCGGAGGTTATTTCGCCGCTGATGATGCCTGGTTCGTCGGTGAGTTTGACTTCTGCTTTTGTCCAAAGATCTACTCCAAAAGCGGCGCCTTCTCCAGTTGCCATGGCGTTTATGATTGTTGCTGCGCCGTGCGCGATAGCTTCGGCTCTTTTAGTCGTCATGTTTTTTCGCCTGTGTTTTTAGTTGGTTTAACGCTGCCTTTCTCATAACTTCTATGGGTGCAGCTTTGCCTGTCCAGATTTCAAATGATGCGGCGCCTTGGTGAATAAGCATCTCCACGCCGCTGATGACTCTTGCGCCTGCTGCTTTCGCATCTTTGGTGAGCCTTGTTTCTAACGGGTTGTAGATGATGTCCATGACTGTGAGGTTTGGCTTGAACCAGGCGGGTTCGACTAAGGTTTGTTTCTCGTTGGGATGCATGCCTGCGCTGGTTGCGTTGATAAGTACATCCGCGTCGTTAAGGTTTTGTGTGATGTTGGTTTGAGAGAGCGTGGCGGTTGTGACTTTTGTCTGGAACTTTTTGGTCAGTATCTCTGCTAATTCGTTATTTTTTTCGGGTGTTCGGCTTAGAATAACAAGTTCTTTTGCTTCTCGCGCAAGTGCTAACGCGATGGCTCGGGCTGCGCCTCCTGCTCCGAGCAATACGAGTTTCTTTTCTGATAGGTTGACTTTGTTCTCTTCGAGGGCTCGGTGAATGCCTGCGCCGTCGGTGCTGAAGCCTCGGAGTTTGCCGTTTTCGTTTTGTATGGTGTTGACTGAGTCTAGTAGTTTGGCTGTTTCGTCTATTTCGTCTAGGTATGGGATAACGGTGTTTTTGTTTGGCATGGTTACGTTTAGGCCTCTGATGCCTAGGCTGCGCATGCCTTGTATTGCGTGTTCTACTTGGGTTGTGGCTACTTTGAATGCTACAAAGAGTGCGTCGATGTTTAGTGCTTGAAAAGCTGCGTTTTGTATGGCGGGGCTTAAGGTGTGCTCTATGGGGTCGCCTATGACTGCGTAAAGTTGTGTTTTTCCGGAGATTGTCATCGTTATTTGATTTCTAGTAGTTCGTAGGCGGTGCGCATTTCCTGCACTGTCATCTGTCCCGGGGCGGTTTCACTGCCGTGTTCGAGGGCGGCAAACGTGAAGAAGCTTCCGAACATTGGTGATAGGAGTCTGCTGACTCTGCCTAATGCGCCCATGGCGAAGCATACGGGTTTTTTTCTGATGGGGGCGTCTTTGATGAATTGGAGTAGGGTGAGGTTGTCTTCGACTGTTTGGGCGGTTGTTACGATTTTGCATACGTCTGCGCCGCTTGAGACTTCTCTTTCGAGGATTCGGTTAAGTTCTTGGAGTGTGGGTGTTTTGTAGATGTCGTGTGAGGAGACTATGCATTTTGCGCCTGAGGTTTTGGCTTGGTTGACGAAGTTTTGAAGTTTTGGGCTTTGCAGTTCTGTATCTACGTATTTGAATCCTGATTTTGCGGCGGATAGTAGCATGTTTTGTCGGTCTGCTTCTGGTCGTTTTGATCTGTCGGCAGCGATTAAGGGGGTTTTGATGTGTGCTGTTAGGTCTTCTAATCTCACGTTTCTCTGGAGGAGGTCGAGTCTGACTTCAACAAAGTCGACGTGGAGTTCTTCCGCTTTTTTGATTAGCGCTTGGGCTTCAGTGGTGGTCTTTGGCTGAAGCGAGGCGCAAATTCGGATGGTCATCGTTCAATCACCTTTTCTTCTGGCACTGATATGCCGAAGTGTCTGCCGCCTTTCGCGGTTATGTGTACTAAGACTTCATCATCTTTTTTTAGGGCTGTTACTGGGATGGATTCTTTTGGCGTGACTAGGCGGATGGTTTCTGCGTTTTGTAGGATAGTTTTGATTTTTCTGCCTTCCACTTCTGCTTCGATTAGTAGTAGTGGTCGCATTTCGGTTTTTGTTCGTCCTACATTTGTTTTGTGGACTTTGCCTTCGCGGTTGACTATGAGAACTTCGTCGCCTGCTTTTAGTTCGGAGAGGTATTGGGTGTTTTGTTGAGCGCCTAGTGTGTACATTGATAGTGGGCCGGCGTTTATTCGGAATGGTCGTGAAGCCACGTAGGGATTCTCGTGGACTTCGGCTTCGACTAGGAATAAGCCTGCGCTTTGTGAGCCTACGAGCATGCCTTCGCCGACTTCCATGAGGTCGCATGTGTCGACGCAAACTCGTGCGCCTGTGCCGATTTGGCTTATTGTTAAGATCTTGGCTGGGATG
This sequence comes from Candidatus Nanoarchaeia archaeon, assembly GCA_035506455.1. Lineage (GTDB taxonomy): Archaea > Thermoproteota > Bathyarchaeia > Bathyarchaeales > Bathycorpusculaceae > JADGNF01. The sequence continues at coordinate 3,050 of DATJPJ010000080.1, forward strand.
AGTGGGATTTTTGGGATTTGTCGTTTTACGACTGCTGCCGTTTTGGCGAGTTCGTCTGCGTTGCCGGTCTTGAGTAGGACGCCGTCTGTGCCTAATTCTAGTGTTTCTAGGACGAGTTGGGCGTCTTGGGCGTTTGTGACTTCGGCTATGAGTTTGCTTTTGCCGCTGATTCGGGCGATGAGGTTTTCTAGTGGTATGACTCGCCAGTCTAGGCAGTTTATGACTATGTAGTCGATGCCGAGTTCGGCGGCTTGAACTGCTGCGTTTTCGTCTTCTTTGCCTTGTATGGTGATTTTTAGGGCGGCCGGTTTTGTTTGGCGTTTCAGTTCTTTGATTGTTTCTTCGTCGAGTTTGTCGAGTAATGTGATTTCTTGTTTGCTCGACGTTATCGTTATTCTTTTTCTTTCTATGGTTGCGTTGCTGAGTTCTGTGGCAAGTCTGCTAAGTTTGTCTTTTTCTGCAGAGTTCTTGTCGATTTGAACCCAGAGTTCCTTCAAGGGGCGCCACCTAGAATTTTCAGCGCTGCTTCCACGGATGCGCCGTCGTGAACGATGGCGGATAGCGCTTTGATCATCACGGTTTGGTTTTCGTGTTGAAACACGTTTCGTCCAATTGATAGACCTGCGCTACCTGCCTTGAGTGCTTCTGTGGTCATTTCTAGTGTGTCTTTGGCGGTTTTGGCTTTTGGTCCGCCGGCGATGACGATGGGAACGGGGCAGCATTCAACGACGTTTTTGAAGGTGTTGATGTCGCCTGTGTAGTTGGTTTTGACGATGTCTGCTCCGAGTTCTGCGCCTAGTCGGGCTGCGTGTGCGACCACGTCGGGTGCGTGTTCGTTTGTTATTTTTGGTCCTCGGGGGTACATCATGGCTAGTAGGGGCATGCCGTATACTTCGCATTCGTCGGCTACTTTTCCTAGCATCGTTAACATTTTGTCTTCGTCTTGGGCGCCTACGTTGATGTGTACTGAGACTCCGTCTGCTCCTAGTCTGACGGCTTCTTGGATGCTGCAGACTTGGACTTTGTTGTTGGGGTTTGGGCTTAGGTTTGAGGCGCCTGAAAGCATGACTATTAGCCCTGTGTTTGAGCAGTTAACGTGTTTTGCGATGCCTTTGTGTACGAGGATAGCGTCGGCTTTTCCTTTGATGAGGTTGTTGATGGTTTGCTGCATGTTTTCGATGCCCATGCATGGTCCGATGGTGACTCCGTGGTCCATGGGTACGATGACTGTTCGGTTGTCTGATTGGAATATTCTTGTTAGTCGTCGTTTTTTGCCTTGGTTCATGTTTATTTGCTCCTTAATGATTTGTCGACGAGGTCGAGCGCTTTTTCGCGTTGGTTCCAGTCCACAAAAAGCAGGATGCTTGAGGTGATGGTTAGGATACCGCTGATGTTTATGCCGTTGAGCCTCAAGACTTCACTTATTTTTCCGATGATACCTTGCGTTTCCTCTAACCCGACTCCACGGATTTTGAGGAATGCCAGGTCTTTCTTGACGGCCATGGCTTGGGTTTCGGGGTTTTGCAAAAGGGTTTCGTGGATTTCGCCGAAGAGGGTGTCGTTTGGTTTTTCGGCTGACACGTAGAGGATTGCTGAGTCTGTGTTCATGGATAATCCTAGAAGTTCGGTGTGTGCTTTGGTTTTGGTTACTAGGTCCGTTATGATTTTTGGGTTGTCCGAGACGCGGTGTCCCACTATTGTGATTTCGTTCACGGGGTTTGGGTGGGCTATTTCTGCGCCTAGTTCTGTGGCTAGTGCGCCTGTGATTACTGTGCCTTCTTTGGTTAGGTCTCCGTGTGCGCTGTTTATGACTCGTACGTTCACGGATTTGGGTTTGTATTTTAGGGCTTTGCTGTGGATGAATTTTGCTCCTGAATCTGCTAAGCCGACGAGGGTGCTGACGTCGATTTCTTTGAGTCTTTTTGGGTTAGGGATTAGTTTGGGGTCGGCGGACATGATGCCGTCGGCGTCGGTTACCAGTACGACTTCGTCTGCGTTTAGTGCTTCGGCGAGGATGAATGCGGTTGTGTCGCTTCCGCCTCGTCCTAATGTGGTGACTTTGCCTTCTGTGGTTCTGCCTATGAATCCGGCGATTACTGGTACAATGCCTTTCTCGACGACGGGAAGCACGGACTGTTGGATGCGGTTTTTGCATTCTTGTCGCATTGGGTTTGCGTTGGAGAAGCATGCGTCTGTGATGATGGGCCAGTCCTCGTCGATTGGGTCGAAGTATCGTGACTCTACGCCGCTGGTTCTCAAGGCGGCGGAGAATATGCGAACGCTGGTGCGTTCCCCCATTGATAGGATGTCGTCTAGCTCGTGTTTTTCGAGTTTTCCGTTTGAGCTGTTTTTGGCGGTGCTCATGAGGACATCTGTGGTTTTGCCCATGGCTGAAACGACGACTGCTATGTGCGTGCCTTTCCTTGCTTCGTTAGCTACTGCAGCTACCGCTCTTGAAAGCCTTTCGTGATCGGCAAGGCTAGAACCGCCGAATTTAACCACGATTTTTTTGGAAGATTTTTCATTTTTCATAAGCCATCGCCCGCCCAGAACTTTTCTCAGAATCCTCGTGTTCTGGGCTTAGTTAAACGAATAATAAAAGCTGTATTCGAAGCTATAGAATCGTGAAAATGAGCCGTTGTCCTGAAGCCACGAGTCCATCATTATTAGCCTCGAACCTGTCAATTCATGACATCGTTTTGAAATAAAAGCATTTCGGAGTGTGTGTCTTTAAACTTCTTTGAGGGATGTGGAATGGTTGGGCGGTTTTTCTCTTTTTTGTATGGATAAGGCGTCGTCGTTTAAACTAAATCGAGAGCGTTTTATTGGTTGTTTTGCTTGTTTCTGCCTCTGATAACTAAGGTTACTGCGATGGCGGCTATGATGACGCCGGACACTGCGGTTATCAGTAATGCGGTTTGAACCCAGTTGTTGCTTTGGCTGTTTGGTGTTGTTCCGGTTGATGTTGTGGGTGTGTAAACTGCGTAGATGCTGAGGTCTTCGCTGGAGTTTGTGGTTGCTTGGGTAAATGTGGTTGGTGGTTCTGAAGCTGATGAGGTGTAAATTGCTTTGCCAGTTACGTTTGATGCATAATAGTATGTGCCTGCGCTTGAAAGTGAAATTCCTAGCCAGTATGTTGTGTTCGGCTTTCCTACGTATGAGACGTCGAAGCTTACCCATCTGCCCGAAGTTCCATCTAAGTTGACTTCGCTGCTCTGCGTTAGCAGTGCATCTGGGGCTCCGTTGAGGTCGGAGTAGATTACTGCTTTGGCTGTGGTTCCCCCTGTTGTTAAGTAGACGTTGATTTGTGTTATGTTTCCCAGATCGGCTGGGCCTGTGAAATTGGAGACAAAAACGCCGCCGAAGGTTGATTGGTTTGAGTCTCCGATGCTAACGAGTCCGAAACTTGACGAAGTTGCGTATGTAGTTGGAAGTGCTGTAGTCAGCATTAGGAATGTCACTGCGAAATAGAGTATCATTGTGGTTTTTGTTTTGTTTAGTTTCATGGGGTTCACCGATTTAGCTTTCTTACGCGTTTTTGTGCTTTAAGTCTTTACGAAGCTTATGTGAGTTTTGTTGCTTTGAATGGTTGGATGAAAATCTTGCGATTGAGTGCTGTGTTGGGCGCTGGTTTTTTGGTGTCTCGCTCTGAAACTGATCCGTTGTTGATGTGTTCATTGTTTTTCGGGGTCAACTTTGATTATTTGCTGAATCTTGCCCCAAGTTCCGACGCATCCTTTGTAGAGTATAAGCGCGCCTTCCACGCCAACAATCGTTTTCGCTGTTGCTATGCCTTTTTCTATGGTTGCGTTCACGTCTTCGCCCTTGACTGTGTTTCCGACCGCTGTTGCTGCTGCGTCTGCGAGTCCTGCTTCTTTGCAGAAGACTGTTGCCGCTTCTGCGTCGCCAAAACTTAGTGCGTGGCTGAAGCGGCCTGAACTTGTGGCTAAGCCGATTGGGAATTCGGTGAGTCGAAAGCCAAATCGTTTCGATAATGGTTCATCGCCTGCTGCCACAGCTACATCGACGGGTACGTTTGAGATGGCTGAGATTTCGCCTCCATCTTCGACGATTGCCACTTCACAACTTGCTAAAATCATGTCTTTTACGGCTAGGTCTGCTAAAACTCCGGCTACTGCTGCCATTGGTCCGACGTTGGCTTTTTCTGCTGCCTTCGCCATAAGTTTGCATACAAGTGGCTTTTGTGGGGTGGGTGTTGGTTTGAGGCTCCAGCCGAATTTTGGGTTTTTGTTAAGGTAGTTTTCGAGTAATGTGTTGTTGTGTTGTATTGATTCTTTGGCGGCTTTGAGGCCTTCTTGTTTGTCGCAGATTATGGTGCATTGGGATTGTTTGTAGGTGAAGGCTTCTTTGAATAATGGTTTCATTGTTAACTGCTCAGGGGACTTGGTTGGTGTGTGTGGCTGTGTGTTTCGTTTTGTTTTACTGATTTTATTGCTCGGGCGGGGCATGCGTCTACGCATGCGCTGCATGTGCTTCCGACGCATTTTTCTTTGTTGAAATTGATGGAGAGGTCTTGGGTGGTTGTGATTGCTTCTACTGGGCAGAGTGTTATGCATGAGCCGCAGTTTATGCATTTTTCTGTGTCGACTTCGATTAGTTTTGGTAGGCTTACGGTGACGCCTTTTTTGCGGAATGCTTTTACGACTTCGTCTAGTTTTTCTGCTGGGACTTCGGCTAGGACTTCTCCGCCTTTGTTGTTGACTTGGGCGGTTATGATGTTGATGGGTACTTTTAGGTCGAGGATTATTTGTGAGACGAGGGGTTGCTCGACGGTTTTTTCTGTGAACCGTAGGAGTATTCTTACCATGCTTTTTTCCTTCCGAGCAGTTTGGAAACGTCTTCTGAGGTGACTATGCCTAGTACTTTCTTTTTTGCGTCTATTACTGGGAGTGCGGATATGTTGTGGGTTGCCATGCGTTTTGCTGCTGTTTCTAGGGGTTCGTCGGGTTTGGTTGTTATGACGTGTTTTGTCATGATGTCGGTTAGGGATTGTTTGCCCTGTGCCATTGCGCGTGTTACGTCCCATGAGGTTACGATGCCTGTGAGTGTGCCTGTGTCGTCGATTACGATTATGTGGTTTACTGATTTGGTGACTATGCGTTCGGCTATGGCTCGGACTTCTTCGTTTTCTTTGCATGTGACTGCTTTGTGCATGACGTTTGCGACGAATGGTGTGTCTTCTGTTTGTTTCATGGGTTTGAAAACGGTGTCTAGGGGTAGTCGTTCTACTGGGGCTGTTAGGAAGAATTCGCCTTGGTCAATCCACTGTTTTAAGGTGGCGGCGACGTTGCGGGCGTTCTTGAGGCTTGAAAGTGAGCTTACCTTGATTTTTTTGTCGCCTACTGTTATCGTGCCCGATTTGAGTTGTTTGTAGTTGACTTTGGCGAGTTTTGGGCGGTCTCTTCGTGGAACGCCGTAGTCGACTACGTTTGTGAATATTTCTTCGTCTCGGATGGCGGTTTTTTTTGCTATGCCTTCGTTTAGGATTGGGATTGGGATGCCTAGTCCGATGTATAGTGTTGTGCCGTATCTGGTGAAGGTTGCGCCGCGGAGGAATTTTGTGTCCATTTTTTTGGCGTTGCCTCTGACCATTATTGTTCCGTTTTGGGTTTTTGCTTCGTGTTGGGTGCCTTCGCCTATGATGTAGCCTTGGGTTCCGCCTAGGAAGATTTTGGTTCCCATTCCGATGGTTTCGTAGTCGGGGTCGTTCATGAGGGGGTTTAGTTCGCCTGCGCCTGAGTATGTGGCGTTGCGCATTCCTGGGAGGAGTTTGCCCATGTATGTGTAGATTGTTTCGTCGCGGGTGTTGACCGCGCAATTGTATCGTTGGTAGCAGTTTCGGAAGTTTAACAGGTAAAATTGGTTTAAGTCTTCTTTTGTTAGGGTTGTTCTTAGTTGTGTTCGGGGGTAGCAGTCGGTGCCGTAAGCTGAAGCTTTTAGTTCAACTTCTTTGCCTGCTACAAGGTCCTCTATGAGGTGTCCTCCGCCGTACTCATAAGGTTGGGTTTCTGACATGGCGGTTGCGCCTATGTAAAGGTCGACGGCGGCGCCTGGGTGGCAGATTGGTACGTTGTTCATGAATGCTTGGTCAATTTTCATGGGTGGGTCAGAGTGGCCTACGTTTATGATGGCGCCTGAGCTGCACATCGCTCCAAAAGTGCCTGTTGTGACCACGTCGACTTCTTTAAAAGCTACTTCGACGCCGCTGCTTTCTACTAGCCGTTTCATTTCTTCGGCTGTTAAGACTTGGGCGTCGCCTTTGCGGATTTTCTCGTTAATTTCTTCGATGGTTCGGGTTTTTTTCTGAGGGGTTAACGCTTTTTGTCCGACCAGTTGCAACTGAAGGACGTTTTCGCGTATTAATAGGTTTTGAACTTTGGTAATGGGATTGGGTGAGTTGAGTGGGGTTTGGACCCCGGTCATTTGTCGCGACATTAATTTTTTCAATCGTCGCGACAATCGAGAAAAACCTTGTTTCTGGGATTAGTGCGGGTTGCTTTTCTTGGAAGCAGTTTATTAGCAATTGTCCTGCGATTGTCGCATTGTGCTAGATGTCGGCCTGAATTCTGTTGCAAAAGAGTGAAGAGGTTGTGGAAGACTTGTGCGTTTTTGCTCTTAACCAGGAAGCCGCTGAGCGGGGGTGGCTTTGGGGGAGGGTTGAGGGCGCCGCAGTTACCAGGAGGAGAGGGAGGGGGTAGTATGTTCGCAGCTTGGGTTTTTTTTAATGTTGAACATTGCGAAATCTTGTTTTTTGGGGTTGAAGCTGTTTGCTTTTTGGTAATGCAGCTTTTTGGCAAGTGTTCAAGCAATGTTCAATCCAATGTTCGCGATGCAGAAAACCAATGTTCAGCCAATGTTCAACATGGGTGAGCCAGTCCTGGGTTAACGGGCCGGGACGGGTCTGGACCCGGTCATTTGTCCCGTCAATGGATTTTTGCATTGTGGGACAATGGTGAAAACAGGTGTTTGGGGTCTGTAGTGGGTTGGTTTTTGTTAAAGCAGTCTGCCCATGATTGTCCACCATTGACCCAACTGGTCAATCCGTTCAGGGAGGTTTGACTATTTTTTTTGGGGGATGTGCAGAGTCTTGCTGAAAGAATTAGCTGATAGAAAGAAAGGGAGTTTTGGCTTGGTTAAGCCGTCTTCATGAACTTTGATTTGGGTGAGCCGCAGACGGGGCAGACGTCCGGAGCGGAGCCTTCCACAGTGTTTCCACATGTCTGGCAGACGTAGTAGTCGACCTTTACAATGTCTTTCTTGTTTTTCATTGCGTCTATAGCTTTCTGGTATAGTCCAGCGTGCACTTTCTCGACTTTGTTTGCGACGTCAAAGCTCCATGCAGCTTGTTTGTTGCCTTCTTTCTTAGCTACGTCGAGGAATTCAGGGTACATTTTCATAAACTCGAACGATTCGCCGCCAAACGCGGTGTTCAGGTTTTCCATTGTAGATTTGATTTCGCCTAAGGTTCTTAGATGGTTTAAGGCGTGGACGGTTTCGGCTTCTGCTGCTGCTCGAAAGAGCTTGGCAGCTTGTGTGAAGCCTTCTTCGTCGGCTTTCATTGCGAAAGCTAAGTATCGTCTGTTTGCTTGAGATTCTCCTGCGAATGCAGCTTTTAGGTTTTCATCGGTCTTGGTCATATAAAATTCTCCTGAAAAAGATTAACTTCGAAGTAAGTTATAAGTTATGCTTAAAATTTTGGGGGCTCACATTGAGGATACAGCAAAGGTATATTAGGTTTAGTTTGCTTGTGAAAACATTGGTTTTTGGTGAGTAAAATGGAGCATCTTACGATTAGTAAAAGCAAAACTGAAACTATAACTTCTTTTAGTCTTCCCAAGTTGCCTTATGACTACAAGGCTCTTGCGCCCTTCTTGTCTGAGGAACAGCTCAAGCTACATCACGATAAGCATCATTTGGGATACGTAAACGGTGCGAATGCTATCTTTGAAAAGTTGGACAAAGCCCGGAAAGAAAACATGGAAATCGACGCCAAAGCGACCTTCAAAGAGCTTTCGTTCCACATTGGCGGCCATATGTTGCATTCTGCGTTTTGGGATTGCATGGCACCTCCAGGAAAAGGTGGGGGTAAACCGAGTGGAGCCATTGCTGATGCAATTAACAAGGAGTTCGGAAGCTTTGATCGTTTCAAGATGGAGTTCTCTAAAACTGCTAACAGCGTTGAAGGCTCAGGTTGGGCAGTATTAGCAATGCAGGAATGTATTTCTAGGCCGCTGATTATGCAGGTTGAGAAACATAATGTAAACGTCTTTCCGGGTTTTCGCATTCTAATGGATTTGGACGTCTGGGAACACGCATATTATGTTGATTACAAGAATGACCGCGCCAAGTTCGTTGAAGGGTTCTGGACTGTGGTCAACTGGGATTACGTCAATAAAGTTGCAACTATGATAAAGTAAGCCACGACAACAATCTTTCTTTCTTTTTTTTAAGCTAAATTCTTTGTTTCTGCGAAAAATATTTTTGCATGGATTTCTCCGACTTTGTAATTTTCATTTTAGCCGACAATGAAAAACGCCAAATTTTGCACGTGTGATAATTCAAACCTTCTTTTGTCGAGAGGCTCCTTACGTCAGTCTAAATTATTTTTAGAGAGCTGGGCAAGATTCCTGTCACATTTAAGTTTAGCTGGATGATCATCTGCGGAATTAGTCACTAATCAAATCTGCCTTACAAATATCTTCCACCAGTTTGGTGGTTCACTGATTCTTGCGACATTGAGGCTGGAGGCTGGGGCATTGGCAACTGGAGCGACGGGCAACTGGGTTAGATTGGGTTCATAGACGGATTCGTAACGATTTTGCAAGGGCAGGCTCCATCCATTTGGTTCACAAAGTAACGCGTTTGCGACTTTTTCTAATCAGATACAGTGAAACTGCAATTACAGTGGTTATTGCTGCTACGGTAATGGAAACATCTATTATTCCAAAGCCAGAGGCCGGTTTTTGACTTTGTGTTGGAGTCACTCCCGTCGCGAGTTGCAGGCTAAGCGATGAAACACCCGTGGTTGCCAGCTGCAGATTTTGCGCATCTATTTCGGTTACTCTATAAATCCCCCAACCCGCTGGAAAAGTCCATGTCCGAACTGCACTGCCTGTAGCGTTAACTTCAACGATAACAGCACCTGTCTGATTAGTCTGGTCTTGTTGACCAAATTCGTGGTCTTGGTCTCCAAAAACTGCAAGTTTATCTCCATTGGGCAAAATATCTGCACTTCCCCAATACTGAGTCCAATCTGATGTGGGTGATTCCCAACTCCAGATTTCACGAGCGGTCATGTTCTGCATGTCCAAAGAAATCTCCAGTATCCTGCTGTGTGCATCTAAGGGGTTGGTTTCATTGTGAAAATCATTGTCAAACATTATGAAGATCCCCGGGGCAACTTGGGCAGTGTCGTGGCTGTGGTACCATAAGCTGGAAACAACGTCGCCCTGTGAATTTACAAGTGTGAAGTTGCCAAACTGTCCGCATGCCCAAATTATGTTTCCTGATGTTTGGTTGATGGCGTAAAATGTGTTTGTGTGGCGTACGTTCAGGTAGATGAGACTGTCGTTGTAGTCCCATTGAAGGGCGTTTGAGTGGGTGAAATCTACCACGGTTTGCCCATTTACTAATGAAGTGTCATTAAAGGGGTCTGCCTCCGTGAGAGGTATGTTGCCGTAGGTGTCCCAGCTCCAAAGTATACTTCCTGTCGCGTTCAGCTCGTCGACTGTGTCAAAGAGGTAGTTGGTTCCGTTGACGTTTCTCACGTAGTTCCGGAGTGCGAGGAAAGTGTTGTTAATAGGATTATAACAGAGGTCATGATGACCGTAAACGTTTGGGAAATCGGTTGTTTCGTTCGAAGTGAAGTTCCAGAAAAATGACTCGCTTGCCGCGCTATTGCCTTGGACCATAAGAGTGTCGGGTGCGATGTATTTGACGGAATTTGAGTAGCTCGCGGAGGAGCCGTTGGCTTCTATGAAATTAAGAGCTTGTGTGTTATCGGTTTGCATGACTACTAGGTAGCTTGCAATCACCTGTTGCAAGTTGCTGGAGTTGTATTGGGACAAGCCAAAGGCTAGTTCTCCGTTCCAAGCGTTTCCAGTGGTATCAATTGTGCAGGGTACCACGAACCCTGTGGAAGTCGCGGAATAGCTGATGGGAACAGTGGCTAGAATTATGAGACAGGCTATTAGCAACCCCGCTTTTAGAAAAATTGGCTTTCTGTTTCGTGATTCAAACATGTTCTGTAGCCTTTAGTAAACGATGATTTTCCTCGCGTTTCAGCACGCGCAGAATATTTAGTTGTTTACCAGAATTGTACCAGAATTTCGTTCGTATTAGTTGAATGGTCGCTTGAAGTATCCATTTTTTACGATTTTGTAATAGAACTCAGGAAAATTTTTGAGAACGACGTCAATTCTAAAGACAAAACTAACGTGCAAGGAATGAGTAGCCTTGGTTTTTCCGTAATTACTTGTTTCCCCCTTCACGTTTCCAGGTAACTACATCGGAGTTTCCTGAAGGATACATGGGGGCGTTTTGAGAACCGTTTGAGAATAAGTAAATCGATCCATTGAAAGACCTCTAACTGGTGTTTCCAAAACGTTAGAGAAGTGAATCAAGAAGAAAATTCCCCAATGGGTAAGACCAAAGAAGATTGGCTAACTCCCCAAGTATATAAAATTTAAGTTTGAGGCTTGATACTCTTAAGAACCACTTATTTATCAAAATTCGAACAGGTTTTTTGTGTCAAAAAAGTTTTACAAGCAATCTTTTAGGTGAGTTGAACCAGTAGTTACTTGATTGCTATGAGCAAGAAAACATTCATAGCAGCAATAGTCATACTGTTCCTATTTTCAGTGGTAAGCCTTCCGCATTTTAGCGGGGCACAAGAACCAGTTATTAACATCAATGGTGATGGCACTGTCACTCCTTCGACTGCTCCAATAAAGCAAACAGCAATCGGGTATGCTTTAACGGGAGATGTAAACGAGGACATAATTGTGGGCATCAGCAACATAGTTTTTGACGGAAATGGCTACCACAGTATCAGGGGGGTTTTCTTGATCGGCGTGTCAAACGTCACGATCCAGAACTGTTCAATTTCAACGGACGGCGCAATTAGCTTGGATGGGGCTTCGAACATTACCATTGTTAATAACACATTAACTGGTGCTGACTTTCCATGGTACGAGACGGGCACAATCTCAATTCACAACAGTTATCTAGTAAAAATTGAAGGAAACGTAATGGCGAGCGGTTGCAGCGGCATAATAATGATGGAAAGTCATGACAACTTGATTACTGAAAACAACATAACAGGCATGTCAACTATTTGGCCACATGAAAGCGCAGCGATTATACTCTACAACTCTACAAACAACACCTTCTACCACAACAATTTCTTCAACAATGCTCAAGGAGTAACGGTTAACGGAATCAGTTCAGGCAACACCTACGACAACGGCTATCCCAACGGGGGAAACTACTGGAGCGACAACAGCGGAAAACAGTGGGGCGACCGCTATCCCCTTTCAAAGCCATTCACCACTACTTCATTATCTCCAACATTAACGCCCACACCATCTCCAAGTCCTTCTCCCAGTGCATCATCTTCTCCAAACATATCACCCACACTTTCACCACCCGCGAACGCTGCAACCTCTTCCCCGATCGCCTTTCCGTCAAACACTCAATTCACGATACCAGCCCAAAACGCCACCATCATTTTTGCGCAAAATGGCACCTACGAAACCGCAAACCTTGACAATGGCACATGGATTTTCACTAACCTCTATCTAAACTCACCAAACGGCGATCTACTCGTAGACAGCCCAACCATTGGCAATCTAAGAATAAACGCACAAGACAGCAACGTAACGATAGATTGCTTCGACCGACTCATATCCCCCTACCCAAACCACTACCAAGGCAACGCAACCTGGCAAACGCAAGGCTGGCTAAACTATACCGTCAACGGAACAGGAACGCAGACGATAAAAATCCAATTCAACTTAGTCGGTTCCACGATTCCCTACCTAAACGGCGTCGGAACAGTAGATTGGCCCATATTCGTTTCGTTTTATGCAGGTGGCAACACGACAGAAACTGGCCTAAGCGGCGACAATTGGCCTCGACCGTATGGAATAGGGCTTACTGTGAACGGGGAAAGCTCGTACGTTGGTATCGGCTACCAGTGGGTAAACGCTCCCATTAATCCAGACCAACAATCTCAGACGCTACCCCCTCTCCTAGATTATACCCCTACTCCCTCACCTTCCCCTCAGCAGAACGTTATACCTGCTTTAGTCATAGCAGCCGTTGTGGTTGCAGCGGTTGTGGTGGTATTGCTGATTTACTTCAGGAAGAGAAGAGGATAGGTTTGAGTATGAAAACGTCCATGGCAGTCATCGTAATCTTCATTTCATTGTTTTTTGCGATTGGTATGCATTTTCAGGTGGCAAAAGGAAATCCAACGGGTTTTGGTCCACCAAATCCCACTCAACCTGTTGAAGACCCCCCAACAATTGATATTCAGTTTCCAGAAAACATAACCTATTATGGGAGTATTGTGCCGCTAAACGTTACTGTTACTCAGCCTATTTCGTGGTACGTGGAACAGTACCCCAGACAACTAGCACCGCTTAACACTATCAAATCGGTAAACTGTGTCATTGACGGGCAACAATTTGTCTTATGGAATGGGACACTCGTTAATCAAGGCCTTAATCAAGCCATTAGCTTTGACCTTCCCAGTGCGTGTCAGTTTGCGGCTTTAATAGAAGCTGGCTCAGGAGAGCATACATTGGAGGTAGATGTAGGCACGCAAGTCTTGTACTATCCGAGGGCAGGTTTCTTTCCAAGTTCCTTAACCATGAATGCTTCTCAAAATGTCACTTTCACAGTGGAAACAAGTCTAGCTGTTTCTGAAACAACGGTATCTTCCATAGAGCCACCAACTCCAACTTCGAATTACTTACCTTTAGTAATGGTGACACCCACGCCAAATCCAGGACTTACTCTATCTCCATCAGCTACTCATTCTCCAAACCCATCTCCAACTTCAACTGTAAACCTAATCATAACTCCTTCACCTTCTCCAACACAGCAACCAATACCAGAACCCAGTGCAACACCAAATAATGCCCAAGAAAACTTTACGTCAACGCTATTCATAACTGCCTTATTGGTTGCTTTAGTCATTGCATTGCTGGTCTACTTGAGGAAAAAGGGGAAGATAATGTGGATTAGAATGCATTCGTAGTTGCAAAAATAGCATTATTAGTTTTGAGGAAAGAGAAGCCGCCTAAGGCGGCGGAGTAATTTTTATGGCCCCCGTTGGGCATTGTGTTTCGCATGCAAGACATTGGATGCAGTCGGGTTCACGTGCCGGGTCAGAACGTTTGTCTCCGCTGGGTGTTTGACCCCAGTCATAGAGAGAAACTGGGCAGACGCTGATGCATACGCCGTCTCCGACGCAGATGTCCCAGTCGACGGCTGAGTAGGTTCCGTGGATGCCCAGTTTGCCGGGTTCGTTTGCGCCCCAGACTTTGTGGCCGTTGTGTTCGCTTGTAACTTTTCGTTTGGTTTGAAAATCAGGGTCAATTGGCAAAAAATTCACCATTTTCTAGTCGGCGACCCGGGAATATTAGCTTTTTGCTGTTTGCTTGCCAAAAAAGTTTTGAGCACATATGTGGTGTATAGTTTGGTTTGTATGTCGCATTATTACATGCCTAAGGGCATGCGCCCTTCCACTTTGGAGGAACGCAAAGAGTTCTATACCAACGATTTTGCCGTCGGAAAAGTCTCAGATTGGCTTGCTGGGCGGCAAGGTAAGACAAAGTTCGCAGTCATTATAGGCAGGCACACAAAAATTTATCCTAAAGAGTACGCGGAAGACGCGGAAACCACCATTATAATTGATGATTATGTTGACTTGGCAGATGTTCGAAATCAAGTACTGGAGTTTGTGCCCGAGTCTGTCTACTATGACCGAACATGCTATGACAAAGATGGTGCTGCTATAGGCCAAGAACTTGCGTTCGACCTAGATCCCGAAAACATAGCTTGCCCCGTTCATGGGACGTTGGCGGATAAGATGGCGAGGGGTCAAGGTCTAGGTTTTTGTGAAATTGAACTTGGTCTTGTGAAAGAGCAAGCAGTTAGCTTGTATGAGCATTTGGCGAAGCAGTTTTCGCGGTTGAGGATAGTCTATTCGGGTAGGGGTTTTCACATTCATGTCTTCGACACAGATGCCTACTCGTTAAGAACCAAGGCAAGGCTTGAACTGGCGGAAAAAGTGAAATCTTTGGGTTTTGAAATCGATGCTTGGGTAACGGCGGGTGAAATGCGGCTTATACGCTTGCCTTTCAGTTTGCATGGCATGGTCTCACGCGTGGCCATTCCGTTAGAGAAAAATGAAATTGAGAAGTTTAACCCTATCCAAGACGCGCGGTGCATCCCGGCGTTCCTGAAACAAGAGTTTACTTCTTCTTAACTTCTGATGCTTTCTTTTCTTTCTTCACGTAATACTCTTTCTTTTTCTTTTCTTCTTCTGCCTTCTTTTTAGCTGCAGCCATAAAATCACCACTAGCACTATGAAAGGTGGAAAATAAAAGAGTTTTGTGGCTCTCCTTTTTGCACAGGCCCGCTTTTTTTTGAAAAGTTTATTTGGTTCCAAAACCAAACCTAATTGTTGAGGCTAATTTTGTGGAACGTTTTGACGTACTTGTAATAGGCTCGGGCAGTGGCATGTTAATTGCCAGTGTTGCAGTGGAAAGCGGTCTTCGAACCGCCGTCGTTGATTTTGGACCTATGGGCGGGACTTGTTCTAATCGTGGATGTATCCCTTCTAAAATGCTCATTTATCCCTCTGATGTTGCAACGCTTGTTCACGGAGCAGGAAAGCTGGGGGTTAACGCGCAAGTTAACTCGGTTGACTTTGGTAACATTATGATGCGAATGCACCATTTGGTTAATGAAGACAGTGGCAACCAAGCCGCAGCGGTAGAAGCGACGCCGGGAATGAAGTGGTTTAAAACCGTTGGCGAATTCGTCGATGATTATACTCTAAAATTAGGCAACGAAACAATCACGGCGGAACGCATTTTCATAGTTTCAGGTTCGAGGGTGAAGATCCCCAATCTCAAAGGCTTAAGTTCAGTGCCTTATCTTACGAGCGACACGGTTTTAGAATTACAGGCACCGCCTAAAAGCCTCATTATATTGGGCGGAGGCTACGTTGGCGTAGAGTATGCGCATTTCTTTTCAGGCATTGGCACAAAAACTACTCTGATACAGCGACCGGTAACCCTTCTTAAAAATGAAGAGCCTGAAGTCAGTGACCTTCTCAAAATCGAACTGCAAAAGCGCCTTGATCTGTTCACGGGTTATGAAGCAGAAGAAGTAAAACAAGAAGGAAGCGAGATAATTGTCATCGCTAAAAACTTGGCAGATGGCAGTCAAAAGGAATTTCGTGCGGAGGCACTGATGATTGCTGTGGGAAGACAGTCTAATTCTGATCTTCTCAAGCCCGAGCGAACAGGAGTCAAACTGGACGAGAACGGCTACATAATGGTCAATAATTTTCTTGAAACGGGTAAGAAGAATATTTGGGCCTTCGGCGACGCCATTGGCAGGTACATGTTTAAGCATGTTGCTAACTACGAAGCTGGTATCGCTTGGCATAATTCAGTTCATGATCACAAAGCAGAAGTGGATTATTCTTCAGTGCCGCATGCTGTATTTACTGATCCCCAGGTTGCATCCGTCGGGCTAAAGGAAGCAGAGGCGAAGCAGCAAGGACACAAAATCTTGGTTGGTAAAGCATTTTACAAGGATACTGCAATGGGCGCCGCCATGGGTTTTCCAGAAGGCTTTGTTAAAGTCATTGTGGAAAATAGCACAGGCAAAATTTTGGGAGCCCACATCATCGGTCCGGAGGCTTCAATTTTGATTCAGGAAATAATAAACGCCATGAACACCGAGGACAAAAGCTACGAACCCATCATCAGAAGCATGCATATCCATCCCGCTTTATCAGAAGTAGTCCAGAATGCCTTTGAATATCTTAGGCCTGGCTGAAATGGTAGCTAATTCAGCTAAAAAGTTATATGCTCCAATAGTCAACAGTTTCTAGCAGAGCTGATTTTGTTATGAACATTTCTAAAGTCTCAGGCAAAAACTCTAAGCACCAGGTTCTCGTTTACGCGCTTAGCACATGCGTTTGGTGCAAAATGACTAAGCAGTACTTGAAAGATAACGAAGTCGAATTTGAATTCGTCGATGTTGACCTTAGCACAGAGGCAGACAGAGACAAGATCCGTAAACATATTCAAGATTTGGGCGGTGCCCTTAGCTATCCCACTATTATCGTGGACAGCAAAAAGGTCATCACGGGTTTCCGCAAAGACCTTCTCAAGAAGGAGTTGGAATTGTGACCGGCACGATAGAAGATTTCCGCAAGCGCGCCGAAGCGGATGCTAAAACTAACGGTTGCTACTTGATTCCCGATGCTGACCTTCTTCAGTCTTTTCTTGATGGGCTCAAAACCAACGAGGAACGCTATGGCTATCCCTCTTGTCCATGCCGCCTTGCCTCTGGCGTCTTCGAATTGGACAGAGACATTATCTGTCCTTGTGACTACCGTGACCCAGATGTGGCCCAATATGGGGCTTGTTACTGTCGTCTGTATGTTAACAAAGAAGTTTCTGAAGGCAAAAAGGAACTCCCTATAGTTCCCGAACGCAGACCAATGGACAAGCAAGCAAGAGCTTTCAGTGCCGCGAGTGCACCAAAAGAAGCCAGAACCTCTGCAAAAGCCCCCTTGGAGGAAGAAAAAGAAGAAATGGTCAAAATAGGACCCAAAATGTGGTACTGCAAACAATGCGGCTACGTCGTCTTCAGGGAAGACCCACCTTACGTGTGTCCAATCTGCAAAGCAAAACGAGAATTCTTTGCTGAAATAAAAACAAAAGTGCAGTTTTCCGGTTAGTCCGGATTTCTGCTTATTGTGTAATTTCTACCTCTATTTTCTTCCAATCTTCTTTTATTCCTTTGAGGGTAGATATTCCACCGACAATAGTTCCCTGCACAAATTTTTCGACAAACTCGTTAAGAGGGATATCTTTTCCATCAACCTTCAGTTTCATTCCCATTCTGTTCACCTAAAAGAAAGTCAAGCGTTTCTGACTAAAAGTTTTGCGGCGAAAAACTATTCAAGCGAACGCAGTTGGAGGGCGATAGAATGCGAAGCGACCCCTGAACCAGCAAGAGGAGATGATTGCTTTTCTTTGGGCGTCTGCTTCAGATTGAGACTAATGTTCATCATGTTAGTCTTCTTTTCTCATTCTACGCCAAACTCCAATTCGGGTGCTCATGTTAAGGCACTTCTCGTGTCTCAAGTTTTTTGTGTGCGTTTGTTTTTTAATCACCACCGTTTGTCTCTTATACTGGATGTATGTCGGGTAAAATTTAAATTATTTTGAGATTTGTTCATAAATATTATTAAAAATTATGCAATTATCCAAGCATTAAAAGGCACAACGATATTGGTCAGGCTGTCAAGCGTCCGTCTTGAGCATTAGTGCAACTTAAAATATTGGTGGATCTCATAAATCAAATGTTGCAGTCTGAGTGATCTTATCAAATAGGGAGGAAAGTAATTGAAAGTACCTAAAATCTACCTTGAACCGAAAGAACGCGCAGCCGAAATAATCAATATCTTAGAAAAACAGTTTCCTGACGCAAAAATTGCTTTAGATTACTCTACTCCCCTTGAACTGCTTGTGGCTACTATCTTGTCTGCGCAAAGCACGGATGTTACGATTAATCAAATTACTAAAAAATTATTTAAGAAATACACAAAACCTGAAGATTACGCAAATGCCGAAATAACAGAGCTTGAACAGGACATTAAATCGTCAGGATTCTATCATAACAAAGCTAAGAACATCCAAAAGGCTGCGCAGCTACTCGTCGAAAAATTCGGTGGCAAAGTCCCCGAGACAATGGAGGATCTCATGGAGCTGCCTGGCGTAGCTAGAAAAACTGCAAATATTGTCATTTATGGGGCGTATGGAAAAGTCGAAGGTGTTGCGGTCGATACTCATGTACGCCGCCTCTCGCAGAGGCTGGGACTTACAAAGAATGAAGACCCTGAAAAGATCGAGCAAGACCTTATGCGATTGGTTCCTAAAGAAAAGTGGATGCACTTGGCGAATTTGCTGATTTTCCACGGAAGACAAGTCTGCTTCGCCAAGAAGCCGAATTGTGCTGGTTGCGAGCTGAATAAGATTTGCCCTCGCGCATTTGCCTTTGAGTAGAAACGCTATTGATTTATAGGCGATTCAGCCTAAGATGGTTAAGGTTTTTGACATGTCCTCCGTAAAGCCTTTGCCTCACACTCCAAGAGTTGGAGAAGCAGCGCCCGACTTCATACTTCCAGATACGAACTTGAAAATGTGCGAACTTCGATCTTTTCAAGGGGAGAAGGTGGTTCTTGCATTTTTTGTCGGTGCCTTCACCAATGTTTGTACAAAGGAAATGTGCTCTTTTCGCGACAGTATGTATAGGCTCATTGACCTAAAGTCTCAAGTAATAGGAATAAGCGTTAACGATCCTTACTCAAACAAAGCATTCGCTGAGAAAAACGAACTCACTTTCCCGATCCTTAGTGATGTCAACCGCGAAGTCGTGAAAGCTTACAATCTTGAATCTCCAGACTTTGCAGGTATCAAAGGTTACACAGTTTCCAAACGAAGCATATTTGTTCTTGACCGAAAAGGTATCGTCCGCTACACTTGGATAACTGAGGATCCGGCGGTCGAGCCTCCCTACGATAAGATAATTCAGGTTCTTTCTGAAATTAATTAGTCCTCTTGCTTTTTCTTAAAGTAAAGCGACAGAGTAATGTAGCGCCTATGTTGATTCGAACTCTACAAGTTCGAATTTAATCATCTTCGGATATAGCCAATATGCTTTGATGAATTCATCCATAGGTCGGTCTACATCAACAACTTTGAAAAACTCTGCAGCGCCGGGTGGTGCCGCCTCGGTGTTCTGTGCAGTGTACACTTTTATCGAAGCGAAGTATTCTTTGGAAACTTCCAGGCTTTCCAAAGAAACCTCCATTGGGACGTCAATAGCGAACGATAGGTTGGTTGCCAAATCGACTGCGGCAATTTTCCGCACTTTGTCATTTTTCGCTTTTATGGATATGGTTCTTCGATCGAAAATACGGTACACCCACTCACTCGCCTTAGAAAGCGAATCGGACAAAACATCACATCCATAAGAGTATTCTTCTTTGTCCGTTAATTCTTTTCGGGTGTTCAATACTTACCAATGATTATGGTAATGATTTAAAAGGCGCTAGCAACATAACAGACGTCTGGAGAAAAGCAGACATGAACAAAAACATCAAAACAGTTGGGCAAATCGCTTCTATATTTGGTATAATTTTCATTGTTTTCGCGGTCATCGCTGCAATTGTAAACTATCAAGGCCTAACTTTGTCAAACCCTGGCAGTAGTCTGAGCTTGCAAATTCTTCAATACTACATCCTAAACGCTATGATTCCATATCTGCTGTATGCTGCGCTCTCTTTCACGGTTGCAGGTGTCATCATGCGGTCGACAAGGGAACCCGTTGAGCCTGAAGAAGTTGTTGTTGAAGAAATGAAACCGGCGGAAATGCCCCCAGAACAGGAGCGCGATGAGCCAACCCCGTAGGCATTCGACGATTTTCTCACTTTGAAAAGAGTGCCGGCGAAAGATGCCGTTTTTTCTGTTCTTTCTTTTTAGAATCCCATTCATTCAAGATTAAGGCGGCTTCGTTCGCGATTTTGATAGCATTTTCTTCCCCTGCATGAGGCTTGAACTCCCCCGTGACGTGACTGTTGTAAACTGCCAACACCGCGCCGGCTCTCAAACCAAAGATACTCGCTAACGTGAATAGCGTAGCCGTCTCCATTTCAACATTCAAAACCCCTGCTTTTTGCAGGGCTGGAACCAAGTTCTCTTCAGTGGTTAGTCCCTTTCGAGTTGGGTGGTTTTGTCCTGCGTAGAAGTCCGTCGTTGTTGCTGTCACGCCGACGTGATAATTGCATATTTCAAGTCGTTCGGCAGCCTCGATAAGGGCTAAGAGCACTTCATAATTCGCTGCTGCTGGGTATTCTGGTATGATGTAACAGTTGCTAGCTGCGTCTAGACGAACGGCAGCTGAGGTAATTACCACGTCGCCAGGTTTCACATTTGGTTGCAGTGATCCAGTGCTGCCCACCCTGATAAAGTTCTTGACCCCTATTCGTGAAGCTTCGTTAACTACGATTGCCATGCACGCGGGGCCGATGCCGCTGGAGAGCGCCGACAGATGAATACTGCGATAGACTCCTCTTGCGCTGCGAAATTCACGGTTGCTAGCTACTTCTTCGGAATTATCCCAAGTGCGTGCGATTTTCGGGATCCGGTCTGGATCTCCTGGGACAATTAGTGTCTCATCCAGGTCGCCTGCTCCACAACCTATATGGTATTGCTTGCCTTCGTCCGTCTTGGAATGCATTATTTCACCATTTACTAGTTGGGAGTTTAGCTTTTAACAGTAACGTAATCGTCTATTTGGTCACGCGGCGAGTGCTAAACGAACCATAATAGAAAATTAGTGTGAACGAAAACTATTATGAAAGTTTTCGTAAAAAATTTTGGCTACATGAAGATTGGCGGTGCAGTTTTAAGTTCGAACAAATACACTTTGTTTATTGATTAGCGGCGTGTGAGGCTGGCTTTTTTGATGCTTCGAACCTTTCAAAAGCTTCGTTATCACGTTTGGTGATGGGTGAAAAAAGTTTGGATATAGCCAAGTCTAAGCTTTTTCGTTTCGTTCTCATAATCGGAATAGTGAACCTTTTTGCTGATTTCACTTATGAAGGAGGACGAAGCATTGTCGGTCCATTCTTAGGTGCATTGGGTGCTAGTGGAGCCATCGTCGGATTTGTCGGAGGATTTGGCGAGTTTGTGGGCTACGCCTTCCGTTCCGTTTCAGGATACATTGCCGACAGAACTGGGAAATACTGGGTCACGATCTTTATCGGGTATGCCATTAACATGTTTGCGGTTCCAGCTCTGGCGCTTGCTGGAAATTGGCCTGTCGCAGCGCTTCTTGTTGTTGCTGAGCGAACAGGTAGGGCAATTAGACGACCTTCGGTTGAAACCGTGCTTTCTTACACGACACCTGAACTGGGTAAAGGTTGGGTTTTTGGGTTAAACGAAGCTTTGGACCAAGCAGGTGCCACAATAGGTCCACTGGTTGTCGCCCTAGTTTTGTTACTTAAGGGAGGTTATCAAACAGGTTTTGCGATTCTATTAGTTCCCGCCTTGCTGTGCATTTGTACTTTGATTGTTGCACGCTATCTCTCCCCCCGATCAATTCATCAATATGTGCAAGAAAAAAGAAGAAATGCGTCATTTGCAAAAGGGTTTTCTAGAGCTTACTGGACATATCTATTCGCGGGAGCCTTGATAGCTGCAGGGTTTACTGGCTTTTCGCTAATATCTTTCCGTTTCCAACAAGTTGCCGTGGTTTCAAATTATCTCATTCCAATATTGTATGCTGTTGCAATGGCAACTGGCGCAATTACAGCCTTAGTTTTTGGTAAACTATTTGATAAGATAGGTTCATTGGCAGTCATTTTGGCTTTTGCCATTTCAGCTTTCTTTGCCCCCTTTGTTTTCATTGGCGGACTATATTTTGCTCTATTTGGCATGGTTTTGTGGGGTGTTGGAATGGGCGCTCAGGATTCATTATTGAAAGCTGTTCTAGTTGACGCCGTCCCGCTAGAAGGTCGAAGCACAGCTTTTGGTTTTTTTGACACGGCTTTTGGAATGTTTTACTTATTGGGAAATACGTTAATGGGTTTTCTATACGACTTTTCGATTCCTGCGCTGATTACATTTTCTGTAGTCGCGCAACTTGCCGCTCTCCCAGTGTTTATTTATGCAAGAAAAAGGCAATCAAAAACGCTTAGCAAATTGGATTATACGAAATATTAGGTAAACAGAAGAAGTTGGAGGAACGATAATACTCATATTATCGGTTATCCAACAAGTTGCGGCGACAACATGGAGCTTAAACAAGTCGAGGACAACGTTTACTATATTCCTAATGTCACTAACATAGGCCTCATCAAAAATGGCGACTCAGCTGTCCTCATAGACAGCGGAGTTGATGATGACACAGGCAGAAAAATACTGCGCATATTAGAAAGTCAGCATTTGCAGCTCAAAGCGATCATTAATACTCATTTTCATTCGGACCATTGCGGGGGAAACTCTTATCTCAAGAGCAAAACCGGCGCCGCCATCTACGCATCCGACGTTGAAGCCGACTTTATTCAACATCCTTACCTTCAACCATTTTGCTTGTTTTCCGGGGCCAACCCACCAATGGAGCTCCAGAACAAGCTCGTCATGGCAGCGGCGTCGAAAGTTGACTTCATCATAAAGACCCAAGAAGATGTGGTGGAGATAGGTGGAGTTGTTATGAATGTACTGTCATTGCCCGGACATTCACCAAACCAAATCGGCATAAAATTTAACGACGTTGTTTTCTCCGCTGATGCTGTGTTCTCTCAGGAAATCCTCAGCAAACACAAACTTCCATATTTGGTGAACGTGGAGAAGCAAAAGGAAACATTAAACCGGCTAAGAAACCTAAACATGAAATTGCTGGTGCCTTCTCATGGAGAACCAACATCGAACGCTGCGCCTATGATTGATGAATACGCGAAAATCATTGACACTGCAGAGGAGCATCTGTTGACCGTGCTGGTTGAGGAGAAAACCACAGAGCAAGCGGTTAAGTCATTGTGTGATCGTTTCGGCATTGAAGCTGCAAAGGCTAATCAGTATTTCCTAATGCACACCATAACGCAAGCTTACTTGAGTTACCTGCGCGGAAAGGGGCTTGTCGCGCTTGAGTTTAGAAGCAACATGCTGTATTGGAAAAGGCTTTCATAAAATAAGAAATTACAAAAAATTTAGAGTAGTGAACTAGGTGCCTTGGGTGGCATCTGTTCTTTTTCTACTTTATCCATTTAATTATGTTTGGCTTCTTTCTTTTGTCAGCCCCTGCTTTTCCTTTTGGGTGACCCAGAATGAACGGCACTAGCATATCGCAGTTTTCGGGGACGCCAACTTTCTTCAGAATATCTGGCTTGCTTGTTAATCGGCTAATCCAACCCATATAGCAAGTTCCAAGCCCCATGCCATGAGCTTTCAGGAACATGTTCTCTGCGGCTAAGACGCTGTCAAGCAAATTAAGACTGCCCCATTGTTGGTCTTTTTCTGCACAGATCAAGATGAGGACAGGTGCGTTATAGCAGATGATGTCTTCAGACGTAGCAAATCGCTTGGCAAGATCCGGAGACATCTGTTGCACTAAAACCTTGGTTTCGTCGGAGACAAAATTAATGAGTTTCTTGTCCTCGATTATTACAAATTTAAGAGGTTCACGATGCATGGCTGTGGGCGCCCAAATTCCCGCCTCAAGAATAGCCTCTATTTGTTCCTTAGAAACTGATTCGGGGGTGTATGATCTTACGCTTCTTCTTTCTTTGATGCATGCGTCAAGTTCCATAAATTATCCCTGAGTAGTGAAACTTTGCGTCGGCTTATAAAACTGGCGAATCTTGTGAGTTAGTTGCTTGTGAATGGGAACAGTTTTTTCTTGTATATCGCCGCGAGGACCATCGCATTTACGATGAGAAGGTAAAAAGGGAAAGCGTACGCTGAAAAAACCCAGGGCTTTGCTACTGCCAATCCAGCAGATGCGCCGAAGATGCCTGTTGCGAATGGCCAAATAGATTCGGTTCTAGGGTAGTTCCACGCCTTTGTCAACGTAGGAACCGTTGCCAACCCATCGCTTGCGATAGAAAGTAAAATTGCCACGTTCGGGTTCATCGTCAAATACCAGAAGACGAGCGCCAGCGCAGACAGGAAGCCGCAGAAATAGTCGAACTTGGATAGTTGCCAGTAGGCTTTCTTAGTTAGAAATGAGGCTACAAAAATTAGAAATGGGCCAAAACCTGCCATGAAAACTGGCACTACTGCTAAGCCTACGCCGCTTGAGGCTGATGCTGCGACTGCGATGAAAGGCGCTATCGCCCACATAAGCCAAGATACACGGTTTGGCTTGGCGCCGCCTTTGAACATTGAGCGTATGTAAGCAAGTGCGGCCAGCAGGGTGGCTGCAGCGGCGGCATAGACGAGATACTCGATCATGTCCTATCTGAAATATTTTTCAGATATAAAAAAACGTCATCGTGTGTTTGTGCCTGGGAATTTTTATGGGTAAACGTTTAGTTTGAATGTAAAGGAAATAGTGTTTCCTAAGCCAGTTTATTTCTGGCTCAGGTGGTTTTATGGGTTGTTTGTATATTTTTTATTTTTCTGTTGCTTCTGTTTCTTTGGTCTTGGAGAGTTTGTATGGCCACCAGTTGAGTCTTTGAGCGAGGCCCATCAGTGATGGTACGAAGAGTAGAATTACAACTGTTACGTCTATGAGGATGGCCGCGGCGACTGCTAGGCTGATTTCTGCGAGGACCGCTATGTTGGTTACCATTAGTGACAAGAATACGGTGGCAAGAACTAGTCCTAAGCCAAGGATGGTTACCCAGACTTTTTCGATGGCTGTTACGATTGCTTCGTTGTCGGTTTTGCCGTTGAGAACTTCTTCGCGTATGCGAGTTAGGAAGAATATGTCGTAGTCGATTCCGACTCCTAACATAGTTACGACGACAAAGAGGGGTCCGAAGTCGAGGATTGGAAGGTTGAGTGCATTGTAGAATATTGCTGAAGTTATTGCTAGTGAAAACACTACGCTGCAGAGTATAGTAATTATCAATCGGATAGGGGTGAAGGCTGAACGTAGCTGCAAGAATAAAATAACGTAGACGGCAGCGGCAAGAATAATCACGACTTCTGGAATGAGGTTTCCCATGAATGTTTGACTGTCGTATGTTGCTTGTGTTTCTCCTCCATAGTTAACGGTGACGCCGTTTAGTAGGGGCAGTTGGTTGATGTTTTTCTCCATTCCCTTTAACGAGTCGATGGCAGTTGAGCTGAAACCAGAGCTTGCTAGATTAACTGTGATTACTGCGGTTTTGTTGTCTTTTCCGATTGTTGAAAACATCTGACCTTCGTACTGCATTTGCGTTGGCAAAGCCAAGTCGTCTATCGCTGAATAATTGAATACGTTCCCAAATGGTCTGGTAATGCCTGTGACTGCGGTTATTCCGTTTGAGGCGGCAGCAGACGCAGTTATTTTCTCGATCTGATTGAGCAGAGTCTGGTTGAATTGGTTATTTCCATAAATTATCGGTGTTGATGTGGTTACGATTATGGAAGTCGGAGTCATAGTGCCGCTTCCAAAACTGTTAGACAATACGGTTAAGCCTTGATTGCTCTGGAAGTTTGGAATAAGTTTGAGGAATTCTTCGCTGGTTGGTGTGTTGTACATGACAGCAAATGCGCCTAAGGCAATGACACTTATGATAATAATGATCGGTACTTTTCGCTTCAGTGTTCCGTTTCCGAAGTTTCTCAGTTTGCTTTTGTCGAGTTTGTTTCCGGTCTCGGCTTTTTTGTTTATTCCTGGCCAGAAGATCTTGTCGCCTAGTGCAATTTCAAGGGCGGGCAAAAGCGTTAGTGATGCTGCAAGCAGAATTGCCACTCCTAGTGCTATGGCAGTTCCGACATCGCTGAAGATGGGCACGTTGGCAATTGCCATGACTATGTATGCGACGATTACGGTTATGCCTGCAGTTAGGACGGCTTGTCCTGCCCATTTGATTGAGATTCCGACGCTTTCTTTGATTGTTTTGCCTTTTTGTCGTTCTTCTTTTGTGCGTCTGAGTTGGAGCACTGAGTAGTCAACTGCGAGACCTAACATGAGCAATATAGTTAGTGTGGGTGTAAGGAAGGTCAGGTTTCCGTGACCAATTTTCACTATGGCTGCATAGATGGCGGCAAGTGCTACTGAAACTGAGATGCCACCTAGCAATACTGGGATAAACGCTGCCAGTGGAGCTAGGAATAATAGT
Organism: Candidatus Nanoarchaeia archaeon; assembly: GCA_035506455.1. Taxonomy (GTDB): domain Archaea; phylum Thermoproteota; class Bathyarchaeia; order Bathyarchaeales; family Bathycorpusculaceae; genus JADGNF01. The sequence continues at coordinate 29,166 of DATJPJ010000080.1, forward strand.
CCGACGATTAGTAGGGAAATGCCTATGCCTGGTCCGACAGTTATTTCAAGGGCAGGGATGAATGCTTGTGCAACATCTTTGGTTAAGACTGGTCCTCCCGTCACGTAAACTGTTCCAAGCGTCTGTAGATTAGAATTCTTTACATCTGACTGCACTTGGGCGATCGTGTTGTCGCTTGGGCTTGACGAGAAAGTTAAAACAACTAGCATGGTGTTGTTTTGCGAGTTGACAAAGTTCCCGGTTAACGAGGTTGAAGGCGCGTACGGGTAGTTTTCGTAAGGTTGTTTTGTGACGATATTGTCGATTGCTTGGTTAACTTCAGATGCTGTTGCATTGGGTGAAAGTTCAAAGAGTAAGTTGCTTAGGGCTTGGCTGTTTATTGAGAAGAGTGGGGAATTGGCGAAAGTTTGTTGGGTTGCGTTTGCTATAAGGTCGCAAGCCAGTTGCCAGGTCTGTGCTTCGCTGTGTGTCGGACCTAGCTGGTATGCTGATTGCATTAAGTCTGAAACTGAAAATCCTGCATTTCCAGCTGTCATGTTAGAATAGCTAGCTTCTAAAACTGAAATTGAGTATGTGCCAAGGGTTGCGTTTGAAGGTGATGGCCCCAGATTGTAAAGTTCGTTAACGAGGATAGCTGGAGAAGCTCCCAGAGAAGCTGAAACGTCTGCTGGAATGCTTTGCGCCATTGCTGAAATCGTCAAGTTCGCGATTGCATCGGATTGGCTCCATGTTGTAACGTTTAGACCAAATGCAACAAGGCTTAGTGTTTGGCTTGTCTGTGTATCAAGCTGGGGGTTGTTTAGGAACGCCGTGACGGCCTGGTTTATTGCGAATGTTTCCCTGTCGGGCACTGATGTGCTGTTAGGAAGTGATTGGAAGCTGGATTCCCACGCACTAAAGAATGCAGAGTAGTACGCAATGGATTGGGCGTCGCCGCCAAAATTAGATGTGATGCTAAATGTGGTTGCGTTCGTTTCCGCGTTAGCCATGTTCGTGTCGGTTACGCCTTGAGCCTCGATTCCCTGCCATACACCTACGAATGCAGTCGGAATACCGTAAACTAATTGGGCTGTTTGGTTTAAGCCTGATTGAAGCTGGAAAAGGTTTGTGCTAAGTGATGATAAGTTGTCTTCTAAAATGTACAGTCCCGAATTAATCGAGGCTATGTTAGATTGGAGACTTCCAGTTTGGCTGATTATGTCCGGCAAGGACTCGTTAAGCAAGCTCGCTTCTAGCGAATAGAGGCTTTCTTGGCCAGAGTAGTTGGCGATGTTTGAGTCCTTAGATAATGTTTGGTTGAGCGCAAGCACACTTTGCTTTAATGCGTCTGAATAGACAATGGCATTTTGAATGACTATGAGTATGCTTTGCGAACTTGCGTTTGTGGTTGGAAATTGGGCACTCACAATGTTTGCGGCTTTGTCCGCTTCACTGTTTGGGGGGGATCCAAAACCTCCTGTTAAGTCGTAGGACACTGATGAGAAGAAACTTGGAATAAGTACAAGCGAGATTAATACTGCAACAATCCACGCTATAATAATCCATCGATATCTTTTTTGAATGAAGTGATTCAATGAATCGAAATACGACTTTGGCATCTGAATCAAGCTCCTAAATGCATCTTCTTCGCCGTTACATTTAACAGCGAACATAGCAATTGGCTTTGAGTTGTCTTTCTTAAGTATTTCCCATAATCTTTCGGCAACCCGACAAAGGGTAGGTCCAAATTAGGTTCACGCTAGAGAATGGATTCAGGAAGTGATTACCTAAGAGCAAACCCTAAGGTCTTTGGTTGTTAAGTACACTGAAATGAGATTTGAACAGGACATACTTCGTCAAGAAAAGAAACAAATCAAAAATCTTGGAAATGCAAAAACCTCTTTGTTGAGATAAAGCTTCGTGCACAAAGGTCAGGGCTTAAAATTTGAAGAAAGAAAGCCTTGTGCACATTTGAGCTTGTGTCAATCACCTGAAGCAGAAAGTTAGAAGATGCCGAAGAATGAATTCAAATTTGTTGCTAAAAAAGAAAAAAAGGTGATTTCCAAGAATGCTGCTTAGATTTTTTTCTTAGCTTTCTCTACTGTTTCCTTTGCTTCTTTGCCAACTTTCTTTGCTTCTTCGGCTCCTTTTGCACCAACTTTCTTGGCGTCGACTGCTACTTTAGATCCAACTTTCTTTGCGTCAACGGCTACTTTAGATCCGACTTTCTTTGCATCAACTGCTGCTTTCTTGGCATCTTCTTCGACTTTTTTCTTCAAGTTATTCAGAGGTGTCATTTCATTCACTTATCCTATAATTTGACTTTTCATCTGAAAACTAATTTGGGTGAATTCATATTTGAAACTTGTGATAGTGGTCAATAAGTGAAACCTAGTTGGACACTCTATACTGATCAACTCGTCAAATTCTATTTTGCGGATCAAAAAAACAGTGTGCTTTAAGACCGATTTTGCTATAGAACTGGTTGGAATTTGAAAACAAAAAATCTAATTGAGGGGCAAAAGATAAAAGATGTTTGAATCTGCATCTGGCAGACGCAGATTAATGTACACTTAGACGCTGGTTCTAAGTTCGCTGCGCAACTTAATCGCTATGGTTAGCATTGATCCCACGATTACAAGCGTCCAGACAACGTTGAGTATATCAAACATTTTTCTTATTCCTCATTGTTTTACTTTACAATTATCACTGTTATCTTCATCCCATATAAACGTAGTTATGATTTGTGCAGCATTTTTATGAAACACGTGATGAAATTCCATTTTTAGTGAATATTGTTGGACATTAGATAAGCGTTTCGATGCTGCACTGGATGATTGTCTTCATAACATTTTTTTTACTCGCATTTAAAAAGCTGCCAAGTGTTAATGCGAATTCCCTAAAAACCGTGTTGACAGTTTGCAATTGCTGCCTCCAACTGACCACAGCCACAATAAACAGTCGAGGCCCAATCACACGAATGTCATCGATTTACGGTATTTCGTAAACATATGAATGGCATTTTCCTAAATTATTGGACATGTTACTCCTTATTCATAATTTTTATGCACAAATCTCAAATGCCTATTTATGTGTCTGTGGTCATTAGTTGATTAAAAAGCAAGATGGTTAAACATGAGAACTCCTGAAACATCAGAAATAGAGTCGAAAAAGGAAGAAATCCTGTACATTACCCACATTTGAATAGAAATAAGGTGACCCGCAATGATTGACCTTTCAAGTTTAATTGGAACAGGTTTCGGAACTGCATTGTTTGCTATAGCTTATGCTGTATACGCTAAAGATTATAAAAGAAACTTGAAAATCCAAAAGATCGGCATGCAGGTTGGAGATTAATGTACAGCGCAATATTAGTAGAATGCCAAACGAAGAATGCTAACCTAAATTGCGAAGACTGTATAGCCTACAAAACCTGCGCCATTAACAAGAAAGCAAAATCGAAGTAGCGCTTGCGGGTTGAGACATCTCTCTGCTCTCCTTCTCCTATTTAGGTGCAAGCACTACTTCCTCTTCTCACTAAGACAATAGGGAAAAAGGTCGCAATTTCTTAGATTTTTCTACTAAAGAAAATAAATCGATTACTGGCTCGGGTAAACATATACTTGGTTAACATTAGAAAATGAGAATTTCAATATTAACACCACAACATTTTTCCTGCGAAATCCTTTTTTCCTTTTTTCGATTTTTTCAAAATCAGCGCAAAACCTTCGTAAAGATGGACCAAATCATGAAGCAATATTCAATAACGTGGAAATAACAGAAATGTTGGGTGGTTGTTCCGTGGATGCTGGTAAAAAAGAAGGTCCCGAGATAGATAGAAAAATCGTGGAAATAAGAAACCTAACTCAAGACATACTCAACTTAGGTGTTGACGTTTCAAAGAATAGCATAGAAATAAAGGAAAAAATGCGGTTGGTTATTTCGCTCGTAGGGTTTGTAATTTCATACCCAAACCCAAAGATAGAAACAATCAAGAACCCTCTAACTGAACTCTCACAAAACATTTTTGAACTCATAGATAACCACCCTAAACAGAACGACTCAATCATGACATATCTGAAGCTCTACTGCGGCTTCGCGAATAATTTGGTAGACGCAATGGTTCAAAAGAAGAGATGAAAATAACCTCCACTTCAAAATCTTTCGCGCACTCATCACGTGTTTTCTTTTAAGCAGACATATCGAGACCCCGGAGAGGCAGCTAACCTTTTGACAACTATTTGTAAATAGTAAGAAGGAGTTTATCCATGAGATTGAGAACTTTTCTGCTTGGATTGCAGTGGGCGTTTTACACTTCTCGCAAGAGATTCTTGCCCTTCTCAGTGACTTCAATTGCACCTACTTGTTTGAAGATGTTAATGTTGTCAGTTACGTTCCAGTATTCAGCGAGTTTTCCATCAATTATGCGGTAGATGTCAACCGCTTTTGATGTTATCTTTTTTCCAGTAGGACTTAATCCCATAAAGTCGCCATTGTGAGTTCCAGTATATTTGAGTAGAACCCATACTTTGTCGCCTTCAGCGATTATGTCTTCGACGGTTTCATGCCAATCAGGAAAAGCATTAAGACCCATAGCGATTATTTGCTTAAGACCTTCACGACCTAAACTGTTAGAATGGTCAACATATTCTGGTGACACAAAATCATCGATTAAATTCAACTTCCTTTCATTGTAGGCTTCAATAAACTTGCAAACAACTGCCTTATTCCCTTCTAATGACATGTGCATCCTTTTCCAGCTGGTTTAGTTAGTTGTGGTGAATTTTTACGTTTTAGTTGTTTTGACGGTTATTTATGGATTTAGCAGGTAGGGTCTAGGTTGGTCAGTTGGTCTGGTATCTGCTTTGATGCTTTGTTCCAATAATAATTGAATATTTCTTTTGACCATTCTAGGATTTCGTTTCTTTCCGACTTAAACCCCGTATAGTCCAGCTTTCCGTTTATGTCATGAAAAGCCAAAGCTGAAACTTCCTTTTCTGAGATACAAACGAATATGGGTATTTTGTTAAGAAATCGGAAATCCATTTTTTTAGTTCGAACTGCTTTTGCAAAAGCTGGGTTGCTGACCAAGTCCCGTATACTTTTGGTTGGATTGTAGTCCTTCTGCATCATGAGCCGAAATTCCGCACCACGATCAAGAGCTGAAACTAAATATGGAATAGTGCTTGCTAAAATTTGGTTTGTTAGAATCCAAACGTGTTCTTCTGCTCTAGCTATCATTTCTTCAACGTTGCGGAAAGCTATCATTACATCCTTGACGGGTTCACAGTTTTCAAGCAGTCCCAAGCTAGATTCAAACAGTCGAGGTAATTCGTTCGTTTTGTGGGTTGTGAAGTATTCTCTGTTCGTGAACAGAAACCTAATCCCTGAAAGCTGTGATAGAACCTCTTCTCCATAGGGAGTTAGATGAAACAACGCATCTACGTCTTTCACTATCAATTTTGCATCGGCAAGTCTTTCAACATTCCTTGAAGTCTCCTGAACGGTCAAGTCTAGCTTGCTAGAAATGTGAGACAGCTTTAGAGGGGTTTTTTTAATAAGGAGCATAATATCCAAGCGGTCTACACTTGAAAGTTCAAAGAGTAAAGTGTTGAAATCCTCCAATATTCGTCAACCCTGGTTTTGCTTATGACTTCATAGCCGTTTATGATATTTCATGTTTGCTGTTGAGATTGCTTTATCATTAATTTTTCTTTACAGTAATGTTCAAGGTGAAGATTGACGAGCAAAATAATTGATGAACATTCATTCTCTGTTGAGTTGAAAACTGAGGGTGCCATAAAAAGAATGTCTTTTCTTGAAAAAGAAAATGGACAAGTATTCTTCGAAGGTTGCCTTGGCAAATTAACAAGCATCAACATGGTAGAAGGTGTACTGCTTCAAATTGAAGGCGACAACGGCAGTTTCAGACTCGACATTACCCAAAAAGAAATTGAACAAGGCATCATCCGGAAAAAAAGCGAATCAATGGTGAACAACAATGAAACGGCAACAAACTAGAGAAATCATAGCAATACTAATGTTCATACTGTTTCCAGTCATTTACTACTACTTCTCGCCCTATCTTATCATAATGGGTGCTTCTGAAGGAATTGTGACGGGTAGTCTGCTGGTCTTTGCGGGACTGTTCTTTTCCTCTTTATTTGCGGGAAGAGTTTTTTGCGGCTGGATTTGTCCAGCTGGAGCTACACAAGAACTCTGTGCAATGGTCAGAAAGAAGGGTTTTAAGAACGGAAAGAAAAACCTGATAAAATATGCTATTTGGGCTCCATGGATTTCCATTATCGCACTAATGTTCTTCGAAGCTGGAGGAATAAAAGCTGTAGACCCTCTTTATCAAACGTACTATGGAATATCAATCTCAGACATCTATTCAGTGGTAATATTCGTAGCAATTGCAGGTCTTGTCGCTGGTTTTGCCCTTGCAGCTGGTAAACGTGCATTCTGCCATACTTTATGCTGGATGGCTCCGTTCATGATAATTGGAAGAAAGATAAGAAATACAGCTAACTTGTCCTCACTTCAACTAAGTGTTGATAAAGAAAAATGCGTCAACTGCAAAGTCTGCAATCAGAAATGCCCAATGAGCCTTAACGTAAACAGCATGGTACAACAAAACACAATGGAGAACACGGAATGCATACTCTGTGGCTCATGCGTAGACAACTGTCCAAAACAAGTACTCAAATACTCCTTTGGCAAAAACAAACCAGGGGCAAGCGTAAAAGAACAAAGAATATCCAATTGACTGGAGAAGAAACAAAGATGAAAGCATTGGTTCTGAACGGGTCAAGGACAGAAAAAGAAGCTGTAAATTCGGTTTCTGATTTTCTGTTAGATTCTCTTAGGAAAAATGGCGATGAAGTCGAGGTCATGGTTCTTCGCAATATGTCGATAGCAAGTTGCTTGGGTTGCTTTGGTTGTTGGCTTAAAACTCCAGGAGAATGCGTAATCCACGATGCTGGAAACGAACTACCTGGAAAAGTCATTCAAAGTGACTTTGTCTTTCTGTTGACGCCAATTTCCTTTGGGATGTATTCTTCGGAACTAAAGAAAGCACTAGACAGATTCCCTTGTCCAGTTCTGCTTCCTTTCTTTGAGAAGATAAACGGCGAAATTCACCATGCACCCAGATATAACAAATACCCAACCTTGGTAGCTATAGGTGCACTGCCAAACTCAGATGAAGAAAGCGAAAACACATTCACAACCTTAGTATCAAGAAACGGCATAAACTTGCACACTAAAGCATTCTCCACCATCATCTATTCAGCCGATACCGCTGAAACAATCAAACAAAAAGTAATTGCCACCTTATCAAAGGCAGGTGTCCAATAATGCAGAGCCAGAAACCTACTCATGCAGCACTTTTGGTTGGAAGCCCCAAAGGTCAAAACAGTACATCAAACTCTCTTGGAACTTATCTTCTTGAGAAATTAGAACAAAAGGGTGTGCACTCCGGAAAAGTCTTCCTTAACCAGTGCCTTGGCTCAGAGGAGAAACAAGCCGTTATGCTTCGGCTTGTCGATTCATCAGACTTAATTATTCTCGCGTTCCCCTTGTATGTAGATAGTTTGCACTCGCAAGTCATTAAAACGTTAGAGCTTATTGCTGAATACGAAAAGGGCAAACTCCATCTGGGCAAGAAAAAGTTTGTTGCAATTGCAAACAGCGGCTTCCCGGAGGCAAACCACAACAAAATTGCAGTAAATGTCTGTCGTATCTTTGCCAAACAAGTTGGTTATTCTTGGGCTGGTGGATTGGCTATGGGAGGAGGCGCAATGATATCGGGTCGTCCTTTGGGTGAACTCGGAGGGATGGTTCGTAATCAGAAGAAGGCATTGGAAGTCGCTGCGGAAGCCTTATCGCAAGGAGAAGCTATACCTGAAAAAGCAATTGCCTTAATCTCCAAGATTGGAATACCTAAATGGCTGTATCTGTGGATGGGTAATCGTGGCTGGAAACAAGAAGCCAAGCAACAAATTGACACAAAGGAGATGTACAATAAACCTTTCAAATCAGAGAGATAACTAGACTGAGTGGATGAGAAAAAAAGACTTTATCAATATCTATTAGTTTATTTCTTCAGGTTTGAAGCGAAATCTTCTGCCCTTTTGAGGTCGTCTGTATTTGGTCTACCCTTCTGTGTTCCACCTATGATTTTGAATGGCCCCCACGAGTTGAATCCAGCACAATTAAACTCCCCCACAATCATGTATCCTTTAGACTGAAGTGCCTCTCGAAGAGACAAATGATATTGGGTTCCTTTTCTTGTGTTTGCACACGTAGAGAAGATGAACGCTTTTTTGCTAGTGACTTGTGGAACGTTGTCTACAAGTTTTCGCATGTCTTTGTGAACTTTTCCACCATAGATTCCCGACCCGAAGCCAACAACATCATACCCTTGCAATTCTTCGGGCGTAGTTTGTTGGGGAGTTTTAATCTGTGCATCAAGCACTTTTGCCATTTCTTCGGCTATTTTTTGGGTGTTGTTGTGATGGTTAGAATAACATATGATCAAGGATTTCATTTTGTCATTTATCTCCGTTTTATTCCATATACTATTACTTGCCTATATTAGCCAGTTCTTTAGCCCAATTGCGAATTTCATCAAGGTTTCTCAAGTCATAGCCGTTGCTTGATTCTTTATACCCTGCACTTTCAAGTTGTGGCTTGATTGATGATAGAGTTTTTTTGAAGAACCATGACATTTTGCCAAAATTGTAGCATCCACCAAAGTAACCGAGAGCTATTGGTTTAAGACCAAATTCGGTGGCTTTGTCTTGGAGATACTTTTGTTTGCCATTGTTGTATTCTTTGGTTCTTTTCTCTCCTTCTGATAAAGGATTTGCTCCACCACAAGACACAAAGAGTGCAACTCTCTTGGTAGCTAATTCTTTCTGATGTTTTTTGATGAAGTTTTCTGGTTCGCTTGTCCATTTGCCCATCTGAATTCCACTGCCGACAATGATGAGGTCGAATTCGCTTAGGCTTTGCACTCTTTCCTTTTTAGCATCGACAATTTTGACTTCGCAACCTACTTGCCGGAGAGTCTCTGCGATAACCTCAGAAGTATTCGCAGTTGTTCCAGTGCGAGTTCCGTAAACAATCAAAGCCTTCGCCATTTTGTCCCCATCCTTTTTAATGCTAATAATCGGGTGTATGGAGTTTTAGCTTTTGCTATTGAAGTGAAGAATCAAAGCGACATTGCTAGAGGCTATGATTGTGGTTTTGGATCAATCTACTGGTCTGTTCGAGTTTGTTTTGTTGACCTGCGTTCATAGACGAATGCTATTGATATTATCGTTATGACGATGACTATTGCTGCTGCGATGATGACAATGAGAGTTGTTGGGTTTTGTTGAAGTGGTGGGGGGGTTGCTGAGGGAGACGGGGTCGCTGGGTGTTCAGTTGGGGATGCTGTTGGTGAGATTGTTTGTGTGATTTTTATTGTTACTTGGTTTGCGGGGAATGGGACTGAAAAGAACACGTAGAAGTTGCTGGAGTCTTGAGTGGTTCCCTGATTCGAAGCTTTCTGGCCGTCAATGTAGACTACTGGTTGGTCTCCGTATGGTGATTCGCTTTTGGGAATGGTTATGTAGCTAAACCCAGTTGTTCCAGAGGGGCCTGTAACGTTGAACGATAGCGTTGTTGTTTCTGCGGCTTGATCCGGTGTGAGCGTGATGCTGGAGATTTGCTGGGTTGTAACGTTTCCGTAGGTCTGGATTGTGGCTGTGCTTGAGTCAGGTTTCAAAGCCATTATGGTTGCGTTCGAGAATGGAATGTAGATCAGCGTGAAGTTAGCGGTTATGGTTCCTGCACCATTAATTGCGGCCGTTGTCGAACCTGAACCCGGCGAACCAAAGGTGATCTGTCCAGCTGCCAACCATGTTGAGAAAGCATATCCAGCTTTTGGTGAAGCAGATATTAGCAGTTTTCCCGCGTTTAGCCATAGATCGCTGCCTGTTGGGGAAGTTGTTCCGCCAGTAGCGGGGCTCACCGTAAAAGATACCTGGTACTGAGTGACATACGTAGCCGTCGTTGTGGTTGGCCCTGTCACTGTCAATGGCGAAGTTGAAGTCACACCTGAAAGAAGATACTGCTTTCCTTGAATCGAGCTTGACACGATGTTGGCATAGCTAAACTGCAGAGAAGTGCCGCTGTCAACCCATTGTGGACCAGCTGCCGTTGAGTTTGCACCAGTAGCATCGCTTTCTAGCCCAGTTGTTGAAAACGTAACCTGATACTGAGTCTTGTAAGTCCCTGTAATCGATATCGGACTCGATACAACCAAGGGTGAAGCAGCGCTCACGCCTGTCAAAACGTACTGCTTGCCCAGAGAAGCGCTTGAAATCGTAGGACCGTAGCTGAATGACACGGAGTCTGAAGAGTTAACCCAGAGGCTGAAAGGCAACTCTGTGTAACCCTTAGCGACTCCGCTAACTGTAACTACGGCGCCTGTCGAGTCACTTTCGAGGTTTGCTTGCATGAGTGTAACTAGGCACTGAAGACTAGTGGTTATGACCTGGCTTCCGGGTGAGGTGGCTGGAACGACGGAAGGACTTGGAAGCCAACGTTCGGCGCCTGTGGAGGGGGTGCTCAGAGTTATCGAGCCGGAAGCGTCAAACCAGTAATCCACGGGTTTCATCGTTAGAGTAGGCGAATAAGGTGAACCGAAGCTCGCCCCATTTGCAACTGGGGCAGATGGTAATGCACCGCCAGTTGCGGCATAGCTGAGGGTCTGTTTGTATTGGTGGTAGTATTGTTCTGAATATGTGGTTCCGGCAGAGGTTATTGCTCCAGTGCTGTAGTCTTTGCCAATGGACCATCTTTCGTTAGATCCGCTGTTTGCTGAGGTTGCTGGGAATGTAACCAGGGTGCCGTAGTCGGTCCAGGCGGAAGCGTTCCAGTTGTTGCCTGAATTGAGGGTTGCAATTGTTGATGAGTTAGTTGCGAGGTACGTTCCGGTCAGGATTACCGTGTCGTTGGGCTGGGGGCCTGTAACGCTGTAGATGTTGTTGAGCTGCTCGAAAGCCGTTGCTGAAACAGGAGTTGTGGAGGCATCGTACGAATTCGATGTAAGCGAGAAGTCGCCTGAGGCGTTGAATCCAATTCGGACATAGTTACTGTTATTGAACGAGAGGGTGAAGGGGACACCTTGATCCATGATTATGCTGTGCAGAGTCCCGTCTGCCAAGAAAGTCGACGGCGATGGGTTTCCACCCATTATTACTACGGTGGCTGGTGGGGTCGAGCCGAACATAGTCACTGTTATGGGCTGGAAAACGGAGGTGACGTTGTAGGAGCCGGATGCTGAATGAAGATTTTGATCCAGAACGACGACTTGTTTGATCCCTGCCGTTGAATTTGGGACAGCAAAAATAGCGGAAAACGACCCAAACGCATCTGTCTTGATCGACCCGTTTAAAAGTACTTGCTGGCCTGCAAATGTTGCGTTGATTCTTGAGGAAGGCGAAAATCCAGCACCTGATAGCGTAACCGCTGAGTTTACGCGTCCGCTGGTTGGGCTCAAACTAATGCTGGGGAGCACTGAGAATGAGGCGTTAAGCAAGTTGGTTCCATCGTTTATTTGGAGAACTTGACTGCCCACGGGTGAAGCGGGGATCGAAAAGGTGGCGTTCAGATTCCCTGACGAGTCGGTGGTTGAATTTGATAGTGTCACGTTTGTTCCAGCAAAAGTTGCTGAAACATTCTGGCTACCTACGAGTCCTGTGCCCGTAACTTTTACCGTGGAGCCAACGTTGCCAATCGAAGAATTCAGGCTAATTGTGGGGGTTGTCCAGAACGTTGTCGACGGGTTGTTGTATCCATCGGTAACCGTAAATATGTGGCTGCCAAACGAGGTTGGCGGGACGATGAACGTGGCAGATAGGGCGCCGCTGATATCAGTCGTGGAGGCGCTTAAGGTTGCTGGGGCGTTGTCCAATGTTGCATTGACCGACGTTAAGCCCAGCAGTCCTACTGCTCTAAAGTTAATTGATGAACCTACAGATCCACTTGTCGGGCTGACGCTTGCAGCGCCTAAAGCATACAAGTATCCGTCGTAGGAGCCAACGTAAACGACTCCGTTGTCGATCGTCGGTGATGAAAACACGTATGCTCCGGTTCGGAACGACCAGTAGATGTTACCGAGGGTTGCGTTCAAGGCGTAAACGTTGCTATCAGGTGCTCCGTAATAGAGAATGTCATTTGCAACAGCGGCGGAAGAATACTGGTAGGATCCCGCAGTAAACGGTCCAGTGGGCGGTAGGAATTCCCAATCTATTGCTCCACTGGCGGCATTTAGGGCATAGAGGTAGCCGCCGCGCGTGCTAAAGTAGACCATATTGTTGGCAACTGCGGGCGAAGTGTCAATAATTCCGCTCGTCGTGAAGTACCAGATTAGGGCGCCGTTGTTTGCATTTAGCGCGAAAAGGGATCCGGACTCGGAACCTACGTAGACTATTCCGTTGTTAACGGCTGGGGATGAATAGATTGGACCTTTTGTGTCGTATGACCATTGCTCTGATCCGGTGGAAGCGTTTAGGGCATATAAGTAACCGTTTTTTGAACCAGTGTAGACTATGCCGTTGACAACTGCCGGTGCGGAAGATACGGCGCCTCCGGTTTGGACATCCCAAATCAGAGATCCATTTGAGGCGTTCAGAGCATACACAAAACCATAAAATGACCCTATGTAAACTACCCCATTTACGACAGTTGGAGAACACTCCACGCTAGACGTGGGGAACTGCCAGATCTCCAGACCAGTTACTGCATTAATGGCGTAAACATCAGTTTCACTCGCTACGTATACAACGCCGTTTGCAACAGCAGGGGAAGACTCACCCTGAGGACTTAAAGTAGTGAATCGCCAGATCTTGGAGCCGTCAAACGCGTTTAGGGCGTAAATGTAGCCGTCCCAAGAACCAACGTACACAACTCCGTTAACTATGGCCGCATTCGAATGGGTGGTGCCGCCTAAATAATATTGCCAGAGCAGTTGGCCGCTGGAAATTTCAGAGGTGGAGCTTCCAGAGTTCTGAGGGTCATGGCGGAACATGGGCCAATCATCAACATAGGCACGAACTGGCGCCGCCACCAAAAAGGCGGAGATGAAAACCAAAAATAGAATGAATAGGATTGCTCCAATCTGCATCTTTTTCATATCGTCACCAGGTTCTCTCAAGCAAGAGACTCTGCCCAATGCGTGGGTCGTGGCACTCGTTTCCCAAGACCTCGAGTGTGACGGTTTGTCCAACTTGCGTAGTTCCCGTTGTGCGCAGCTCGCATATATAACTTTAGGATTTTCTTCGACAAAGCCGCACAAGGTATTGTCATGTCAGCTGCAACGCGATAATGGTTCCAACCAAGCTCGATCTCCCGCACGCTCTTTTTTGAAAATTGAGTTTGTGTTGCCTAGGGCAGGGTTTGAACATGCAAAATCTCAAGTTTTTCGTCGGATTAAGATTTATTTGTATTAAACTAAGGATTAGGCGACGTGTATTTTTTAGTAGAAATTAGGTTAATTTCAGTTTGAAATCGCTTCTTACCGATTTTATGTTTGTGAAGTGTTGATCAAGAGTGCATAGTGTCAGGTCTCTTCTGATGCACATTGCGGCAATTAGTAAGTCAATTGCTGGCAAGGGCTTGCCCTTTTTGAGCAGAGCAACAGAAATTCTTAAGCTTTCGTCGTAGTCATCAATTGTTGGATAGATCACGTCTAACTCTTTGAGCTCAAGAGCTTTTGGGAATTCAATTATGTTAAATATGGTTGTTAGGCCTTTGAATTCGGTCTTGTTAGCTTTGAGGTGATTTATTAGCTGGTTTGTGTCGTAGACAATCTCTTCCATTCCAGCTTCCTACCTTTTTCGTATTGTTCAGTTGCGTTATCGAGGGTTATGTCGGCAAAGTCTAGGTTGGACTCTTTTAGCATAATTGCTAGTTTGCTTGAAGGCAAGACTCCCCTTTCCACTATTTCCATTTTGTTGATGTAGTCTGCAATGGACTTTCTAACGACTTCGCTCCATTTCACTTCTGAATGCCTCTTCATCTTTTCGCAGAGCTCTGAAGGAATTGAAATTGTCATATTTGTCATGATCAAATTTAAGTAAAAATAAATATTTAAGGATTTTTTACTTAAATGCCTTTTGAAAGAAGAAAAAATTCTTGAGCGAAAAAGTGGACATGTTGCCGGTTAAAAATTGTGGTGCCGAGGGCAGGGTTTGAACATGCGACGACTCGGTCTTCAGCCGAGCGCTCTCCCAGGCTGAGCTACCTCGGCACCTATTGGGGTGTTTTGGATACTTTTTGAGAGCGCCATACAGTGAATGTTAGTCAAGTTTATTTACGTTTTCATAAGAAAATCTGTTTGGTATCTCTGGAGATGTTTTCGTTTAATTTGCTTAATTTCTTTAGTTTGTGAATTTGTTACAGGCCTTAACGGAGAATTCATTTTCGGTATTTTCATAGTTCTTAAGTTGTATACCAATTACAGAAAAAGGTTCTTTCTAATTTTCCAAAAAATGAGGAAAGGTTGGGTTGTTAAGAGACACTAAAGCTTGTTGTTGCGGTGCCTGTTTGGTATCCGGTTTTTGACGCGGTTGAAGTTACCGTGTAAGATCCTCTGGTTGAGAAGCTGGAGCTTGTTCTGTAGCTAAGGGTTAGAACTCCATTAGCATTGGTTGTTCCTGAGCCTGTCCAAACAACAGTGCCGCGTGGACCTTTAATCGAGACTGTGACTGTTGCTCCTTGAACGGGGTTTGTTCCGTCTGTAACAGTAGTGGTGATGGTTGCTGTCGAACCGCGGGAATAAGTGCTTTTGTCGGTTCCAACTTTTGCTACCAGATTGTTCGGGGTGGATGGCTTGGCGGATGTTTCTGTGGATTTGGGTGATTCGCCTGCGGCGTTTACTGCGGTTACTTGATAGTAGTAAGTTTGCCCGTTTGTCAATGATGAGTCCGTGTAAGTTAGCTGACTTGTCGATTTAAAAACCGTTCCTCCTTCACCGCCTGACGTGGTGC
>DATJPJ010000081.1:0-3384 GCA_035506455.1 Candidatus Nanoarchaeia archaeon
AATAACGCGAAAGCCCTCAGCCCCGTAGTCGCATCAATTATCCTGATCGCAGTCACCGTAGCCGTAAGCGTCGCCGTAGCAGCATGGATGGGCGGCATGACCCTCGGATTCATGCAAACAGAACAAGTAAAGGTACAAACACCATCCTTCGACACAACAGCAAAAACTGTCACAATTGATGTTAGCAACAGTGGAACCCAAGCCGTTGTCCTAAGCAAGGTTTCTATCAATGGTATCGACGTAACCACAGCCTCTGATCTCGCTGCTCCATATACTCTCCAAGCCAACAAAGATGTAGTCATTGTCATTGACGGACAAAACAGCAATTACCCAGCAACTGCTCCAGGCATAACTGCAGGGAACAACTACCAAGTTACAGTAACGACAAGCAAGGGCAACCAGTTCAGCATCAGCGCAGTAGCTCCACAATAAGAATCCAACATCTTTAGAGAAAAACGAAAATCTGGGGTAGGGTGGAACGCAAAGTTCACACCTAACCTTCCCTTTCCTTTGTTTAAAAAAAAGAATGGAGGAGTAAAAAACTATGGTCATCGAAATAAAAGAATACATATCCGCAGAACAATTGGCCCAACGCCTCGACAAAGAAATAGGCGACACCAAAAGCACTCTAGGCGAATATCTGCGTCGCCTCGACGAAATTCGCACATTAGCAGAGAAATCTAAGAAAATTCGCGAAGTCGTGCTTAAGCTCGCTGGCAAGAAAGGCCAAACTGAAAGCCTCGGCGAAATAAGCGTTGGAAGCTTAAACATAATCCTAGACGCTAACCCCTTCCACGAATTAACAGCAATTGAATCCGTCGTGCGCAGCTTCCAAGAACGACTCTTGGTTCTGCAAAAAGCCCGCGAAGCTCTAAAGTGGCTAGACCAACTGGGCGACACGGACGGACTCAAATACCTCGTTGTTGAGAATGAGGGCGTCCCCGAGCGCATACTTTTCAAACTCCAGTAATCAGGCCAGCCAAGGAGCCTCCCAGCCATGAGCGCCGAAACATGCACGATTGCCCTAAAAAACACACTTAACGAAATCCACAACGTCTGTCCAGAAATCCAGCATTCCTTTATTTTCCGGGAAACCGGCGAACTTCTGGCTGAGGATGACAACACAACTGAACCTGCTGCAAACGAGGCCCAAGAAACATTCCGCACCTTAACTGAAAGAGCAACCGCGGCGGGCGGGATTGAATCAGTCACTGTTAAATGCGCAGATTCCAAAGTAAACATTGCCCGGTTTGACGATCTTTATGTTACAACGGTTTTTTCAAACGACGCGGACGAGAAAACTGTTTATAATTTAACGCGCGTCATGATTCCGACCACTCTTAGGTTGGTAAAAAACATCTATCCAACCCTAGGCAATCAACCTAGAGAATCTTCAGATAAGCCTGCCCCGATGGTCTCCGAACCAGAATCCAATACACTGGAGACTCAGGCAAGCGAGTTCACTGTAGAAGAACTCACCGGTTTTGGAGGCTTCCTAAATGATCCTGAAACTGCCTATGTAGATAGCGCATTGCTGGTTCAATGGGCAGAAACATTCGGCAACAGAACGATAAAGAAGATCACTTTGGAAGCGCCTTCAACGGGGAAAAGTATGGATTGCAAATTTAGGCCTTTTAAAGACTCCAAGTATGAGAATAAAGGCATAGTTCAGCTCCCCGAAAGAATCCAAGCAGTTCTTCGAGTAACAAGGGGCACAGTAGTGCTAATCAAGCCCATCTTCGAGCCCAAAACCCAAGAACAGACGGCAATGGACGAAGATGAACACGACAAAGTTGATGAACAACCCGTTGCAACATCCCCGCCGGACGTATTCAACGGTTTTGAAGGTTACACCCAAGATGCACCAGTAAGTCAATTCATGGTCGAAAACCTCAAAGGAATAGGCGGATTTTTAAGCAGCCCAGATGGGGCACGAGTCGACAGCGGTATCATGGCCCGATGGAGCGAAATGTTTGGCGACAAAGAAATCAAAGAAATAACCATCGAAGAAACCGCCCTAGGCAAAAAAATCCAATGCCGATTCCAAGCCATAAAAGACTCTCATCTTGAAGGGAAGGGAGTAATTCAACTTCCTGACAAACTTCAGCAAGCACTAGGCACAAAAAAAGGTGCCCTAGTAATGGTCAAGCCAGTGGTAACGTAGGAAGGAAAAGACATGGGTAAGAAACGAGGATTAAATGACACATTAACAGTCGAAGAAACAGGTGCACTTATCGAAACTCAAGAAACAACTAATACACAAGAAACAGGAGAAATCGCCAAAGCCACAATTTATCCCGTGGAAACCGAGGACCCCGACTATAGCAATGTACTTTGCATAGCCCAAGAAATCAAGCAGCGCACGGACGTTATAGGCTACATTATTAGAGGCGATGAGAAAGCAACCGTCGAATTAGATGATTCTGCAAAAATTATGGAATATGCAATGTTGTCCGCTCAGGCATTCGAATCCGCAGATGCCCTTTCTTCAAGATTCCAGATAGGCGCAACTGAAAACGTGCTTGTCGAAGGAAAGAAATTCAAAGTTCTCTGTATCGACCTTGGGCAAAACAAAATCAGCATTTTCATGCGAAAAGAAGCTGATCACTCAGAACTTCTGAGAAAGTTTATGCCTCAGGCATAGTAAAACTCAAGTTTCTTAAAGGCATCTGTTTTCTTGCTGACCAGGAAATAATTTTTTTCCACTTGCGAAGATATGATATTGCCTGGATAACAAAACTCACAAAAAGCTGACATCCGTAACTTATCAAGCGTGGTCACAGTTTTTTGACTGCTTAAAATCAAAGTTCCTTTTCTTCATTAAATTGAGCAGACAAAAATGATACGTTATTTCTATTGATAAGATTTAGAAGATTCTAAGACAAATGGAAAAAGAGAATTATTTTCTCAAGTTTTCTGCTTGAGAGCGAGCAAGCCCTTCTTGACATTTTCCGCAATTTGTGCGCCTAGCGCGACCTGGATGCCTGCATAACACCATTTGGCAAATTCGTCTAAGTCGAATTTCTGAAGTTGCGATGGCTCCTTGTTTAGGTGGCTACGACATTGTCGGATCATGAATGCCTTGGCGGCTGGCCCTAGCTCTTCGGCTAGCACTGCCAGGCAATCTTGTTCAGTGGTCATTACTTTTTCGGCTCCTCAGGTTCGCTATTTAGCGCCTCAGTCATGCGGAACGCGTTTACCATTCTTCTGAAAGCGTCAACGAGTTCGTCGATTTCGTCGCCGGTTTTTATGTCTATGTTCTGTTTGAGGTAATATCTTTGGTTGAGGTCTCCTAGACTCACTTTGTGGGCAATGTCGGCAAGTTTTTTGAGAGGTTCAGTGATACGTTTACCCATTACCACTGCCAAAACAGCTGCAACTACA
>DATJPJ010000082.1:0-11607 GCA_035506455.1 Candidatus Nanoarchaeia archaeon
GAGTGAACACTTGCCAAAAAGCTGCTTTAACAAAAAGCAAACAGCTCCAACCCCCAAAAACAAGATTTCGCAATGTTGAACATTAAAAAAAACCCAAGCTGCGAACATACTACCCGGGTCCCCTCCTCCAGGTAACTACGGCGCCCTCAACACCTCTCCAAAAGCCACCCACCCTCTCCGCGGCTTCCGGTTAAGAGCAGACAAAACCGCACCAGTTCTGCAAAATCCCGCTCATTTGAGACAGAATTCAGGCCTACATCCAGCACAATGGGACAATCGCAGGACAATTGCCAAAAAACTGCTTCCAAAAAAAGCAAACCGCGCTAAACCCAAAAACAAGCTTTTTCCCCATTGTCGCGACAATTGAAAAAACTAATGTCCCGACAAATGACCGGGTCAGCAAAACCAACTACTCGCATTTAGCGATACCCGGCGCCTCTCGCCTAGTCCCAAGCACTACATTATCTATCACCATAACCAGCACGTTGAAAACTTCAGCAGCAGTCAAATTATCCGTATCCAAAATTAGGTCAAAAGGCGAAAGATCTTCACCCAGCGAGAAACCATAAAGCCTTTTGTAGATAGCTTTAGTTCGCGCTTCCTTTTCCTGAAGCGCCTTCAACGACTCATCCACAGTCATGTTATCTCGACCGCTTATGCGTTCGGCTTGCTTCTCCACAGACGCCGAAAGCCAAATTTTGAACCCTCCCTTAACGAGCCAAGGCATTGTCCAACTATCTAGCAGAACATTTCCTTGGGACGCATACTCCAAAAGCTTATCGTCAACGGCTTTATCAAAACTTGGATCATTCTTGCGCTGCTCCAAAAACTCGAGACCCCCCGAGCTTTCCCACCAACCATTACAAAAAGAATCGTATCCTCGTTCAGCCGCCAAAGCCCGAAGAGCATCACCGCCAGAATAATACTTTAGACCGTACTTCTCCGCAATCTTTCTCGCCAGAGTACTCTTGCCAGTACCCGCCATTCCAGAAATACAAATCACGAGACCTTTGGCTTGACCATCCACTTTCGAGTTTTGGCTGCTCATGGCGAGCCCCCGATATCAGCGATGTCACTGGATAGGCGTAACGCCTATAATTCGTGAGGCGATGGTTCCAAAGAAGAACGAGCAGATCAGGTACCAGTAAAAGAACGGAACGCCGCCAAACCCGGGGAGATACGCCACGGATTGCTGGACGCCGTTTATGGAAAAGAAGCCTTGAAGTGCTGGCCAAATTATTAGATAAATGAAGGTTATCGGCAAGAGCAAAAGCTGAGGCTTAAACATCTTGGTTTGCATTGACTGAATCTGAGGCTGCTTCTTCTTGAGCTTCTCCAAAGTCTTCTCATCCTTCGCGCGAATAGCAGCCATCTGCTGAGAACTGTACTCAGAAAGCTCCTTCTGCATGGACCGATACTCCTTCCAACCGATCATCTTCGTAATCAGAACACGGTTAAGTGTCATGTTTGCAAACGAAATGAGAACTGCAACTCCCATGATTGCCAACGTAGCGAACGGAATAACCGAAATATCTACCATGCCCTAAATCCTTCTCTTTACTGAGTGCAATTGCCTATCCTGTTACCTGCATATAACCGTTTTTGCTGACAAAGGGAAGTTTAGGCTATCTTGGCTAATCGCCCAAGATCCGCCTGAACGCCGGATACATTTCAGCCGCTCTCTCGCGCATCAACAACTCATAGTACTGATAGATGATTCCGACCGACAACAAGATACCCGTGCCCGTGCCAAAACATCCTAAGAAGTTCGCGAAGCCAGCTATCAACGCAACGATTATGCCGCCAAGTACTGTCACCACTGGAATATACCGCTTCAAAATGGCCTCTATGGGTCGTCCTGAACGTCTGTAACCCGGAATCTGCATGCCACTATCCATAAGCTGTTGTGCAACCTTGTCAGGCCCCAACCCACCCACTTCGAGCCAAATCAGCGAGAACACTGCGCAGAAGGCAACCAATATGCCTAGATAAATCATGGCGCGAACAGGATCCGCGAGGAAACCCGGAATGTTTTGAGGCGAAGTTGTGTAATACGCAAGCCCACCAACGGGAACCGTGCTGTTACTAACCTTCGGGTTAGGAATGCCAAACGTCCCTATCCAATTAAGCCAAATATTCTTACTCAAGTGGTTACTCGTGCTCCAGATGAGCTGACTAAAGAAGTAAACGTTCGCGAAAAGCGCAGACGCAAAGATTACCGGCAAGTTTGAAACATAAAGCAACTTTATCGGATACTTACTCCGGAAACCCTTGTAGCCAGCATACGACATGGGCAACTCTATGCGAACACCGTTAAGATAAATTATAATCAGGAAGGCACCTATCGTGGCGCAGAAACCAACGAACGCTGGATAAACCCCTGTTTGCGTACCTACAATCCAGTTAGTTAACGTGTACGGGGTTGCGCCCGCAGCAGTTTTCGCGAAAAGTTGCTCTAAGCCTCCGACAAACAAACCTGTGGAAGGCGAAAAGGTGGACCAAAGAATGTTCTGAGCAACACCGGCCATGATGAAAAGGCTGATACCGCTTCCTAAACCCCAGCCCTTCTGGACTAATTCATCCAGCAACATCACAATTATGCCTGCGAATATTAGTTGGACAAATATGACTATGGCGGCTACCCCAAGCTGATTTAAAGTACCGTACATACCGCTCAAGATGTACGCACCTGCTTGGATGCCAGTAAGCACAACTGAAAAAACTTTGCTAGCTACTGTGAAAAGTCCCCTATCTTCAGCTTTGCTCATGTCGCAGTCGATAAGCGCTGAACCAGAAAGAAGCTGCAAAATCAAACCCGCGGTGACAATTGGACCAATACCAAGTTCCATGAGCGTACCGCGGTTCGAAGCGAAAATTACACGTAAGGCAGCGAAAGAGTCACTTGAGCTTGTAGCCACTCCGTAAAGTGGCACTTCAGACATAACAAGGAAAACAATTAAGACCAGCGCAGTCCAGAAAATTTTCTCGTTAAACTTTACTTTGCGTTCAGGCAGCTTGATTTCTAGCAGTACCCGCGCAAGGGGTTTAAAGAGGTTTAGGAATCGACCGGCCATGCCAAACTAACCCTTACGACTGAGTTTCCGCTTCTGCTTCTTCTTCAGCTTCAGTGATTATTTTCCCGCCAGCAGCGGTGATTTTTTCTTCCGCAATTTTGGAGCATACAGGAACTGTTATTGTCAACGCCTTGCTGATCTTTCCTGTCCCTAAAAGTTTAGTATACCCCATGGTAGTGAGGTCTACGACAGCTTGACCCGATTGAGCGATTTCGTCAAGCTTGTTCAAGTTAAGCGTCTTCTCTTTAAGATGAATCTTCTGCGGCGAGTGGAAACCATGCTTGCCGAAGTAAGGTGTTTCCATATTGGAGACTAAGCTCCAGCGGTGCTTGTGCATACCTACTTTTCGGTAGCCTTTGGACCCGGCGTCTCGGTGTTGGCCGATTCTTCCGTAGCCTTGTGTTCTGGATCCTCGCATTTTACGGTGTTTTCTCAGTTTATGTGGCATCGTTGTACCCTGCTTGTGGTTTTATTGTTTCTTCTTTCAAGGCCTTTTTAAGCTTGATTTCAAGCACGCCATTCTTGAAAGTAGTGTGCGCGACCGCAGGTATGACTACCTTCGGCAAATTTAAACTTTTATAATATCTGCGATCTTTCGCTTTCGCCGATAGGATAAGTTTTTGATCCTTTACGCTAACTTTAACTGTTTCCTGGTTGAACCCCGCGATTTCCGCAACTATGGTTACCCAAGCGTTGTCCTGGAACATGTCGATGAGCGGCTTAGGTTCCCGATATTTACCTTTCCCAAATTTCTTTGGCAAACGGTACTTTTGCGGGTGCACTCTAGCTGTTTTGAAGTTTTCCATGCGGGGTGTCTTAGGAGACGTCTTTTTAGGGGCGATTTTAATGGTCTTGAAGTCTAGCCAACTTTTGTGTTTTCTACTTCTTCGCCATTTTGCGCTCATGGTTGTCATCCCCGGATACGCAATGGAAGTTTAATCACCAACTATAAAAGATATCGCACAAGAAAGGTTGGAAAATACAAGAGGAAAAAGTGCTGAATCAACATCAAAGCTGACCTCAAACTGCCAAGTTACTTCTCCCTGATTGATTTTTTAATACTCCAGCAAACTTTTACCGCTATATCCTCTGACTGCGTCGTAGATAGATTTTGGCGTATAACCCGCAAAACCCAACAAATTCGCCGCGGAGCTATACAACAAAAGCAAATAGCTCTTCACATCTGCATTAGCGCCTTTCTCTATCAGCTGCTCTGCGCAAACACGGCGGTTGACACGTTTGCTCTTGGCATGTGTAAAAAGGAAACTCACGTTTTGCCCCGCCTGCACCTGCGAACCTTCTTTGAGGAGTTGCTCGGCGGCAATTACTTGGCTTACGTGCTGCTTATACTTGCCAGGTTGTTTGGACAAGTGTTTGGTCACAGTTAGATCCCAAACAGGCACTTCTCCATCCAAAAGTCGCCTCCGGTATTCCTTGACGACTTTGATAGCGGCTGGAATTTTCTGCATGAACTCATGCGAATCATTTGCCGTTGCAAGAACGTTAATCATGGCCATTTGCGCGTCGTAAACGTATTTCGATGTGTCATGACGGCGTACGTCTATCCCCCGAACTTTTAGTTTGCCATTCTCCATAACGCCATAGTATCGGTTCAAGACGCCTATGCGCGGATGCACTCTGCTAGGAAGAAACACAATCCATTTGTACTTACCCTCGAACCCAAGAGGCACATCGATTTCATGGCTAATTTCACTGCATAATGCCCGGTACTCATCCAAGGTTGAGCCCTTTTTTTGGAGCCAAAGCGAATCAACGATGCCATGCATTACCTCAAAACCACGTGCTTCTGCGATCCGTGAAGTTTTAAGAAACGCATCTCGACCAAATGCACACACGCCTATATGACCGTCGACCGTTCCGAATTTGGCGTTTCGGTAGCCTAAATAACCAAAACATGTTACAAGTATCCATTTCAAAGAGCCTTGTCGCCTGTCGTAAACCTCTTTGAGATGTGCGTTATCAGTTTCGTCGCGTAGCCGCTTGTATCTCGTTCGCTTCTTAACGACAAATTCTAAGGTTTTTGGCACGATACCGAGACGTTTCTCGCAGATGTGATAACCTAAGTCCGGCATGCGAACCTTCGAACCAGGGCAGCACTTGCACAGTACAGTCTCGGCCGAGATGTTATACTTCACCATCAAAGAGGGGTACATTGACGAGAAATCTACCTCTCCCACGCTGTCATGGATACCCACGCGTGGCTCATACACAAAGCCGCCGCGGTCGCCTACCAAAAGTTCAGAGGCCGACTTGAACGTCTCTGGCATGCTTTTGTTGCGTGGAATCAGCACGCCATCCTTGAGCGCTTGATAAAACTGCAGAGACGACATGCTTGAACCTATTGACGCACGCGAAGAAGTATGCAGGGGCATACGGCAGATGCGTGCAATTTCAAATAAGCCGTCGAACCCACATTCGTTCATTGAAAATGTGTTACGAGAGTCAATATGCACCCTACCGAACAGACGAATAGTCGTCGCTCGATAGAAAGTGCGGCCATAAGAAAAGAAGGTTCTACCCCCGCGTACCGCGGTTTTTGATGGAAAAGGTACGGAGTCGCGGCTAAGAATAAACTTGTCCAATACGCGGTTTTCTTCGGCGCGGTGGATTAGGTAGGGGAGTACGTAAGAGTCGCCGCCTGACGTAACAATTATGTCTGGGTCCAACTTTTTGACTGCATGTACTAACTGTTGGAGCATCTCGCCTTCATTGTCCATGGCGACAGTGACTTCATCGTCTGCTTGAGCGATGATGATTTTGTTTATTGGGTCGTCGAAGTCAGCGATTCTTTTTTTCTTGGCAATCTCTACTTGAAGTGTCATGAATCTCAACGGCGGAGCTATGTAGTCACTGCTTTCCACTGAGTCTAGCAATGTGTATTGTAAACACCCCGTCGCGTTCTCTTCTATTTCCAAATACGCTAATGGGAAAATGTCACGGTCAAAGAAGTAAGCGCGGTCACCGTGCAAGTCGCAGTTGTGCACCTCGTAACGCAGATAGTCACCTGCTTTAAGGATGTCTTGAGTGAATGCAGCTATGCGTCGGCAGTCCCGTAATGAGATTTCGAGGACTCTGGTTTTTTGTGCATGAGTTGGATGCGCGAACTTGTAGGCGAACCCCCACGACGCGATGTCTCGGCTGCGGTAGAAGGTGCTGGCTAGCCGTTCGATTTCATCTTGCCGTCCAGAAATGTACAGTCTAGGCTGGAACTTATCGATGAAACGGGTGCGTTCCCCGTTCTGGCCGATAACCCAAACAGCAACTTCACCGTCACGGTCAGGGTAAACATCGAATAGCCATCCGCGAACACGCCTATACTTGGGGAAAACGTTTTCGGAAGGCATCAAGTTCTGCCTCGAGTTTCCGAAGTTTCTTTTGCTGGAATAGCAGAATGGACATAACCATAGGCTCAAAAAGTACAGGTTGTACTGCGTTGCTACCTGCTGAAGCGAAAGCTCGGCAAGCGTCCATAATTTCCTCGAACACCTCGTGGTCGCTGCTGCGCAGGGCACGTTCAAACCCTGTCCATCGGCGAATTTCATCTTCCAAAGCTAGACGGTACGATTCTACGGTTCTACCCATTAGAATGCACGCCCCACAGAATATTCTTCAAAAAGTTATCCAAGTTGCCATGTGTCATCGTTTCGCGCTCCACAGTTTCGGGAATTAGGCAGGCGCAAACAAGATTCTTTAAGGTTTCACCGAAGCGACTTTGCTATGTAGTGGAGAGAGGGGGATACAAAAAATGAAACGGTAAAACGCGGAATAAAAATTTAATTTCTGCAGAAAGCGAGTTTAACACTCTAAAAAGTTAAAGTAAAATAAAAGATGGTGGGCTGGTCGTTTAGACCATGCGTTTAACGAGTTCGTTTATGGCTTCGCCGCGATAACCTGCTTCTCCGCCTGCGTTGAAGCTTTTCTTTGTCTTGCCTTTGTAGCCTTTCTTTGGGGGGCGTAGTCTGAATGTTTTTTGGACGCCGTCTAGCTTGTTGATTTCGGCTTTGCAGCTGAATATGGCTTCTGCGAGGTCGTCGATAGTTTTGAAGCCGAGTTTTTGGGCGTATTCTTCTGTGAGTTTTTTGTCGCCGCCTGTTTTGGCGCGTTGCTTAAGCATGGTTGTGACGATTTCTTTTGACGCTTCGCCCCAGGTTACGTAGCTTTGTGCACGTTTGAGCATGCCCATGTATGCTGGTCTGTTGTCGATTATGATGGCGTGGTTAGTATGTGATAAGCCTAACAGTGCGGTGGTTTCTCGGGCTTCTCGTTGTGCGCTGACCATGCCGCGTATTTTGACCGCGACTACGCATTTGCAGGCTTCGGTTTCTGGTTGTTGTGTTGCCATTTTACTTCACCCAGTCTGCTGGTGTAATTAGGTTATAAGTTCGTTTGAGCGCGTCGAAGGTGGCGCATGCAAATGATGGCACGGTTCTTGTGGATCCGTAGGTTCTTGACCAGAGATCTTTTACTCCGGCTAAGCCGAGTATGATTTTTGCGACTTCACTTGCGACGAGTCCTAAACCTCTGGGTCCGGGGACCATGACGACGCGGACGCTTCCGCATTTGCCTTCGACCATGAAGGGTACGCTGTGTCCTCTTCCGCATCCACATTCCCAACTGCCGCATCCGCGTTTAACGGGTATGATGTTTAGTCGAGCGTCTGCTGCAGCTTTTTCGATAGCGTTTCGGACTTGACCTGCTTTTCCGGCGCCTAGACCTAGGTAACCGTCGCGGTTGCCTACGCAGACTATTGCCTTGAATCGGCTTTTTTCGCCTGCGTCAGTTTGTTTTTGTACGAGGTTTATGTTTATGACTTCTTCTTGTAAGTCAGGGAGTAGGGCGTCCACGATTTGGTGCTCGCTGATTTTGAGTCCACTCAGGAAAACTTCATCTATGTTTGTGATTTTGCCTTCCTGAATCATCTTGCCCAGACGGGTTTTAGGAACCCATTCTTCCAAGTTTACTTTTGGACGTTCTCTTTGTTCTCTTTGTCGGTGCATTATTCTTTCTTACCCCCAGCTTTGGCGGCTTTTGGAGCCTTAGTGGCTTTGGCGGGTTTTTTTTCCTCAGCTTCTTCAGCTTTGGCTTTCTTTTCGGCTTTTGGCTTAGCTTCAGCTTTTTCGGCTTTAGGCTTCTTTTCGGCCTTGGCTTTCGCTTTTGGCTTTTCCTCCGCCGTTACCTTGTGCTCAGCTTTTGGCTTTGCCTCGGCTTTTGGAGCCATTTCAGCTTTTGCTTCCACTTTTGCCTCGGCAGGTTTTGCGACTACTGCTGCAGGCTTGGCTTCAGCTGTTTCAGTTTTGATAGCAGGTTCGGGTGTCTTCGGCTTTGGTGTTTCGGATTTTGTTTCTGGTTTCTTTGCCTCAGCCTTATTTGCTGATTTGGTTTCAGGTTTCTTTGCTTCTTGTTTCTTGACTGGCTTAGGTTGTCTTGGCTCTGGCTTCCAAGCTATTCCGAATGCGGCGAATATGTCGGTTTTGACTTTGTTGAAGTGATCGCCGAATTCTTGAGGCTTCAAGCCGTTAGCGATTAATTTTGAGAATTTCGGTGTGTACTCTTCTGGTTCACCCAGACTCTCAGCGTATTCAACTATGTGGTCGCCTCGGGCGCGTTCTTTTATGATTTTTTCGTCGCTGTGAGGAATTGCGACGCCGGCATCTAATACTCCGGCCATAGTGGTGAATACTCTGGATCCGTTTGTTGGTGAAACTAGGCCGAGATCTAAGATGGCTTCGGTTATCCCATTTTTCTTTGCTTTTAGACCGCAGAGCAGGCCTGTCAGGTAGGCGGCTGGAACGTTGCCGGTAGCGGCTTTCCAACCGTATTTCTTGACTAGTTCTCTGCTGTGTGCAGAAGCTTGGACGAAGTCGCCGATTGGTTTTGCTATGATGATTTGGGCTACTGTGTTGTTTGTGCTGCTTCGGGCTACTAGTCTTGGTTTGCCTGAGACTATGAATGCTTTGCGTGCTTGGTAATCGGTTTTCTTTTCTCTTCGTCTGCGTAGTGGAACGCGGTAACGTGATCCGTATGGCATTTATCTTTTCCTCCACATATCGTGAGCTTTCGCGTAACGTTCTAGTTCAGCGAGTGATACGAAGCGACCGCTGCCCGCGATCATGTAAAGTTCGCGGTAGCTGCTTTCGGTTATTGTTCGATTGGCTTTTAATTCGCGGAGCCTTTTGCGTTGTGAGCGGATCTTAGTCATCCAGGCGTCTTTCTTGGATATAACGGCTCTGGGAGTTCCGCTCTTACTACCTGGACCCTTGCGGCGTCCGCGGCGCTTTTTCGCTTGTATGACTTTTGCGCGGCCTCTACTGACTCCTTTTATGGCTGAAGCGGTGATTACTTTTTCGTGGACGAGCTTTCTCACTTCCTCTCGAGTGATTGCTGACTCAACGTCTTCAGCGCGTTTTGGGTCGATCCGAACGCGGTTCTTGCCTATCTTCATAATTCGCGAAGCGATGCGTCTTTGATTAGTCAGATTGGTCATTATTACTCAGCTTCCTTCTTTGTTTTCTTTTCTGGCTTTTTGTTTTTTGTTTCTTTTTGCTTCTTCTTTTTCTTGGCTGCGGCTGCTTTCTTCTTTGCATCCTTGTCTGCTACTTTGGCTTTTTCAGCTTCTTCGGGTTTTGCCTCTTCTTCAGGTGCTGCTTTAATTTCTTTGGCGTTTACGATGGTTAGTTCAAGTTTTCTCGCTTCGGCTATTATTTGAACGCGTTTCTTCTTGCCTACGGTGTGCGCTATTCTTGCCACCTGGGTAACTGGGTTAACTGAGTGAATTTCAGCAAGGTTGTGAACAAGGATTTCCTCGTAGCCTGAGGGGTGTAAGCCACGGCAGAGTTTTGGACCCATGTATCCTGCGCTTGGGCCTGGTGGCCATCCTTTGATTTTTCGGCGTATTTTGTTGTCTAGGCCGCGTGGTCTTCGCCAGCTTACGGCGAATTTGTCGTATCGCCAGCTTTCTGGTCTGACGAATGCGGGTTTTTTGCTTTTGGCGCGTGCTCGGACTTTGAGCGCTTTTTGCAGTGGTGCTGCGTTATCTTTTTTCTCGGTCATTATGACATTCCTTCGTTTCGTTCGTAGACGAATATTCCGTCTAGGAATACTCGGGGGTCTTTGTTGGTTACGCGCGTCATCATTTCGATGTTGGCGGCTGTTTGGCTAACGTCTTCGAGTTCGGAGCCTTGGACGATGATGTCGTCGGTTTCGATTTTGACTTTGACGTCGCCTAGTATCTTGGCTTTGCGTGGGCGTCGTTCTCCTGTGAAGTTTTCGACCATTACTGAACGGTCTTGAACTTTGACTGTTATGGGGAAGTGGGAGAACACGATTTTCATCTTGTAGGTGTAGCCTTGTGTGACGCCTGTTATCATGTTTTTGATGTGGCTTTCAATGGTGCCTACGAGGGATGCTTCTTTTTTGCGTGGCCATTTTGCCCAGACGCGTACGTTTTTTCCGTCTGTTTCAAGTTCCACTGAGGCGTATGAAAAGTCTCGTGTTAGGGTGGCTTTCGTTCCGCGGACTGTCACTTTTTTTCCGTCTAGGCTGATCACTACGCCTTCTGGGATTGGAATTGTTCGGGAGATTTCTGGTAGACGCATAGTGTACACCTTGTTTAGTAAACGTAGGCTAGGAGTCTGCCTCCGGCGTTCTTGTCGCCTGCTTCTCTGTGGGCTATGACGCCTTTGGAGGTTGAGACGACGAGGATGCCGACGTTGCGTGAGGGTAAGTACTTCTTTTCCCAGTCTTCGAATTCGTTAACTTTTACTGCGAATCGTGGTTTGATTGAGCCGCATTTGTTGATTCTGCCCATAAGCTGAACTTTGAATTTTCCTTGGCGTCCATCGTCGATGAATTCGAATTCGCCTATGTATCCGTTCAGCTGCATTATGCGCAGGACGCGGCCTAATAGTTTGGATGCGGGGCTTATGACGCATTCGCGCTTGTTGCGCGTTTCGTTGTTTATTATTGTTGTTAATCCATTTGTTAGGGTGTCCATGCTGTTTTACCTCTTATTCGTATTTTTTGAATCCTAGTTTGACGGCTGCTTCTCTGAAGCAGTGTCTGCATAAATTCAATCCGTACCTGCGGATGGTTGGCCCGTAGGCGCCGCATCTTTGGCAGGGACGTGATCCTTTTCCGAATTTTCTTTCTTTTTTGAGTTGTTGTTTTCCCATGCAATTTCCTCTTTTAGACGATTTGTACTCCAAGAGTTTGTTGTGTGAACAAGATGGATTCTTCGGGGGTTAGTAGTTGGTTTTTGCCGACTTTGGCGCTGCGTTTGCGTCTGTCGCGTACGCGGTCGCCCTTGCGGTTTATGGTGACGCATATGTCCATGCCGAATATGCCTACGTCTGGGTCGTATTTGACGCCTGGAATTTCGATGTGTTCTTTGAGGCCGAATGCAAAGTTGCCTCGTTCGTCAAATGATGATCTTGAAACTTTATTATCTACAACGGGTAGGACTTTTTTGAGGAAGTTAATAGCTTCTTGCCTGCGTAGGGTTACCACGCACGCG
>DATJPJ010000083.1:0-15347 GCA_035506455.1 Candidatus Nanoarchaeia archaeon
GTGACTCTTTTAGGCATAGTTAAACACTCTTTTAGTTTGTATTAATATTCACTATACCTATTTCTCAAGAAAGCTTCATTTAAGGCTTACGATTAGAAACTATAGCAGATATATTGAACAAAAATTAACAAATTAACTACAAAATCTGACTTTGAGATTCCATCTCTTGCTGTTAAATAATATCTCAAACAATAAGTTTTAAGGGTTCAGCGAAGAAGCAATAATCAGAATTCACGGATGTGCAAGAAAATGGATGGGAATGCTCTTTACGAAGCGATCTTTAAAAGAAAATCAATTAGGGATTATGACCCAACGCCTATTGACACAAATCGTCTCGAAGAGATTTCAACAAATCTACAGTCATTAAAGCCTTTGTTATCAGGGATAAAGACAGAGTTCAAGATTATTTCCCCAAATCAGGTAACCAGAAAACTTGGGAATAAAGCGCCTCACTTTATAGCAGCATTCTCCGAAGCAAAAGACATCTACAAAGTCAACATTGGTTTTATGCTTCAACAAATGGACCTCCATTTTTCAGCGATTGGATTGGGCAGTTGCTGGCTGGGTATTCCTCAGCCATCCAAAGACATAACAGACTCATCAAATCTGGAATTCATTATTTTGATGTCGTTCGGAAATCCAAAGGAAACACTACACAGAACCAGCGCGTCTGAGTTCAAAAGAAAATCTCTTAATGAAATAACAAACATTCAGGGAGCCAACGAATTGTTAGAACCAGCACGTCTTGCCCCATCAGCGGTAAACCTGCAAAACTGGTATTTTACCGGCGACATGAATGCAATTCACGCCTACTCCTTCAAACCCAACTTTCTTAGAAATATTGTAGGCGGAAGCTATTATCCAGTGAACATGGGCATTACCCTTTGCCATTTGCAGCTTGCAGCAGAATACAAAGCTTGGAAGACTAAATTCGTTTTAGACAGCTCAGAAGATAAGAAGCCACCCAAAAATCTGGAGTACGTTGCTAGTTTGAAGATTGAGAAGTCAAGCTAACGACAACAGACATCAGTAATCTTTCGAGGTTCTCTAAACTATGAAGAGCCCGAGGGCTCAGACGAGGGTTCAACGCTATCCTATCCCGCCAAACGTCACTTTCAACAATTCACCACAATTATAAGGCCTTTCAATTTTTGGCTCTAATTATCACATTTGTTTGCCATAAGCATTCGAAACTTTGGCTCGTTCAGAAATTATCGAGACCTTCCTTGCGGCAGAATTTTTGTCTATTGTCAGGATCAAGTCGTTGATTGACTACTGTTAGAACAAACGACGAGAACCGACAACGAGCACGATTTTCGAAACGTTGTGATGCCTGCCCATTTGCAACCCATAGAAACTACTCTTTGGCAAAAATAAAAAACGTTATGTGAAATAATAATTAAAATTTTGAAAAAAAAAAATAAAAAAGGTGTAGCTAAGACCTCTGCAGGCGCCGCTTTTTCGCTGCCGATACAATCACGCAAAGGGTCACTATCACTGCTGCTCCTGCAACTAAGATGAGAGCTGATACGCTGAACTCTGGCACTGTTGGACTAGGTGAAGGAGTCACATTGGAGGTTGCGGATTGAGACGCGGTT
Source organism: Candidatus Nanoarchaeia archaeon (assembly GCA_035506455.1). Taxonomy (GTDB): domain Archaea; phylum Thermoproteota; class Bathyarchaeia; order Bathyarchaeales; family Bathycorpusculaceae; genus JADGNF01. The sequence continues at coordinate 1,599 of DATJPJ010000083.1, forward strand.
GGGTTAGAGGAAGCAAGAGTACCTGAGGCATCTGATATCACCGCAACGGTACCTGCCGCAATAGTGCCCGAATCCGTTTCCGCCGGGCCGTTAACTGCGAATATTTCGCCCATTCCTGAATCGTAAGCAATGCCGGTGGAAGACTTGAATCCAGTGTTCACGGTCCCAATCACTTTGTTATTAGTATCCGAAATGACTGCAACACCGTCGATACCATTCGCGTATATTTCGCCTTTGCCTGAATCATAAGCCAATGTTGGGTTTGGGTAAGCGGCTAATCCTGTGCTAATGCTAGCCACGACCTTATTACTGCTGTCTGAAATGACTGAAACGGTGGCACCAGTTGCTACAAAGACTTCGCCTTTAGCAGGATCGTATGCCATGCTTCCAGGATTGGTTACTGATATAGTCGTCAGAACGCTATTTGTGCTATCTGATATAACAGCGACATCGCCTAACTCGGACGCAAAAATTTCGCCTTTGCCTGAATCGTAGACCAAGCTTGTTGGAGCGCTAGATGGAGTTGATTGAGTTGTAATATTTGCGATTATGGCGTTTGTGCTGTCTGAGATAACTGAGTAAGGTGCTTGCGGGAAGACCGGTTGGGGATAGGAAACAAATATTTCTCCTTTGCCAGAATCATAGGCTACCGCACCCCAGGACCCAGATGTGGTTATGTTCGCAACAATCGCGTTGGTAGCATCTGATATGACATATACTCCGGTGGCATCTGAAACATATATCTCGCCGTTGCCAGAGTCAGCCGCCACGTTGTAGGGAGCACCTGCATACAGCTGAAGTGCCGTGATGTCGTTGACGACAGTATTGGTTTTGTCTGAAATGACCATTATGTCGCCGCTCACGTAGTTAACGACGAACAGCTCGCCCATTTTGGAGTCATAAGCTATTCCGACAGGTTCGCTACTCACAGTTATTGTACTTGTCACTGATTGAGCGTGAACATAGGTAGCTGCTGATAGAGCAAAAATCGCTATTAGCACTAAACTTGTAAACTTCGAAATTTTAATCTTCAAAATTTTCTCCCCCTTAATTTCATGCATAGTTTAATGGATGCAATCAATGCTATTCGCTAGCAAGCGGTAAATATAAAAGATTTTTCCCAAATCTCCTAAACATTTTTTACAAACTGACATTCATAAAACGAACAACTGACCATATTAACTAAGGGCTAAACACAATCCACGCGCACATTTTTCTTATGTACCGCTTTATTTAGACTCGTTTTTGAGAAAAAGCAAACCCACACTTTTTTTCAAAGAAACCTTAATCGCGAAATACATGTAACGGCTCAATCCTAAGTTCCATTCGGCATTCATGATTTACCAAAATTGATCACCGAAAGCGTCGCAGCTGCAGTCCAAAGTTGTCCCTCGCTTCCGTTTGGCGCACCAGTTGATGGATCATAAAACTCATAAAATCCTTCTCTCTTAACTATTATATTTGCTGCTTCTTTAGCTTCGTCAATACTCCCCATCTTTTTGAGCGCTTCAACAACTACAGACTCAACAAATGGCCATATGGCCGAGTTTTGGTACTTTCCAACCCTATTTCTAAGAAATACGCCAAAGGGTACTCGACATGTTTTATACCACGTTGCAAGAGCCTTCTCTCTGTTAAATGCGTAGTATGGTGTAATGTTTCTGTAACCGAATGGTGTTTTCGCAACATTGAACCCCTTAAGTATCGATTTCGATATTTCTTGTGAAGCTGTTCCATTAAGAATTGCCAAAGCATTGCCAAGACAATCAAAATGATGATCTACACTCAATTCATTTCCGTTCCAACTTATGGAGTCCGCATACCAACCTAAGTCTCCGCAATAAAACAGCTTATTCACATTTTCCTTAACTAACCTTGACAACTGCAAGTTTCCCTGCGACTCATACATGTCTGCTAACAGCATTTGATTTGCCAAAAGATATTTGCCTATGTATATAGGCATAGCATCTCTCCAATCCATTCCAGGAATAAGTTTGTGAGCATCGAGCTTATTCTCGATAAACGCAAGACATAATCTTATTGATTCTATATTCTCATCAAAAAACTCGTCACACCCAACCTTCACAAGTTTTTGCATTCCAAGGACAAACAAGATTTCTGCATCCGACGGGCAACGCTGATATCTTTGACGAATAACTCTATTTACGCTGTAATCAATGACAGTCGGCATTTGACCGGTACTGCGTTGCAATCCTACAAACTCAGATAAGTGGTTTTCAACATCTTTTTGGTAACCAAGTTTTAGAAGAGCATCTTCAGAGTAAACCATGTCTCTTAGCCAAAGTTGAGGATAAAGCTGGGTGCTCGCGTTGAAGCCTCTATCCGTGCGGCACGCTTTTATCACGTCCTGAGCCTTTTTTGCCTTTATCAAAACTTCTTCCGAATCAAACGTATCTTGCCCTGGCAATCTATTCCCCGAATACAATTTGGTTTTCAACTATAAAAATCACAGAATTAGCCCAAAGCTGCTTTTATTGGCATCATGAAATGGCTGAAAAAAAATTAGTTTGAAATATTACGATCATTCAGAGCGAGCACGGGGAACCGCTAGCTTTCTCATTTTCGTTCTCCTGCCAAACATGTTCCTAACTTGATCTTCCGTCATCGCGACCACGATAGTTGTCTGTTTACCTTCCCAGCTACTATCAACCTCAAGCAACTGGATTTCCGGCGTCAATTCACAAGCAAAAAAGCTGAACTCCTCCACGCTAAGATCGCCCATAAGAAAGGTCACCGGAAAATCCTCTGAAATGTCATCAACGAACACCTTTTGCCCAGTCCTCTTTTGTTTGAAAGAATCCATCTCCATTTCCTCATCCTTCCCTTGAAATTCCCAACCCTTGCAAGTCATGAACTCGCGAACGCGGGAATAGGGCACCGCTATCTTAAACACGTTCTCTGTTTTCAAAACAAATGCCACTTCCAATCTTATTTTGTGCACTTTCAAACTAAATAATAGTATGGTAATTATGTAATCATCCGCACACGCTTTGGAAGACCACCAATATGGCGTCTATTAATGAAAGTAAAAGCAAAATCACAAATATTTTCATAGATCAGGTTCAATAATTTTTGCCCAAGATTTAGCTTTCAAATTTTGCAAAGCATAGCACAAACGCAACATTTTCGCGTTTTCTGACGTCGTGATTTCCAAATTGAAGGCTCACTTAGTTGAAGAAAGTCTAACCTTCAGCACAAGTATTCTTGGTCGAAGGGTAAGATGCCAACAATCTTACGTTTTTCACCGTAGATCTTGGTGAATTAACCAAAGTTGACAACTAACGTTATTGTACTTCTCAAAAAATATAAAATATTCCGGATTTCCCTAAAGAAGAGTGCAGAAGAATGGGCGATAATTGGAGTTTAGAACACAATGCAAACTGAGGAATTAACTTGTCTAGCAAGGAAGGTAAGAAACTTTTTGCCTAATTTGGAAACGTTTTCACTAGCAACAATTTATACTAAAATAATGGAGCAGGAGAAAACGAGCTTGAATTTGCTGGACTTTAAGGAGCTAATTTATCATCTAACTGGATGGGACATATCATTCCAGGTTATCTGCAGGCAGCTGGAAATAAACCAAATCGTATGGTGAAAAGAACTATAGAGAAGCAAATTGGGTTCAAAAATTTCGTCGGTGCAACCAATCTTAGTTTGGGATGAATTTCGAATCGGCGTAATCGACGGTACACAGTAAGCCGATGACGACTTTTGTAAAGATTGTATGATTCTCCAGTATTCTTACTCGTAGCTTCACAGACATAATAGCGACCTTTAAATCAAAATCATAGAAAACAAAAAAGCAATAAATCGGCTTCCTAAATAAATTAAGTTTATCTTGTCTAATTACAACAAATAGACGAGTTGTGTCGGAGATAAAATGGTTACACGAACATCTTGGGCTGGATTGGCATTAATTGTTGTTGGACTGTTCATAGTAATAGTTCACGCGCTCGATATGAACAATCATTTTAGTGTTGAAGCAATGTTACCTGATTTAGGTTTAGTTCTAGTAGGAATAGCTGTTCAACTTTTGGGATTAGCCACAATACTAGTTAGCAGGAAATAATCTTGCCAAGCTATCCATTTGCCATAGCAGAATGTTTTATCCCTGTTTGACTAGAATTACGCTTAGGCACACTAAAATTAGTGGAACAGTTGTCACAAGTGTAAGTATCAAAAAGGAAAAACGTGTTTCTCAAAGGCTTGTCAGGCCTTTCCACTTCCTCACCACAATTGGGACATTTAGCCATCAAATTCCCCTAATTTCTACTTTAACAAAGAAGAATTAGAACTATGTGAGTAAAAAAAATTACTAACAAACCAATCTATGAATTTTCTGCGCCTCTTCTTGCCTCGAAGTTACTTTATGCCTACCGTTAAAGTTCTGAAGTGAATTCAAAGGTTGGAAGTAATGCCCGCACCAAAAGAGGAGAAGGAGAGGGAGCATTTGCAGGCACTACTTCACCTTGACCTTTAGTACTTATTACGTCTTGAAGCTGAACTTAACATTTTTTGAGAAGACGAATTTGCTGTTTTTCAAAGAAAGTTTAACATTCTTGACGAATGGAGAAGTAGATATTGTGAAGAAACAAGGAGAACGAGGTGATACCAGCAGGTAAGGAGAGTTTAAGAGAACCCATCCATCTCCGGCTACCCTTACCTTACGACAATATGGTCACATTTTTTCTCTTAACAGTTTTGAGGGTCTCGCTCAAATCAGTTCGAAACCTAATTGACACATTTTAAGAAACAGAAGAGGGGGAGAAGGGGGGATGCTCGCTTTACAAGGGAGGAAAGGAGAAGGCTTTGAGAAAACATGACCGAGCAAGCATCTTTTCCCCGTTCTCACATGGTATGTCTTTCCGTCTTTATTTAACATCTTTGTAGACAACAAAAAGTAAATTTAACATTCACTATTTGAGACTTAACCGATACAGGCTTTACAAATTTGCGCAATTTGGAACGTGGCGCATAGAAATAGACCGCCAATATTGCAATATTTATTTAAAACCGTTTCAAGAATTCGATCCGGACTTTGGTCGAGACAAAACCATCTTTTTTGAATGTACAATCTCGACTCAATTTTTGGCTCAAAGTGAAGAAAAACGACATGATTAATATCTCCGCTGCCAAATTGTCAATTATGAAGGCTCTCTTAATTCAAAACCACCCTGCAGAAGACTTCGGAGCCTTTGAAACCTATCTACGAACCCACAACATGGACTACTCCATTTGCCACGCTTACCAGAACACGTTGTTTCCAACCTCGGCAGACTACGATGCCGTTATCGTCGGCGGCACACCTATCTCAATATATGATCAGGCAAAACCTCGCTGGCTAAAAGCGGAAATAGCCTACCTATCTGAAGTTGTCAGCATGAACAAACCCTACCTGGGCATATGTGGTGGGGGGCAATTGCTTGCAAGCATTCTGGGCGCCGAAGTAAAGCAAAACCCAGTTAAGGAAGTCGGCATCTACAAGATTAGCTTAACAAACACGGGACAAGCGAGTCTTTTCTTTAAAGGATTCCCAAAGGAATTTTCTGTGTTCCAGTTCCACGGCGATACCTTCGACGTGCCCATCGGCGCAGAGCTACTTGCAGAAGGTATTGACTGCAAAAACCAAGCTTTCAGCCGCGGAAAAGCTCTTGCAGTTCAGTTTCACCTTGAGATTTGCTCAGCGACTGCGGGCAAATGGACGGACGAATACGCAGCTTGGCTTGGAAGTTTTCACAAATCGAAAACACAGATAGAGCGTGAATGCGAAAGTGAAGAGATTCACATGAGGACCCTGTCGGACTTGCTTATCAAAAATTTCTTGCAAGTTGCAAGAATGTAATCGTTAACTCTCGCTTAAGCCATCATAATGGAAAGGTTAGGAAGACACAGACAGCTAATTGCTAGACCTAAAGCGAATCAAGGTGAAACATTAGCGTTCATGATGGGGTGTCCATCTTTGTATGAACATTGAATTCCATATTTTTTTACGCAATTCAAGCAGAGAACTGGATCGCAGAGGGTTGTGCTGAGGTATTTTTCTCCCCCGTCGGGGGCAATGGCAACAATAACTCCTTTCTTGATTTCCTTTGCTTTCGCCGCTGCGATGTGAAAGATGGCCCCTGAACTTGGACCCACAAAAATTCCTTCCTGCAGCGCCAAGAGCCGGGAAGCCTCCTCAGCGTCTTTTGGATGGACGTAGCGGATTTCATTGACCAACTTAGGGTTCCAAATAGCTGGAACATACTGGGTTTTCAAATCTTTCAAACCTTGAATTGCGGTGCCAGATTCAGGTTGAACTCCGATTATTTGGACATTAGGATTATGTTCTTTGAGACATTTTGATACGCCCATCAGAGTGCCCGTTGTTCCAATGCCGCCTACAAAATGCGTGATCTGCCCATCAGTATCGCGCCATATTTCTTGTCCCGTCGTCTCATAATGAGCCAATACGTTTGCTCTGTTGGCAAACTGGTTAGGCATGAAATACTTGGAAGGATTCCGGCTTACGATTTCGTGGGCCATGTCTTCTGCGCCGTTCATGCCTTTTACTCCTTCGCTGAGTTGAATTTGGGCGCCCAGGGCAATCAAGATTTGTCTACGTTCTAGCGTCATAGTCTCGGGCATTACGAGGACAAGATCATACCCTTTGGCACGACAGACAAGTGCTAAGCCAATACCAGTATTTCCGCTCGTTGGCTCAATTACGGTCTTTCCTGTTGTCAGTTGACCCGATTTCTCGGCTTCTTCAATCATGTACTTGGCAATTCTGTCTTTGACGGAGCCGCCAGGATTGTTTTTTTCAAGCTTCAGGAAAAGTTTGACGTTTGGATTAGGGTTCAGCCGGGTTGCTTCGACGAGAGGTGTGTTTCCGATGAGGTCGAGAAGTTTTTTTGAGTTCACAGGCGGACACTTCGATTAATTGTCAGAAGCTAATTAGAACGAACTATAAATTTCGTGCGGACCAATTCCTTTTGAAAAGAATCTTGACGAATTTACAGCTGTGTCAGATAATTGGATGAAGTTTTTTAAAAAGCATACCCAGGCGTATCGAGGCTTTCTGAAATCGATAAACAAAAGTGATAGAGGTTAGCTTCGAGTATTTTCCAAAAGCCTTGTTGTCCGAGATTAAGTTAGCTCGGATTGTAGTTGTGTTGAACACGTAAGCAGTATGATGTATTATTACACCAGACTTTATATTCCTGAGTCAACATCGAAAATACAAACAACACACTATCCGGGGAATGGTATGTCAAAAACGAAGAATTATCTAGCATTAATCTTCATGATGTTAATCTCAGCTCAAGCACTATTCGCCTTGAGCCTTACTCCGGCTACAGCGGCCACAGCAACCCCATCGCTGAAAATCTTCGCCGGACCAACCAGCGTCCCCGCAGACAACCAAGCCTACGGCATACTAGCAGTGCAGCTTCAAAATAGCCAAGGCGCACCTCTGCGAGCTAGCGCAGACACAGAAGTTCGTCTTTCGTCTTCGACAACCAACGTCGGCACGGTAGACCAAACTGTAACAATCCCACAAGGATCCACTACAGCTTCCGCAAGTTTCTACGCCACCTACACACCTGGAAGCACAAGCATAACTGCGAGCGCCACAGGGTACCCGACATCCCAAGTCACAGTAACAACAGTCGCCCCCACTCCAACCACGCTTGCAATTTACGCTTTTCCACCAATTCTCCCAGCTGACGGCAGCACGTACCAAGCATTATTTGTGCAGCTCCAGGATTCCACTGGAACACCCGCCAAGGCACCAGTCGGAGGCATACAAGCAACACTAACATCATCAAACGCAACTGTTGCAACACCCGACTCCTCCGTAACTATCCCCGAAGGACAAACGTACGTGTTGGCTAATGTAAGAACCTCATCCCCCGGAACAGTAACAATAACCGCCACAGCTTCAGGGTACACAACAGCACAAGCACCCCTTAACGTTCAACTAGTCGGAAACACAGCGACAAGCGTCAAAATTTACCTCGCCCCACCCAAAATCCAAGCCGACGGCAACACCTACCAACAAGTCGCCCTGGAACTCCAAGATTCAACGGGAAAACTCGCACAAACCTCAACAGACATGTCCGTTACGTTGGCTTCATCCAACACCGCCATCGCTACGGTCGACCAAGCAGTCACAATAAGTGCAATGCAATCTTTCGCCTTAGGCAAATTCACAACAACATACAAGGCAGGAACAACCACTATCACAGCCACCGCAACCAACTACACCACGAGCCAAGCAACATTAACAACAACGGGTTCCGCCCCAGCAAAACTTGCTGTGTTTGGGCTTCCATTAACGCTTCCAGCTGATGCCCAAGCCTACAACTGCATCATGATTCAGCTGCAGGATTCATTGGGAAAACCGGCTCGAGACCCAACCCAAGACACAACCATATACCTTTCAACCTCGACACCTGAAGCAGGCAACGTCACAGACTCTGTAACGATTCCCTCTGGACAAACACAAGCCACCGGCATCTTCACAACAACATGTGCCGCAGGCATAAGCACTATAACTGCTCAAGCAAGCGGCTACACATCGGGCCAAGCAAAAATCACCACCTATCTAATTGACCCTGTTTTCCTCAACGTAACCGTCACAGCTGACCCACCAGCATTAGCCCCAGGCAACCAGACAACTATAACAGCCTTTGTCTCATACAACGGTACAGGACCAGCGTTAGGCGCAACCCTAAACTTCACATCAAGCAAAGTTGGAACCTTAACCAAGGCGAAGGAAATCGGAAACGGCTACTACACCAGCGTTTTCACCGCACCCAAGACCTCGACACCAACAATTTGCACCATCTCGGTAAACGCAACCAAGACAGGATACAACTCAACAATCGGAAAAACACAGGTAACGGTCGACATGAACTTTGCACAGCCCAAAGGTACACTGGTTTTGCAGGTCCTCGCAAGCAACGGCAGTCCAGTTAGCGCCGCAACAGTCACCTCACAAACCCAACCTAGCGGAGTACAAACATTGAGCAGTACCACAAACTCTTCAGGATATGTAGCCTTCCAAAACATCCCAGCTGGAAACTATACACTACAAATCGTCAAAACAGGCTTCGCAACCACTACCAAAACGGTTCAGTTCACAGGAAACCAAACGGGCAAACAGAATGTTAACCTGCAAAAGAATAACTCGGACCCTGTTTCGATCCCCATCGTCGGTGGAATAGCCGCGGCAGCAGTAATCGCAGTTATAGCCGTTTTCATGTTTATGAGAAAAAGACACAGCCGACCAGTCGAAGCTGAGGACCCTCAGGACCAAAAAGCGAAAATAAAAAAGCAATAGGCAGCTCAACTATTCCCTATTTCTTAATAGGCTGCCTAAGAACCGTTTTCAACCTTTCAGGCGCAACCTTTCTCGGATCGCTCAAGTAGATTTCATGATGCTTACCCACAGGGACATAACCGCTCCTTTTGATGAAGACACGCATATTTTCAACGGTAGTTTTTTCTTCAGAGAACGGCCCCAAATGCATGATCTGAACCGCAAGACCCTCATCGAATTCTTCAAAACGCAGTTTACCAAGTGCGGGAAGGTTTTTCTTTTTTTGGACTTGATCAACAGCCTCTTTGACCAATAAGTCTGTAACCAGGTTTTTTGGCTGCATGATCATCGCCGTCCATTTCCACTTGTCTTTGTCGCCTTCGACAAAAGCTGCAAGGCTGTCTGCCCACCACAGCCCTTCCAGCGGCAAGACGCCATAATCAACTGCCTGACCACTCTTTTTAACCATGAACTTAAGAGCATAAGAAACGGCAAAAAGTGTTTCAACTGCCTCGCGGTAAGGCTGCGAGGTGTTTGGGTTACCTACCCCGTCAATCATCAAATAATTGAACGCTGGAACCTCAACGATAACAACTTCTTTTGATGAAGAGCTATAGAGGTCTTTGTACTCTTTTTTAAAGTCAATCTTTACCATTTTAGGCCCAGATTATCTTTTGGATGAAAAAGGAGTTTAAGGATTGTGCTGTTTTTCATGTTAAACTTGTCACACGAAAATGCTCTCAAGGAGACCTTAAAGAGGTAAAATAGTTTTGATACTAAGGCACAGCTGACTTCGACTTGAATTCTTCTCGCAGCTTCATCTCTCGACGCTTTAGGTTATAGCCTAACGCAAAATGATGCGCAGCATCGCGAACCTGACGCAGGAAAAGCATCATGCGGCTATCCTTATCAAACTGCATTGGCGCGTCCTCTTCAAGCAAGTAAATTTCCTCGTGTTCCTTTGCCAAACCAATTAAGGGCAACTGCAGCCCAAGCGATTGCAAGGCAGATTTCGCCGCACTCACTTGCCCAGGTCCACCGTCAATGACGACCAAGTCTGGCATGGATGCCTTCTCTTCCAGCAGACGGCTGTACCTGCGGAAAACCACTTCGTGCACTGAGGCGAAATCGTCTTGTCCAGCAACCGTCTTAATTTTGAACTTGCGATAGTTACTTTTATCAGGCTTTGCGTCAGTGAACCGAACCATACCTGATACCACGTGTTCCTGCCCCAGGTTGGAAACGTCAAAGCACTCTACAATTCGAGGCAAAACAGGCAGATTAAGCGCAGATTGCAAATCAACCAACGCACTGTCCTCATCTAACGTAGACTCGAGATTTTTCTCCGCGAGCTTAACGAGTTCAATCTTGTTTCCCCGACGAGGCAAGGTTAACGAGACGGCCGCGTTCCGTCTGGATGCAAAAAATGCTTCCAACGCAGCTTTCTCAGAGCTGTCTTGCCAGCATTGTCTATTCAAGAGAATTTCGCGGGGAATCTGGTTGGTTGAATAGAAGGCTTTTAGAAATTCCTGTTCCACCTGGGGCTGAAGATCCACTTTGAATTCTTTCTTGCCAAGCAGAACGCCTCGCCGAACCCCCATCTGCACGATGAGAACTTTCTCGCCAAGCTGCCGAAAAGCCATAACGTCTTGGTCAAAACGCCTTTCTCTATCAACGATTTGCTTCTGGTTAAGCAGCCGAATAGAAGCGATTTGGTTTCGCATTTCGAGTGCTCGCTCATACTTTTGGTCTTGACTCGCCGCCTCCATCTGAGCCAAAAGCAGTTTGATAGTTTGTCCGTAGTCACCGTTTAGAAACTGCCGCGCGTGATCCACTCGCTCAGCATACTCGTGCATTGTCACGTTGCCGTTGCACGGGGCGCAGCATAAACCAATGTGAAAGCTCAGGCAAGCACGCTTGGGAAGTTTCCTGCAGACCCTGAGCTTAAAGACTCTGGCAACTAGCCTCTGGAGGTCTTGTCTGGTGAAGCCATCAGTGTAGGGACCGAAGGATTCGAGTTTGCGGCTAACCTTTCGGCTTGTTAGTATCCTTGGAAAGGATTCACGTGTGAGTGCAATGTACGCGAAGGTTTTGGCGTCTTTGAGGTGGATATTGTATTTGGGAGTGTGCTGTTTAACGAGCTTGTTTTCCAGTAGCAGCGCTTCAACTTCATTGTTGACGATGACCCAGTCGATGCTACGTATCCGGGAGACCAGCTGCACCGTTTTTGCGGGTTTATCCGTGGTTGAGAAGTAACTTTTAACGCGGCTACGTAAGTGTTTAGCTTTGCCGATATAGAGGATTTCTCCCGCTTCATCGCGGTACAGGTAGACACCTGGGTCGGTGGGTATGTCGCTGCTTTTGAATTCGGTTGGATCACTGATTTTAATCATGTCTTCGTGTTCGCCAACTAAACCTTGTCCACCCGTCCTTGGCTAAGCATTTTGTGCAGGAATTTTCCGGTGTGAGAACTACTGCTCCGCGCTACCTCCTCTGGTGTTCCCACAACAAGAATTTCTCCACCCGCTTCGCCTCCTTCGGGGCCCAAATCGATTAGATAATCGCAGCTCTTGATAACATCGAGATTGTGCTCGATGACGTAGACGGTGTTGCCCTTTTCCACGAGACGGTTGAGGACACGGATGAGTCGTTTGGTGTCGTCAAAATGGAGCCCAGTCGTAGGCTCATCGAGCATGTACACAACATGCCCGGACTTATTCTTGCTAAGCTCACGAGTAATCTTAATGCGCTGGCTCTCGCCTCCTGACAGCGTGGTTGAGCTTTGCCCGAGTTTTATGTAGCCCAAGCCAACATCGAGCAGCGTCTGCAATTTACGCGAAATAACTGGAAGATTTTCAAAGAAACGGCCAGCTTCCTCCACTGTCATGTCAAGTACTTCGGCGATGTTTTTGCCCTTGTAGAGCACACTAAGAGTTTCTTTGTTGTAGCGCTTACCTTTGCAGTCACTGCACTGCACATAAACATCAGGCAAGAAGTTCATTTCTATTCGCAAAACGCCGTCGCCTTGACAAGTTTCGCATCTGCCGCCCTTAACATTAAAGCTAAATCGACCTGCAGTGTAACCACGGGTTTTAGCCTCTTTGGTTGCAGCGAAAATCTTCCGAATTTCATCGAAGAGCTTTGTGTACGTAGCCGGATTGCTCCGCGGAGTCCTACCTATTGGATCTTGATCGATGACAATAACGTTTTTGACAAAACTAGGTGTTGTAAGGTATTCATGTTTCCCAATCTTGTCGACTCGCTCACCAAACCTCTGACGAAGCCTAGGCATGACAGTTTGGTTCATAAGCGTACTCTTACCCGACCCCGAAACCCCCGTGATGCCACAGAGCACACCCAATGGAAGATTGACAGTGAGTTTCTTCAGGTTGTTTTCCTCTGCACCCGCAACAACCATGAAGCCAACCGGCGTTTTTCGTTCAGAAGGCACTTCGATCTGCAATTCTCCGCTCAAATACTTGCCCGTGAGGCTACGTTTATTCTGCATTATTTCTTCAGGAGCACCTTCTGCCACTATATGTCCTCCGTGAACACCTGCGCCTGGACCCATATCGACTATGTAGTCGGCGCTCCGCATCGTTTCCTCATCGTGCTCCACCACAATCAAAGTGTTACCCAAGTCACGAAGCCGATAAAGAGTGCTGATGAGTTTAGCGTTGTCGCGCTGATGCAAGCCGATACTGGGCTCATCCAAAATATATAAAACCCCCATAAGGTTGCTGCCGATTTGAGTGGCTAATCGAATCCTCTGCGCCTCTCCACCAGAAAGTGTTCTAGCAGCACGGCTAAGCGATAGGTAACCTAAGCCAACGTTCTTAAGAAAACCCAACCGCTCGGTTATTTCTTTGTGCACCTGTTTAGCGATAATAAGCTCTTTTTCGTTGAGCTTTGAAGGCAGCTGACAGAAGAAGTCCACCGCTTTTTCAATCGAGAGGTCCGTGACATCTATGATGCTTTTGTCCAATATGCGAACTGCCAGAACAACGGGTTTTAGGCGTTTTCCTTGACAGTCGTTGCAGGGACGACTTTCCATAAATTTCTCAATGTCTTCCTTGCGCCACTCGCTCTCCGTCTGCCTATAGAGCCGCATTGTCTGGGGGATAACGCCCTCCCAACCTTCACGGTCGCCCCAATTGCCTATCCTCTTCTGAAACGCTGAAAGGCGATCCTCTGAGAGGTAATATTTGCCTTGAACCTTACAGAAAATTCCAGTTGTTCCTAATCGTCTACGCATTGCATCTTCAAAGCGCGATGAAAGCCCCAATTCTCCAACGGTTAATGCCTTATCCGGGCTGCAAGCGTCTTTCTCCCTGAACTTAGAAACCACCGAGTTGAGTCTACTACGATTTGCCTCCGGCGAATCACCATCAAGAAAGTCCTTATCCCCGTACAGAAGCACGTGG
>DATJPJ010000084.1:0-7722 GCA_035506455.1 Candidatus Nanoarchaeia archaeon
ACTCGCCCGCAAGTACACGGGCAAACCTGAAATCATCGCAATGATGGGCTCTTTTCACGGTAAGACCATGGGCGCCCTTTCTGCGACTTGGGATAAAAAATATCGCGAACCATTTATGCCCCTCGTACCAGAGTTTAAGCACGTTCCTCCCGACAATCTTGACAAAGTAAAAGAAGCAATTTCCGACAAAACAGCTGCAATCCTGATAGAGCCAATCCGCGGCGAAGGAGGCATTCGCGTACCACCCGACGGTTACCTCCAAGGTTTGCGGCAAATCTGCGACGAAAAAAGGGTCCTTCTAATATTTGATGAAGTTCAAACTGGCTTTGGAAGAACGGGCAAACTCTTTGGATGCCAAAACTGGGACGTAGTTCCCGACATCATGACGTTGGCAAAGCCTTTTGCTGGCGGGTTACCTATTGGAATTACCGTTGCAAAGGAAAATATCATGTCTGCTCTAAAGTTGGGGGAACACTCGACCACTTTTAGTGGCGGTCCCCTTGTATGTGCAGCAGGATCCGCTGCCATAGATGCGCTAATCGAAGAGAATCTCACAGAGCAAGCAGCTGTCAAAGGCAAATACTTCAAGGATAGTCTCGAAAAACTACAGTCAAAGCACAAAATCATTAAGGAAGTTCGCGGTTTGGGGCTCATGCTGGGTGTAGAACTTCGCTTCGACGTGCTCAACATAATTCTGAAATGCGCCGACCGTGGTGTCCTCATACTGGATGCGGGAAAAAACGTTTTGAGATTCTTGCCACCCATCGTAATCACGAAGGAGCAAATCGACAAATCTATTGAAGTCTTAGACGCAGTGCTTGGAGAAGAAGAGAATGCAAGAGCAGCAAGCAGTACGCTTCCTAACTAATCTTCTGGGCATTTACAGCCCCAGCGGCAAAGAAGGCGACATAGGCAACTTCTTGGCTGGCGAGATGATGAAGATGGGTTTCCAAGTAGGAAGAGACGCCATAGGCAACGTGATAGGAGTTGTGGGCGAGGGTGAACCTACGATATTCCTCTGCGGACACATGGACACTGTTGCTGGCCATCTGCCCCTGCGGGTTGAAGAAGGCAAAATCTACGCACGCGGCGCAGTGGATGCCAAAGGCCCGTTGGCTGCGATGATTGTGGCAGCGGCCGAAGCCTCCAAAGAACCATCATTTAAGGGCAAAATACTCATCGCCAGTGTGGTAGAGGAAGAAGCGACTAGCCGCGGCGTCAAACACATGATCACTCAGGGCATAAAAGCTGACTACGCGATTTTCGGCGAGCCCAGCGGCGTCGAAAACGTAACCATAGGCTACAAAGGCCAGATTCAGCTGAAAATCGTCATCAAAACCGAAACCGGACACGCCTCCACACCCTGGTTGTATGACAACGCTTTGGAGAAGGCGTACGAGCTTTGGGAAGACATCAAAATTGCCTCCAACTACCCTTCGCTGGATCCGTCGGCAAGCCCCTTCAACGCAGTAACCGCCTGCCTCGTCAGAGTCGCCGGTGGCAGAGCAACCAGCGTCGTGCCATTTGAGGCGGAAATGAACCTGGACGTGCGCGTGCCAATACAATTCTCAACATCTCAGGTTTACGAGCAGCTTTCGAAGATTATCGCAAAGTACCAGGCGATGAATCCCAAAGTCATCGTTATACCCGCAGTCATGGACACGGTGGAGCCGTTTGAAGTGAGTAAGACGTCGCCGCTCGTACACGTTATGTCATCATCCGTCCGCAAAGTCCTAAACAAGCCTGCGACGCTTCTGCATAAAACCGGCACTGGCGACATGAACATTTTGGGGCACGCCATGAATCTACCAATCGTCACGTACGGCCCTGGCGACGGACGCCTCGACCACACTGTCGACGAGCATATAGACGTTGCCGAGTACTTGCAAGGCATTGAAGTCTACAAAGAAACAATGCTGAAACTTGCTGAGCTGCACAACAACAAAGCCAATGCAAACAGCAAGAACGGAAACGGCTCAAGCAACCTAGCCAACTTAACTTGACAGCAAACAACTTTACTCTTTTTTCCAGCTCTCTTGTACTTGCTTCAAACGGCAAGTAGTTAATTCACCTAGAACCGCCAAGTCCTCCGTTGGCAAATAGCAACTAGCCGATTCATCGAATAAGACTGTGGCTGAAGCGGCAAACTCGTCCGCTCCCCAAAGAATGTAACATATGGGTATTCCATGCAAGGAGGGAATACTTGCGGCTGCATCCCCAAAATTCGCTGCCGTTCCAGCTAGGACTTTTGCCGCTTCGACGAGCATTAGCGGGTTTTCTCCAAAAACGCTTTCGATAGGTTGAATCGCCCTTATCGTGAAGGCTTTCTCATAGGCGTTTCCGCCTGGGAGCTCTCTAAACTTTATCAGCCTTCTAGTCAATGGCGTAGGCTCAGCACAAGAATAATGAGCCAGCAAGGTGGTCAGCACATACGCTTCAGCCTCGCTTACACCCGTGTTTTGGCATAAAAGATCGATGAGTTCGGCGGTTTCCAAATCCAATGAAAAGCCCAAGAAGAAATATTTGTCAGTGTTTTGGCAATTAGTCAGTTTTCTAAGAAATTTCAGTTCATTCGGCTTAAGGTTTAGCTTGGTCACGAGAGAAACGCCTCCGAAAAATAGTCAACATGATCTTTTGTTTGTTTGCTCAAACTTAAGCCTCATCTCGTTGGTAGTTTGGAAGCACAGGCTTTCATACAACAACTTTCCTGTCTCTGAGGCGTGAAGACTAATTCCATCATAACCATTCTCTTTGGCCCATGCTATGGCGTTTTGAACAACTAGTCTCGCGACCCCTTTTCTTCTAAAGGCTTCTTCGGTGTAAACTGACATAAGATAAGGTGCCTTCAAGGATGAGCTTACCAGTCTTGGTTGCTGCTCTCTGATCCATAGACAACCACTCCCCGCAACCTGTCCCTCCTGAGTTTTAGCTATGAACCCGACGAGCGTTCCGTCTAAAAGTTTTTCATTGATCCATTTCCGGTTTCGCCCTTCTGACGCCTGTACTTGCGTCTTTAACTCAGGAAAAACGTCGTTGAACATGCCCAGCCTATGTCTCACTAGCAGTTCGATGTCATGCGAATCAGCCAATGCGACTTTAAACTGCAAATTTACCACGTTTGTCTTTTGGCGATTATTGTCTGATTCAATCACTGAATATTATTGAAGAAAAGTTGGGGTTTTATGCCTTGCTGAGGTGGAACTCTTGGTGAATTGCCTTGACGACTGCTGCTCCGTCTTTCTCCTTGACGACGAAAGAGATGTTTAGTTCCGAGCTGCCCTGTGCGATCATGCGTATGTTTATGCCCGCGTTTGCGACTGTGCTGAAGATTTTTGATGCGACTCCTAGTGTTCCTTTCATGTTGGCGCCCATAACTGCAATAACCGCGACGTCGTCCTCCGTCGTGACTTCGCTAACTATGCCTCCTCTATCTAGAAGTGCGATCTCTATGTTGCTTATGGCTCTACCCAACATTCCCCGTTTGATTATGAAAGATATGTTAGCTTCTGAGACGGCGGTCGAAATCATCATAACGTTAATGTTATTCTTGCCCAAAACGTCGAAGACTTTAGCGTAGCTCCCAGGTGCTCCTACCATTCCAGCACCGCTAACGTTTAGCATGGCGACGTCTTTTATCATGGCGACTGCCTTCACTGCTTCCTTTGGTTCTGCTATTGGCTCTTTTGTGATTAAGGTACCCTGATTTTCTGGGTGAAAAACACTGCGAATCCTCACCGGGATGTTCTCTTTGATAACCGGACCTAGTGCTCGCGGGTGCATGGCTTTGGCGCCAAAAATCGCCATTTCAGCCGCTTCTTGATAACTTAGCTGAGGTAACATTTGAGCTGTTGGAACGATTTTGGGGTCGGTGGTCATTATCCCATCAACATCAGTCCATATCCAAACCTCATCGGCTTTTAGAGCTACACCTAAAATGGTGGCTGTGTAGTCAGATCCGCCACGTCCGACTGTAGTTACAATTCCGTCTTGGTTTGCGGCAATGAAGCCAGTAACGACTAGGATTACGCCTTTTTCAAGAAGTGGGCTGAGCCTTTCATGAATTAGGTGAGAAGTAAAATTCATTAGTGGATTGGCTTCACCAAAATTTGAGTCAGTAACTATGCCGGCTTCTTTACCCGTGAAGTATTGGGTTTCGAATTTGTGATCTCTTATGGCGCCCCAAACGATGGGGGCGGATAAACGTTCTCCGAATGAGACCACGTAGTCTTTTGATTTTGGTGTAAGGTCACCGACATAGCATATGCCCGTTAAGACTTTTTCTAGTTCAGAGACCGTTTTTTCAATTATTTGAGTTACTTCTTTTTGGATTTCCTTGCTGACTATCGCGGTTGAAATTGCATCGTCATGTTTTTGGCGTAGTTCTTTGACGAAAGCTTCGATATGTTTTTCATCACTTTTCTTTGCTCGACAGGCAACCTCGATCAGACTATTAGTGACGCCTGCCAATGCGGAGACTACGACGGCAACTCTGCAGTCATCTTTTGCGTATTTTGTAACTAATTCAGCTACGTGACGTATGTTTTCGCCCGTGCCTACGCTGGTTCCACCGAACTTCATCACTATCTTTTTCATTTTGTATCAGCCTTTTTTTAGGTTAGTAGTCTTGTTGCTAACTTATGTCTTATGTCCAATAGGTCCCTTAAAACTGCACTGGCAGTTTCAATGCTGCCCGCACCTTTTCCTATCAGAGTTTGTTCTCCAGCATATTCGCAAGAGAACTTTACAGCATTTAAGACTCCACTGACGCATAAGGGGTCGGTTTTGGATATCTCAGTAGGTTTGACCGACGCCTGGTCCTCATCTATCGAACCGATAAGTTTGATTGTGCCGTTTCTTTTCGCAGCTTTTTCGAGTTCCTGCAAAGACACATTTCGTATTCCTGTTCTGTCTACGTCCTTCAAAGTGATTTTCTTGTTCAAAATCCAGTTTGCCAGAATCACCACTTTGCACGCAGCGTCAAATCCATCAATGTCCATGGATGGCTCTCTTTCAGCATAGCCGAGCTTCTGGGCATTTGCTAGGGCATCTTGGAATGTGACCTGATTTTGTGACATTTCGGTAAGGATGTAGTTTGTTGTCCCGTTTAGAATTCCTTTTATTGCAAGTATTCTGTCGCCCGCCAAACATCTTTTGGCAAACTCAAGCATAGGAGTTCCGCCACCTACTGTTCCGCTGAATCTGAAGTAAACGTTGTTGAATTCAGCTAGTTCAGTTAACGCGGGCATGGCTAAGGCTAAAGGACCCTTGTTTGTTGTAACAACATGCTTCCCAGTCTTGAACGCCTTGGTAATGTGCGATAGGGCTGGTTCGGCGTTCTTGATGTTTACAGGCGTGACTTCAACAACTACTTCCGCTTCAACCGATTCAATTACATCTAGCGCCGCCATTCCCGGACGTCCAAAGTCAGGGTCTGCAGATATTGGATAACCTCTTTGCTTTATTTCCTCTAGTTTTTCTGGGCTTAACCCTCTTGGGTTAATAACTGCGCCGTCTATGTCCGCGATTGCGACGATTTTTGGGTTAAACCCGTAGTCCTTTTCGGCATATCTGCGAGCGAGAACTGTTGTTACGCCTTTCCCGACTACGCCATATCCAACCAAAATGATCCTCATTCAAACTCACCGTGCCGGAACTTCCACTTGTCCCTTCAAGCCCAAAGCGTTTTCGATAGCTGCCATTTCCGCATCTACTTCTATTGGCTTTTCACTCATCTTAACTGCTGTGTCAGGGTCTTTAAGTCCATGACCTGTAGTGACGCAAACAACGCGCTCATCTTTCTGTATTATGCCAATGTTAACAAGTTTGATAAGACCAGCGATGGATGACGCACTTGCAGGTTCGACAAATATACCCTCTACACGCGCAAGAAGTTTCTGCGCAGCAAGAATTTCGTCATCCGTAACAGTTTCAGCCGTGCCGCCGCTATCACGAATGGCATTGACCGCTTTTTTCCAGCTAACTGGCGCACCGATACGGATGGCCGTGGCAAGAGTTTCAGGCGATTTGACGGGCACCATTTCGTTACTTCCCGTCTTTATCATTTGGGCGATGGGAGCTGAACCTGCAGCTTGAATGCCTGTCATCTTCGGAAGTTTTTTGATGAAGCCCAGTTTGTGGTATTCGGAGAAGCCTTTCCAAATGGCGCTTATGTTGCCTGCGTTACCAACTGGTACGACGATTCGGTCAGGTGCTTCACCGTCCAGTTGATCGCAGATTTCAAAGCCCAATGACTTCTGTCCTTCAACGCGGAATGGGTTTATGCTGTTTAACAGGTAAATGCTGGGGTGCTTCTCGGCAAGTTTGAAAACAAAGTCCAAAGATTGGTCAAAGTTCCCCCGTACCTGCAAAACTTTTGCACCATAAATCATGGCCTGCGAAAGCTTTCCGTAGGCGATTTTGCCTGACGGGATAAGAACCGTGCAGTTCATGCCAGCTTTTGCAGCGTAAGCTGCTAAGGAAGCCGACGTGTTGCCCGTGGATGCGCAAATGACGTTTCTCGCGCCAAGCTCGTTGGCTTTTGAGACGCCAACTGTCATGCCGCGGTCTTTGAACGAGCCTGTTGGGTTTTCACCTTCGTTCTTAACATACAGTTGCATTAACCCTAGTTTCTTGCCTAGTTTGTGGCATGAATGCAATCCCGTGCCGCCTTCATTTAACGAGACTATTTTGCTTACGTCCTCAATTGGCATGAAGTCCTTGTACCGCCAAACGGACAGGGGAACATTTCGCCAGTCACTCTTATCCAGTTTCTGAGATAATTCAGCAAAGTCGTACTTGACTTCGAGTATATCTCCACATTTTCGGCAGAAGTAGACAATATCGTTTATGTCGTATTTGGTTCCACAGTTTATGCATTCTTGGTGTGTCATGTTTTTCATTTCTCCAGTAAACTTACGCCTCCGCCTGCTCGGGTAGCGAAGGCGGTTGATTGAAATCCAGCTTCTTTAAAGCCTTCTTTCATAGCTGACGCGACTTTTTGGGAATTAGCGTTCTTCTTGTTAACTATTGCAAGCATGGCTGGACCAGCACCGCTGATGGTGACTCCGACTGCTCCGGCCTCTAGTGCCTTGGTTTTTACTTGTTGGTAACCCGGAATTAATGGTGCTCTGGCAGGTTCAGCTATGGCGTCAAACATGGATTTTCCGATAAGGTCAACGTCTCCGGTTGCAAAACCCGCTGCCATTGCTGCGGCATTCCCAACGTTGCGTACCACTTTTTCGACTGAAACTTCTTTTGGAAGAACGGCACGAGCCTTTTCGGTCTTATGCCGAGGCGTCACCATGTGGGCATAGGCGGTGCAAACTTCTAGATCTGCGGGCGCTTTGAGGTTGACGATTTCAATGGGGTTATAAGACTTCAAGATGACGAACCCGCCGCATATGGTGGCTGAGACATTGTCCGCGTGCTCCGATCCTGCACTGGCGATTTCTCCTTTCGCAGCCAGTCTTATGAGTTGCTCATTAGATAGTTTGAGGTCGAACATCCTGTTAAGACCAAACGCTACTGCTGCGGCTGAGGCTGCGCTGCTTCCTAATCCTCTACTGGGGCAGATTCCTTTTTCAATGCTTATCATCAAGCCGGTTTTAAGCGAGAACTCCTTAATCATCTGGTTCGCAACTACACCTGCCGTATTTCGCTCGGGTACCGTTGATATGGTTTCAGCTTGGAGCCCACGGACTCTAATTTTAACTCCGGTTGGTA
>DATJPJ010000085.1:0-4317 GCA_035506455.1 Candidatus Nanoarchaeia archaeon
ATACTACCCCCCCCCTCATCCGGGTAACTGCGACGCCCTCAACACCTCCTCAAAAGCCACCCGCCCGCTTCGCCGCTTCCCGGTTAAGAGCACAAAACCGCACCAGTTCTGACCAATCCGCTCTTTTGAGACAGACTTCAGGTTTACATCTAGCACAATGGGACAATCGCAGGACAATTGCCAATAAACTGCTTCAGCAAAAAGCAAACCGCTTCAAACCCAGAAACAAGGTTTTTCTCGATTGTCGCGACGATTGAAAAAACTGATTTCAATACAAATGACCGGGGTCCAAACCTGCCACTTATTTTTCCTAAAGCTTTAATTTGCCCCATGCCTAATTTCACAGGATTGCCATGTCACAGAAACTTGCAGATTTCCTATCCGAATACATCAGAGGCCGAGTGGGCGTCTTCAAAAAATACCTCATAGCCGCATTGGCAAACAAAGACGAAAGCATACTGTACCTCGAAGCAAGCGAAGGGATGTTGATTCCGTCCTCGGACCTGAAAAACTGTGAACTTCTCAGAGACGCGTTGCTATTCAAAGAGGACACCAGAGTTTCAAGGAATGGACGCAACACCTACAAAATCTACTCGTTAACAGACTTGGGTAAAAAATTCGCCGAGGAAATCAAAGCAGAAGGCTTAATGAGTGAAGACTACGAGAAACTGCTAAATCCTTCGACGTACCTCTCGCAATAGCCTAACTGTTAGCAACTATGCATAAAGGTGCTTGGCAAACCAGTTAATCGCGAGCGACGCTGCTTTCTGAAGCGTCCCCGACTCTTCAAAGAGATGCGTAGCCCCAGCAACAATCTCCAACTTCTTTTCCACTCTGATTAACTTCAGGGCGTCTTTGTTCATTTCCAACACCTCAAAATCGTTACCCCCGACTATGAGCAACGTCGGCGCCTTCACTTCTGGCAAGTGATCAGCAGCCAAGTCAGGCCTACCTCCTCTAGAAACCACAGCCTTCACATAATCGGGGAGTTTTGCAGCAGCAATAAGAGCGGCAGCCGCTCCTGTACTCGCCCCAAAGTAACCAACGACCAAATTCTTAGTCACAGAATTCTGTTTAAGCCACATCGTCGCATCAATCAAGCGCCTGGCAAGTAAATCAACGTCAAAACGGTACTGCGCAGTTTGCTCATCAACCTCCTCTTCACCAGAAGTCAGCAAATCCACCAGCAGCGTACCCATACCTTGAGCATTCATCAAGCGAGCAACGTAAGTGTTTCTTGGACTGAACCGGCCACTTCCACTGCCATGAGCAAACAGAACAATTGCCCTAGCCCCCGGTGGAACTTCAAGATTGCCCTTTATCGTTTCTTTGCCAGTCGGAATTGAAACTTCGCCACTATGATTACCCACTAGAAAAATCTCCCTTATCATCCTCTCAATTCTTTTCTGTTTCTCGCAAGCAAGTCAGTAACTTCCTCATCGCTTGTTTGATCAAAATCCGCATAAAATTCGCCTATGGCATAGAACGGCTCAGGGGTGCTCAAACAGACAACGTTGTCGGCAAGCCGCTTCAACATTTTAACAGTGTCGGCAGGACCAACAGGAACGGCGACAGTTACACTTTTCGCACCAACTTTAGTCAACGAGAGCAAAGCAGCTTTCAAAGTAGAACCAGTCGCAACACCATCATCAACAACGACGACGTCACGTTTTGCCAACAAAGGAGCAGCAGCGTCTCCGCGGTACTTTTGAAGACGCCGCCTGATCTCGGTTTTTTGACGCTCAACCTCAGATTCAACGTACGCTTTAGAAACGCTAAGCATCTCAACCAAGCCGTCATCGAGGATGTAAGATCCATCTTCGGCAACCGCACCTATGGCCAATTCAGGATTGCCAGGAGCACCAATCTTCCTCGTGATAATAACATCTAAAGGGACATGCAGCGATCGAGCAACTTCATAGCCAACCACCACACCACCACGAGGAATAGCTAAAACAATAGCGTTTCTTCCCATGTTTTTTAGGGCAGAAGCAAGTTTTTGCCCCGCTTGTACTCGGTTTGCGAAAAGACTCATTCGTTAATTCACCCACACAAAACTCTCAGATGAGCCCTCAGGCTCTAAGTGTTAACTGTGCCTAACGCTTGTTATATTTTCTTCGGAAAAAGCCCTCGATAAAAAAAGGTTTTTTTGGGGAAGAAGAAAAAACTTCCCGCGGAACTACTTTATGAGATGCAACAAATTGATAAACAAAGGTATAAACACGATTGACAACGTGCTCAACAGTTTAATCAATACGTGCAAACTCGGTCCAGCCGTATCCTTTAGCGGATCTCCAACTGTATCGCCAACAACTGCGGCTTGATGAGCAGGAGAATTCTTACCGCCAAGGTTACCGGCTTCGATGTACTTTTTCGCATTATCCCAAGCACCGCCACCAGTATTCATCAAGAGAGCCAACGGAACCGCAGTCAAAGTTGCACCTATCACAAGTGCGCCGACAGCCAATGGACCCAAGAGAACACCAACGACTATTGGGATGACCACAACGACCAAACCTGGAACAACCATACCTTTTAACGCAGATTTTGTGCTAATATCGACAGCCTTTCCATAATCTGGTTTCTGAGTTCCTTCAAGGATGCCAGGCATTTCTTTGAATTGGCGCCTAACTTCTGCAACCATTTCACTCGCCGCTTTGCCTACCGCACTGATGGCTTGAGAAGAGAACAGGAACGGCATCATTGCTCCAATGAAAGCAGCTATGAGAACCGCAGGGTTCGAAATGTCAACAGCGAACACACTTAACCCAAAGTGAAGCTTCGCCTGCTCAGAATAAGTCTGGAACAACAATTGAGCTGCAAGCAAAGCCGAACCCAACGCAAACCCCTTGGTCAAAGCCTTCGTGGTGTTACCAACCGCATCCAAAGCTTCCATAGTTTCTTCAGCACCCTTTTCACCAGACATTTCAGCAATACCAGCGGCATTATCAGCAATTGGCCCAAACCCGTCCAAAGCAAGAACCATACCCATTACAGCCAACATACCCATCGTGGCAAGAGTAGTCCCGTAGATTCCACCAATGAAAGAATCTATCCCTATCTGCGCAGCAAACTGAGTCCCAAACCAATAAGACGCAATAATTGCAATAACGAGCGAAACGATCGGAAGCGCAGCCGTTTCAAGACCCACAGCAAGGCCAGTGATAATGTTCGTGGCGCTGCCGGTTTCGCTTGCCTTAGCGATTCTAATCACCGGCCCACGATCTCTTCCAGTGTAATAATCAGTGATGTAATCTATAGCTACACTGGCGATTAGTCCCGAAAGCAGACAGAAATACAAGTAGATGTTACCAAGAAGGAAAATTGTCGCAAACAAGAACAAAACCGCAGAAACTATCGTCGTAACAAGAAGACCCTTCCTAAGCGCCTTCATCGGATGCTTAGCTTCAGACTCATTAAGCTTCACAAAAGGCATACCAACCAAAGTCGCAAATATACCCAAAGCCCTCGCGATAAGCGGAAAGATCAGGAAAATCAAATTATAATGACCCGTAACTTGACCCACCGAGAGTGTTATCAAGCCACCAATAACCATACCACCAATGTTCTCGCCCGTTGCTGACTCAAAAAGATCCGCACCTCGACCAGCAGAATCTCCAACGTTATCACCAACATTGTCAGCAATACATGCCGGATTGCGAGGATCATCCTCAGGTATGCCAGCCTCAACCTTGCCGACAATATCAGCTCCAATGTCCGCAGCCTTCGTAAAAATGCCCCCGCCCAATTGAGCAAACAAGGCAATCAAAGACGCCCCAAAACCCATTCCAACAATACCACCAGCCGCAGTTCTGGCGAGGTTAGCAGCATCTGCAACATTCGAAGTCCCAAATAATGCCCCAAACCCACCATAAACCAAGAAAAGAAAGCTAACACCCAAAAGCGAAAGACCCACAACGGCAAAACCCATCGTTGCGCCCCCGTAAAAAGCAGTTTTCAGAGCAGCTTCAGCACCATTTTTCGCCGCAGCCACCGTTCGCACGTTAGCCTTTGTAGCATTATCCATGGCTATGTAACCAGCTGCAAGCGAAGCAACTGCTCCAATCAGAAAAGCCACAGCGGTACCTATTCCCAAACTGACCGACAGCAGAACAAAGACAACCGCCGTTATGACCGCGATGGTTTTATACTGTCGTTTGAGAAAAGCGTAGGCGCCCTCGCGAATAGCGTTCCCCACTTCAACAGCTTTGGGTCCGCCTGAGCTCATTCGCCCAATTTTCCGCATGAGTAAGAGTGAAACTGCAATAGCAAGCACGCCCGCTATTGGTGCAATCCAAAAGACAGACGGCGAGTCAA
>DATJPJ010000086.1:0-11784 GCA_035506455.1 Candidatus Nanoarchaeia archaeon
TGCAAAATGGTGTTTACACTTTTAGTCGTGAAGAACTCGGCTCTACTCTTGGTTACGAACTCTTCGATACTGAAACTCCTGAAGTCGTCGGGACAAGACTGACAAAACGCGCTGTGATCCAATTGAAAGCCAAACCCCCAAGAGGAGGCAGCTTCCCTGTCGTATTGGGTCCTAATGTGGTTGGGGTGTTCGTGCATGAAGCATTTGGACATTTAGCAGAAGCCGACTTGGCTTTGGCCGGTGGCGTCTTGAACCAAAACTTGGGAAAGAAAATCGGCTCTGATCTAGTCACATTTTTCGACGACGGAACTTTAGATGGAGCTTTTGGATCGTTCAAATACGACGACGAAGGCGTAGAGGCAAAAAAAACATTGCTCATAAAAGACGGTGTAGTAACGGGGCTCCTCCACAACAGAGAAACCGCCCAAAAATTCGGTGTTGACCCAACAGGAAACGCCAGAGCTGAGGATTTCCGCTCGGAACCAATTATTCGCATGCGGAATACCTACATGGCTCCACGCGATCACACTTTAGAAGAACTTTTGGAAGACGTGAAAGAGGGATACTTCTTCAAAAGCTTTAGAGGAGGCCAAGCCAACCTAGACGGCACATTTCAAGTAGGCATTCAAGAAGCTTACGAAATTGTAAACGGTGAGATCGGGGAACCTGTTCGCGACGCATCCATAAGTGGTAACACCCTAGCCACTCTGCTGAAGGTGGACGCAGTTGGGAAAGACTTCGAATTGGATTCAGGCAGATGTGGGAAAGGGCAGATTGCGTTTATAGGCGATGGTGGTCCACACATAAGAATAAGTGAGGTGACTGTTGGTGGCACTGCTTAGCAAACAAATAATGCTAAACTTAGCTGAAAATGCTGTGAATGTAGCCTTAGAGCAAGGTGCAGCAGAAGCTGAAGCATTCGTCTACGAAGGCAAGGCAACAACGGTCGGGATCGAACGTGGACAAATTAACAGAACGAACCGCATTATTGATCGAGGTTTAGCCGTTCGGGTGCAGTTTAACAAATCTATTGGCTTCGCTTACACCAACATAATTGATGATCCAACCTCGATAGGAAATACCATTACTATGGCTTTGGCGGCGGCAAAAGCAAGCAAACCAGATCCAGACTGGAGAGCCCTACCTGAGAAAAAGTCGTACGTAACGACCCCCGAAAAAAGTTTTGACAAGAAAATTTTGGAGCTTCGAGCTGAAGACTTGGTTAACTTGTCGACGCGTATGCTTGACGCAGCCACCGAAACCGACAAAAGAGTCTTATCCATTGAAGGCGGCGCATCCGCAGGCTACGGTTCCAACGCAATAGCCAACAGCAACGGAGTCTCAGGATATGACGAAGGAACTATGGTAGAATGTAGCCTCGCCACTCTTGCTAAAGACGGAAACACTGTCACACCCGTGTGCTTCGAGTTTAGCGCCGAAAGAACCCTCAACGTAGACCCTGAATGGGTGGGCAAAGAAGCCGCCCGCCTAGCGGTTTCCTCCCTTAAGACAACCCGAATAGAAACCAAAAACTACAAACTCATTTTCACCCAATTCGCATTGCAGGAGCTACTCTATTACACATTAATCAACGCCATCAAAGCTGACAGCGTCGAGCGAAATCAATCACCATTCAAAGATAAACTCAACACAAAAGTCGGCTCCGAAGCCGTCACTATGGTAGATGACGGCTTGCTTGCAGGTGGACTGCGCACAGGCGTCTTTGACGGCGAAGGCATTCCACATCAAGCAACTCCTGTCATTGAAAAAGGCGTCCTCAAAAACTTCCTTTATGACAACTACACCGCTAAGAAGCTGGGAAAAGAAAGTACAGGCAACGCCTCGCGTGCAGGATATCTATCCACACCCTCAATTGAAGCAACCAATTTCAGGGTAATGCCTGGCAATAAGTCATCAGGAGAATTGCTAGACGAAGTTGACGACGGCTTGTTGGTCTCATATTTGCAAGGAGCACACAGCAGTAATCCCGTCAGCGGCGAATTCAGCGTAGTGGCCACACCAGCCTGGAGAGTCCGCAACGGCAAAATCGAGCATGCAAGTCGGGGCGTAATGCTAGCAGGAAACATATTCGAATTGCTCAAGAACGTAACTATGGCGGGAAACAACGAGCGAAAAATGGGACAGTTAGTCGCTCCTTGGCTACTAGTAGAAAGCGTTAAAGTAATCGGAAAATAGTCGTGCTACGCCCAAAAGCTTTTTGAATACTCGCCCAGCACGCTTTGGTAAAGTCGAACAGTCTGCTGGGCAATTTTGTCCCAGTCATATTTTTCCAAAATTTGTTTATAGGCGTTTTCTCGCAACGTTTGAGCAAATTTCGGGTCCGAGAGAACTTTAAGGATGCCCCATGCCAGCGAATCAGTGTTGTTAGGATAAACCTTTACGCCTGTTACATCGTGGTTGACGATTTCAGAAAGCCCGCCGGTGTCTGAGACGATAACCGGACTTTTGGCAGCCATAGCCTCTAAAGCTACAATGCCAAATGGCTCAAAAAGCGACGGAACGATCGACACGTCTGACACTTTCTGTAACCGCATCAGGTTTTCCTCATCTACGAAACCGGTGAATAGTACCTTGTGTTCGAGCCCCATACTCCTGACAATAGAGCTGAGTTGCTCTTGCATGTAGCCACTGCCGACTATGACAAATTTTGCGTCAGTTTTTGCCAAAACTTTAGGTACAGCATTTACTAGAACGTGAATACCTTTTTCATAGACTAGGCGGCCCACGTAAAGAACAATTTTCTCATTTGGCAGCGCATACTTGCGTCTAAAACTGCTAAGGTCTTCCTTTTCGAACGTTTCATAGACTTGAGGGTTGACGCCATTAGGAACCATTGCAAGTTTGTCACTGGGCAACCCAAATGCCCACTTCACATGCTGCACCATGTATTCGCTGCAACATACAACACGCCACGCTTCATACGTCAACCAAGCTTCGGTCTCATGAATCATATGCTCAGTCGGTGCATGCAAACCATCTCTTCGCCCTATCTCAGTGCTATGCATCGTGACCAACAGTGGCTTGCGGAAAACATGCTTTAGCCCAATTCCGGTTGTAGCGACGAGCCAGTCATGTGCGTGAAAAACATCAATCGGCTCAGGCAACTTGGCAGCGATTGCTGCAGCTTCTTTTTGCATATTCAAATTCATTAAGTAAACCCAGGAAGCGAAATCGGGCGACGGGTTCTTGTATGAGTCGACACGATAAACAGTTACACCATCCATAATCTCTTGTGCTGGCGAACCAGGGAAGTCGCAAGTTACAACATGAACTTTGACACCCATCTTTGCCAAGCTCTTGGAAAGGTTGTAAACATGAGGGGAAATCCCGCCAATGACTCTTGGCGGAAACTCCCAGCTGAACATCATCACATTTAGCGAACGCGTCATTTGTCTACAAGCCCTCCAGCACAGGCTTTATAGATATCCAAAATGTCCTTCACTGCAAATTCCGGCACAGGCAAAGTGACTGCAATTTTCTCCTTTGGCACTTTGTACAACCGGGTTATTTCGCTTCGCATCCATTCTGACTTTGAGGTGACCTGCTGTGCTTCATAAAAGCCCAACCACTCGATGCCACGTATAGCCATATTTAACGGGGAATCTGTCCCAGGGGAGCGGTGATCTTCAAGGCTGTCCACCGAATAGACGAAGGGAATACCCAAGGCGTTTTTAAGCGTCGTAGCCGCGGGAATAAAGTGCCAGTCGTGAACGTCTATGACGTCGATGCATTCTCCCGCATCAAAGTAAACGTTTGCAACCCCACGTTCCACTTCTTGATTAAGAGTGAGAACCCAAGTCAGAATGTTGACATGGGTACGAACGGGATTGGCGACACGTGTAACCTTAGCACCGTTAGGTTCACTCGCAACGCCAGTTATGCTGTCGTTGTAGGTAACGACATGTGTTTCTACATTGTTCTTCACAAGCTGCGTCGCCAATGTGCTAACGTACTCAGCGAGCTTACCCACAATTCGAGGTGGATACTCCCAAGATAAAAGAACGACGCGCATCAAGTGTCACTACGTGAAAAGCGAGCAGACCTTAATTATCCCTTTTCCAGTGAGGTAAAAACGTTTTTTCCCCTCACTATCATAGAAGCTCTCCGCGAATCCATGGTTCTTGTAGTCATCCAAAACTCGCTCGATTTCGCAGGGATCACGTTGCAAAATACGCGCCACTTCTTCACTGCGCTTTGCCAAGTCCGCCGCAGTTGCGCACAAATTGTGCAGAGTTTGCAGGATCTTGTCGGGATAAGGAAGTTCTTCTCTCACTGTTTTCGCCTCAGAGAATATTCAGGTCTTTTTACTTATAAACGCATGTGCAAACAAAACCCAAATTGAAAACACCAGAATTTCTTCGGCGCATTGACAAGGATGGCAAATCATAAATACAAACAGCAAACGAACCTAACACGGGAGTATAGTTGATTGCAACCAAGAGGTTCCAGCCAAGAGCCCATCTTGCGACAACTGCTTTAATATCCTTCATCATCTCGTTCTCCGCTGCAAGAACATTTACGGCTTTTTTCCCTTCGACAGTTTTTATCAGTGGCGGTATTCACATCCATCACTTTTGGTACGGCCTTGTTTTGCTTGCGGTAAGCGGGTGGCTGGGCATAAGCTATGGAAACAAAGAAACCGATTTTGTGGCAGCTATCCTTTACGGAGCAGGAGGAGGACTAGTTGTCGACGAAGTCGGGTTATTGCTTACTTTCGGCAACTATTGGACAAGTCTAACCTTTAGCGCTCTTATTTTGCTGCTATCCTTAGCTTCAATTTTAATCCTGATAAACACGTACCGGCAGTTCATAGAGCGTGAATTGCGAGAATTTGAAAGAAGCAAAATAAGCCTTTATGCTAGCGTGTTCTTCTCGGCTGTATCAATCGCTTTCGTAACCGAAACCTCAAATATTTGGGTAACATCAACAGCAGTTGCACTCGCAGTCGCTGGTGGAGGCATCATCATTGTGCACCTTTTTCTTAGAATCAAGCGAAGAAAAACTACTACTTAAAACAGCCCAGTGCTCTCTTGCAGTTGTCGGTTTAGCACGCGGAAACGTTCGTCCACCGCGGTTATCAATGCTTTTCTTAGGACTCTTCCTTTCGCCTTGCTTTTCGTGACATCATTAAGCTCTTTCATAAGTACAGTATCCTTAAGGGAGTATTCTGCCCAAGATGAAAAGTCGCCTCTTCGGTTGTGAAACTCCAAAGCCTTAATGTCTTCTGTTTCAAGCGCGCTTAAGAAACCCTTAAGGCTCCACACCATTGTTCCAGTGAAGTTCTCGTCACCCGCTCCTGTACAGAAGAGAAATGGCTCATTTGCCGTCAATATTGCCAATCTAAGGCGCACCTCAAAGTCCTCTATGCTGGTTTGCGCTGCAACATAGGCGTTTAAGGGCGATTCGAAGGGACTGAAATAGCTGTGGACTTCGCCTGGCCCGCCGCCCTTGGTGAACATGTAATATAAGTGGTCGCTAGTTTGGAAATTGCGCCAAAGTTTCAGCCAGTCCTTGTCTTTCGCTTCATGGACCAACGGCTTAACGCGTTGCAAACTGGTGTAATAGGCCCACTGCATTGTGTTGCCTAACCAACCGCTGCTGTCTCGCTCCAAATCCGCCCACGAAACAGTGCCACGTGATTCAGGAACGTCAAGCACCCCCTGAGGCTCATAGCTGCTAACGACTTCGGTGGGCGTAGCCATGCGCAAGTTACCCCATTTAAGAATTTCCTCAGGCAAATGTCGCAGGAAATCGTGAATACCCGTTTCAGGCCAGTGATGTTCTCCGAAGGTTTCATAGTCGGGAAATATGTTTATGCAGTCGCCGCTCGTTTGGGCCAACCAACGAGCATATTTATCTGCAGTTAGTGGCCATTCGCTCCACCAACGCGCAGAGAAACGGAATCCTATGTCGTCGGTTAGTTTGTAGTTGCGCAGGAAAACGCGAATGTTTTTGGAGTCTTTGGAGGTGTATAAGTAGTTGGGGGATTTGTCGCCTAAAACCTTCTCTACGCCCTCAGTGTAAATGCCACGATAGCCCAGTTCATCGATTGTTTTGGCTATCGCGTTATTATAAAGAAGTTCAGTGTTTTCGAAGATTTTTGCGTCGTATCCCAAAAGAGTATGCACGATATCTTGATGCATGTGAACCTGTTCGATGAATTCGTCCTTGTTAGGGTATAAGCCAGCAATAGAGTGATAATAGGTTTGATTGAGGAATTCAACATGTCCAGTTGCCGCTAATTGCTTGAAACTTTCTAGCAAGTCAGGGCTGAACATTTCGCACTGTTCCAAAAAGACTCCTGAAAGACTAAATGAAAACTTGACAGGCCGATTTTCATGGCGATGAGCATCAATCGTATCTAAAATTATCTGATTTGAAGGGAAATAGCATTTGCGAGCCGCACGATTGAAGATCTCGCGATCAACTTCGTTATCAAAGTAATAATTGAATAATTCTTCTTTTTTGACCCGTTTGAAAAGTTTGTCTTCCCAGTGCAAGTTCTGCTTGAGCCTGTGGGGCTGATGAACTTCGAATACAAACACGACGTCGGTCAACGCATTTGCCTCTACACGGATGATATGGAGGCAACGTTATTTCTGGTTTGCCCTTGCATAAGTGCGAGCCGGAAATCCACACATTGTTAGATGTCAAAGCTTCAACAAAAAAACATAAACAAAGAAAAGAAAGAAGTTTAGATTTTCTTCTTCGCGACAGCCGTTTCCAAAGCAACGACGCCTGGGAGTTTCTTGCCCATAAGGAATTCTATGAGTGCGCCGCCAGCGGTACTGATGTAGCCTATTTTCTTGGTCAAGCCATATTCCTGGATGGCTGAGATTGTGTTGCCGCCGCCCGCGAGGCTAAATGCTTTGCTTTTTGCAATTGCCTCGAAAACCATTTTCGTGCCATAATTGAATTCCTTGTTTTCATAAACTCCCATCGGTCCTGATACTACGATGGATTTAGCCTTGCTGATAATGTCGGTGAATTTTTCCACGGTTTTCTTTCCAATGTCGAATATGCTCTGATCTGTGGGCAGTTTACTTACTGAAATTTCTTTGCGTTTGCCGTTAACATCGAGGGCGACGTCTTCAGGTAGGATAATTTTATCAGGATATTTTGAAAGTAGTTCTTTAATACCTGGCATAAACTGCGTTAGTTCTTTTTTGGCAAGGAAATCCATTGTTTTTTTGCCCAAATCAGTGCCCTTGGCCGCCAAGAACAGCTGTGAAGTGACGCCGCCGACGAGTACATAGTCTGCTATACCATTGCCTAAGACGTACTTGCTTATTTCTAGGCTGTCGTCTGCTTTGGCTCCGCCCATAACGTAGACACATGGATGTTCAGGTTTCTCCAACGCTTTGGCTAGAGATTTGAGTTCGCGCTCCATTATTCTGCCTGCTGCTGAAGGCAAAACTGCAGTGAAGCCAACCATGGAAACGTGGCCGCGGTGAGCTGCCGCAAATGCATCGTTCACGAACAAGTCAGCTAATGGCGCGAGATTCTGAACCAATTCTGTCTTAGAGGCTTCTTCGGGTGTTTTGCTCTTAGTTTCTCCATCCCAGCTTCGAACATTTTCAAGTACGAGCACTTCACCGCTCTGAAGAGCCTTAATGGCAGCTTTTGCTTTGTCGCCGAAAAGGTCGTCAACGTATTTAACTGGACATTTGAGGATTGTTCCTAGAATTTTGGCATGTTCTTTTAGCGGGGTGTAGTCGGGGTCGCCTTTGCGTCCTTGATGAGCAAGAATCACCGTTTTCGCGCCTTTCTCAGCGAGCTCTTTAATTGTAGACTCGGCATGAGCTCGGATGCGCACGTCGCTGGTTACCTTTTTGGTTTCAGGGTCGATCTCGCTATTAAAGTCCACACGGACCAGTACTATTTTGTCTTTAACCTGGAAGTCGTCTAGAGTTTTGTACTTTGCCATGTTTTTAGCACATTCTCCTGTTAATTGATTTGAAAAAAGAAAAAGAGAGTTGGGTTTTTAACTCTTTAGATACGGAGCGTTTACAGACCGGCTTTCTTACCGACCATTTCGATGAAATCAACCATGCGGTTGCTGAAGCCCCATTCGTTGTCATACCAAGCAAAGATCTTTACGAAGTTGCTCTTCTCGCCCATAACCATGGTCAACTTTGAGTCGAAAACGGCGCTGTATGTGCTGTGCAAGACATCGGTGCTAACGATTTCGTCTTCCGTGTACTCAAGAATGCCTTTGAGTGAGCCTGCCGCGGCTTTCTTCATAGCTGCGTTGATTTCGTCTTTTGTTACATCTTTGCTAAGGATCGCGGTTAAGTCAACTATAGATACATCTGGTGTAGGTACGCGTAGCGAGTATCCGTTCATCTTGCCGGTGCATGATGGCAAAACTAGACCTATGGCTTTTGCTGCGCCCGTGCTCGTCGGGATGATGTTGACTGCTGCAGCACGTGCTCTGCGGAGGTCTTTGTGAACGAGGTCTTGAACTTTCTGGTCGTTGGTGTAGCTGTGTGTTGTAGTCATGAAGGCTTTTTCGAGACCAAATTCGTCCGCGAGAACTTTGCTTACGGGTGCAAGGCAGTTGGTGGTGCAGGATGCATTGCTTAGAATGTTGTGTTTGACTGGATCGTAGTCCTTGTCGTTTACTCCCATGACGATTGTTGTATCAGGGCCTTCTGCTGGTGCGCTGATTAAGACTTTTTTAGCGCCTGCAGTGATGTGTTTGGTTGCGCCTTCGCGGTTGGTAAACAGACCGGTGGATTCTATTGCTAGGTAAACGCCGAGGTCTTTCCATGGCAGTGCTGCAGGGTCTTTTTGGCTGATAACTTTGAGGGTTTTACCGTTAACAACTAGGTCGTTGCCGCTCACTGTTACTGTACCTGGAAAGCGACCATGGACTGAGTCGTATTTGAGAAGATGCGCGTTGGTTTTCGCGTCTGTTAGGTCGTTGACTGCGACGAAGTCTATGTTAGTTTTTCTCTCCATCGCTGCTCGGTATAGAAGTCTTCCGATTCTTCCGAAACCGTTAATTCCTACTTTGATTGTCATGTTGTTTTTCACCTTATGCTGCGAGCTTATGGGATGGTTTGTCTTAATTAATTTTCCGACCAAACGAATAGTTTGAACGTTTAATTTACTCATTTCTTAGGCTAAGAAAGTGACGAATGTACTTTATCCGCCTTAGTCGCCAAAAACCAGCATAACAAAAGTGATTGCCTCTTTTCGTTCCAGCAGAATACTATTATTCCAGATTGATACTTTTTTGCTCCCCATCATAATTTAAATATTAATTTCACCCATATTCAAATTAACATTTTAGGTGATAAAGACATGGTCTCTCAGAAGTTATTGGAATTGTTGAACAAAGGAATTGCTGCTGAACTCCAAGTCAGCATTCAATACATGTGGCAACACGTACAAGTTACAGGTTTAGACGGTGCTACAGTTGCTGATATTTTCAAGAGAATAGCAATAGCCGAAATGAAGCATGCTGAAAAGCTCGCTGAACGCCTTGACTACTTGGACGGCATTCCTTCAACGAAACCTGAACCGATTTTCGTTGGTGGAAGTCTGGTTGAGATGCTAAGGCAAGACGAGGAAAACGAGGAAGAAGCCATTGAACTCTATAAACAAGCGATTCAATTAGCTTCCAAAGAAGGCGATTATACTACGGAGCGGCTCCTTCAAGACATATTAGCCGAAGAAGAGGACCACATCAACATATTTGGCAAATTGCTCGTTGGTATGACGGAGCCTTTTACGCAGCCAGAAATATCCAGAGGTAGTTGAAAAAAGATTATGAAAGGCGGGCTTAGCCCGGCTTTTCATTTTTCATTGATTAAGGGCTTAGTTGAATTCCTTTCTTTCAAACAATAATAAGCCGATGATTGCAGTAACAAAAAAGTATATTGACAAGATAGCAAGGCCTTCGGGTACAGTAACGTTGTATAATGTGCGGGTTACACCTCTCAGAGTTTCTGCAGTAGTAATGTGGTCCGGGTAAGGCACTGTGAGTATGTTTCCTATGATTCCAGATCCGTATGTTATCATGAACCATGGCTCAATTTGTGCAAATCGCTGAACAAGCAAGTCGACAATGTTAAAAACAAATAGAAACACGATTGCCGTAACCAGAATCGAATAGGATGAGTTCTTGAAGAGCGAGCTAAAGAAGAATGTGAAACCCAACGCGGCGATCAGATAAAGCCAAGTAAATAGTAACGATTCCACGAATTGCGTTGGCACAGAGCCAAAGTAAAAGACCCCGTTTCCAACAGTTACACCTGCAAAAATAGCTAGGATTACCGTGGATGCAATGAAAGCAGACAGATACTTGCCAACGTAAATTGAAGACCTACGGATTGGGTTGGGTACTCCGAAATAGCCTGTTTTGTTTTGGAACTCGCCCGAAATTGCATCGCCCCCAAAGAAAACAGCTGATAGGATAACGACGAAAGTCGCGGTGTTGCCCCACCAGTTTCCGTAAAATCCGAGATTATCTGGACGGAAATCGGACGGATAATACGCGGCAACAGCTGTGAGAAGGACACTAATCAACAGGGTAAAAGCTAGCAGGATGTAGAATCTTCGCGACCGAATGTAGTCTAGGAGAGTGTACTTTGTTATGATGATAGTTTGAGTTAGACTGCTTGGCACTTTGGTTGTAGATTCAAGTTTTGGCGCGGTCATGTTTATCACAACGTTGACTTTATCAGTTTCAGATAGACATCTTCAAGCTCAGAAGACGCTGGTTTGTAAGTGATTACACCTATTTTCATAGCAACGAGGTCACTAAGGATTCTTTCTTGAACAGCAATATCGCCGCTGTAAGTAATTCTGAAGGATTTGTCATCTATTTTATCGGCAGAAAGGACACCCGTAAGTTTAGCGATGCGGTCCTTAACGGCACTGTCCTCGATGGGACGAAGAAGACCTACTTCCACAACCTGGTTGCCGCCAGAGAATTTTGCGGTCACATTAGATATTGTATCATAAACTATTAGCTTGCCATGGTCTATCATGGCCACTTCATCGCAGACTTCCGAAACTTCACTAAGGATGTGGCTGCTCATGAAGATTAATCTGCTTTTGCCTTTTAGCGATTTCACGATATCACGCACCTCGCTCATGCCTCGCGGATCTAAGCCAGTTGTAGGTTCATCTAGAAGCAGCACTTCAGGGTTGCTCATAAGGGCAGAGGCAATGCAGATTCTCTGTTTCATCCCTTTAGAGAATTTTCCGACGCGTTTGTCTATCCAGTCTTCCATGTTGACTTCTGCAACCGCGGCTTCAACGCGTTTCTTCCTTTCGCCTGCAGGAATTCCGCGGATTTCAGCAATCATACTGAGACCTTCTCGGGGGGTAAGGGCGGAATAGATTTCAGGAGTCTCTATAAGAGTACCAACGGATTCAAGAGCCTTTTTCTTTCCAGTATGGACATTAACCCCGTTAATCAATGCTTGACCAGCGGAGGGTCTGATGAGGTCAGTAAAAAGCTTAAGTGTAGTCGTTTTGCCTGATCCGTTTGGACCTAGAAAGCCGACACATTTGGTTCCTTCGATTTTCAGAGTCAAATCCGAAAGCGCGGCAAAGGATCCGTACTTCTTTGTTAAACCAACTGCTTCTATGGACGGCATTCAAACCACCTTCTAACGCAAGGGGCACGTTGCTTAAAAAGTAAACTCACCAATGTTGCAAGCTGAGCAAATTTTTCCGGCTGTTAAATTTAGCAATGGACATTCTGTATAAACTATAAACAAACGGTGAAGGATTCAAGCTTCCAAA
>DATJPJ010000087.1:0-3207 GCA_035506455.1 Candidatus Nanoarchaeia archaeon
GCTTTTGCTAAGTTTGCAGAGTGGTACGTGGCTCGAAAGTAGGCACCACTCAAAGACATTGAGCCCATAGAGTTTACTATTGCTGGGTAAACGGGGTGCGCTGGTCACGATGGAACAAGCTCTCGGCACAGTTATTCTTAAATACACGTTCCTCGTGGTTTTAAGCTGCAGAATTAAGGTGTAGAGATGCCCAAACAGGAAAAAGGAAAGTCTCACAGTATCCGCCCAGTTAGCAGACGCCCTCCAAGCTGGTGTAAATACGAACCCGAAGAAGTCGAAGCCTTCATCATTAAACTCGCAAAAGAAGGCCATAATACTAGCAGCATAGGCACCATCTTGCGCGACCAATACGCCATACCTCTTGTCAAGCCAATCACGGGCAAAAGCATTACCGCCATCCTCAAAGCCCAAAACCTTGCACCTGCCATGCCCGAAGACCTGAACAATCTCATGAAGAAAGCACAACGTATGGCAGTCCACATGGAGAAAAACAAAAAGGACGCGCACAATAAACGAAACATGGTTCTCCTTGAAGCCAAAATTCACAAGTTGAGCCGATACTACAAGAAAACAGGCGTCCTTCAAGCCAAATGGAAGTACGTACCAAAAATCGCTTCAGTTTCTTAAACTCTTTCTTACTTCTTCTCGCGCAAAGCATATTTGCCGCGCTAACCTAACAACTTTTCAAACCCTGAAGTTTAGCCCTTCAAGTGAAAATTATGCAACAGCCAACGCAGCAAGATATTACAGATTTTTTAGCTGACGCAGCAGCAGCAGCAAAAGTTATCCGAGACACTACGCTGCACGATGGCTTCATTCATATATTTTCACATTTGGACGCCGACGGAATTGCAGCCGCAGGTGTAATGGGAAAAGCGCTTCACCGCTTAGACGCAAGATTTCGAATCCGAATCACCCAGTGGGTTGACGATAAGTTCATCACCGAAATCGTAGCCGACAAACCTGAACTCATTATATTCAGCGATTTCGGCAGTGGCTACATAGACCTACTCAACGAGAAAATTCCCAACCTTAAGGTCGTCATCCTCGATCACCACCAAATAACAGGGACCACAAAAAACCCGAATTTCACGCAAGTCAACCCACACCTCCATGGCATGGACGGCGCCACAGATGTCAGCGGTTCTGGCGTCGCTTACTTCACTGCACGAGCATTAGATCCTCGCAACATAGACCTTTCACCCATCGCAATAGTTGGCGCTTTAGGCGATATGCAAGACCGCGTTGAACAACGCAAACTTGGCGGACTAAACGCTTTAATCGTGGAAGATGCCGTCAAAGCTAAACTCCTTATCATCGAAAAAGACCTCATGTTCTTCGGCAGAGAAACCCGACCAATTCACAAAGCTCTCGCTTCAACCACCAACCCATTCCTGCCCGGTATCAGCGGACAAGAAGACGAAAGCCTTGCCTTCCTAAGTGCCCTAAAGATCCCTCTAAAAGAAGGCGATCGCCTCCGGTCATTGCGAGACCTTAACGACGACGAACGAAAACGACTTTGCAGTGCCCTTGCAAACCATCTCCTATCAAAAGGCTTGCACTACGAAATCACTAACCTAATCGGTCACATCTACATTCTGGCAACAGAAGAACCCTGGACGCCTCTTCGGGATGCTCGAGAATTCGCTGTTGTCCTCAACAGTACCGGACGTATGGATCGCCCCAGCCTAGGAATTGCATTATGCGCTGGAGACCGCAAAGCCGCCTTGGAAGAAGCCAACAAAGTCCTCGACGACTACCGCAAAAACATCAACAAGTACCTTAACTGGGTCTGGGAAAAACCAGAACGGCTACGTGAACTCCAAAACATCTACGTGGTAAACGGCGAAGACTTCGTGAGTGAGAAAATCATCGGAACCATCAGCGGCATTCTCGTCACAAGTCTGCTTAATTCCGAAAAACCCCTCATAGCTTACGCCAATGTGCCCGGCGAAGGATTAGCTAAAATCAGTGGACGCAGCACCGATCAGGGAGTCCGAAAAGGCATCAACCTTGGATTAGTTATGCGTCTTGCCGCAGAGCCTCTGGGAGGCAAAGGCGGAGGACATAATATAGCCGCAGGGGGCCAAGTGCCTCTTAACAAGACCGAGGAATTCATCACCGCAGCAAACGAACTTGTTGGAAGACAGTTGAAAGGTGAGAAACTTGCTTCAGGCAACGATCCGACTTGAATACCCTGATCGCGCAACAGCGGCTGCAGTAGCCAATGCGGTTTCTCCAGACAACGCGAAAGCGCCAGCGGGTCTGACAGTGGTTACCCATCATGAAAACAATGTGGTTATCACAGAAATTAGTCTTGACGGAAAATTTGCCACTTTCACAGCGACAATTGATGACCTTCTTGAAGCGGCTTCAACAGCTGAAAAAGCCCTTCATATTGCAAAAACAAGCCCAGACGAGGGATAGAAACTCTTTAATGTTTTCTTGACTTGAACCATGTCTAGATTGACATTGTAAAGATTTTGCTTGCGAACTTGTTGATCAAATAAAACCTAAAACGTCCTTGAAACACATATATACAGCCTTTGCCATGCAGTAAAGTGAGATTCATGGCTGAAGTTTGTACAACATGCGGACTCCCCAAAGACTTATGCGTCTGCGGAGAAATTGAAAAAGAACAGCAACGTATTCGAATACGCCTTGAAACCCGAAAATTCGGCCGACCCACCACCGTCGTAGACGGTATGGATGAAAAAACTACTGACTTATCAGACATAGCACATAAACTCAAAGCATACTGTGCATGCGGAGGCACTGCCAAAGACGGCCTTATTATGCTCCAAGGCGACCACCGTGACCGGGTTCGCGAATTCCTGGTCAAAATTGGTTATCCTGCCGAAAACATAGAACGCCAGTAAACAATCTACATCGTTGAGTCGCTAGAAATGAAAAGAGTAGATAACCTTCGCGACGTTTTCAAAGGCCTCAAACATAGCAAGGCTTGCGCAAAATACTGCCCACGTTGCGGCAGTCCAGACCTTACATTGTCGAGTAGCATGGATTACTGGTTGACACCACAAAAATATCTCTGTGGCAAATGCGGGTACTTCGGTTCAGTTTATATGGAACTTGAAAAAGAAGAAGAAAAATAATGAACTTTTAGTCTGGCAATTCCAGGTTAAGCTGTTTCTTTAGTGTCTTGTAGCGATTTCGTACGGTGACTTCGGTTACGCCGGCTGCTTCTGC
>DATJPJ010000088.1:0-2877 GCA_035506455.1 Candidatus Nanoarchaeia archaeon
ACCTGAATGATTTCGTCCACTAAATCCCGTTTTAGTACGTCAGGCACAAAACCTGCGCCGATGCCTTGGATTTTGTGGGGGCCTTTCTTTCCTCCACTCAAAACAGGTGAAGCGGCAGGCTCTACGGCTATGGCTTTGAAAGTAGATTTGAGAGGTTTTATGTATTGTGCAACGCCGGTTATTGTTCCGCCAGTGCCAACGCCTGCAACTACTATATCGACTTTTCCTTCTGAATCGTTCCAAATTTCTGGACCAGTAGTTTCCCTGTGGATTTTTGGGTTAGCTAAGTTTTTGAATTGTTGAGGTACGAATGAATTGGGAGTTTTTGCTGCCAGCTCATCTGCAATTCTAATTGCCCCACCCATCCCTTCTGAACCTGGTGTTAAGACTAGTTCTGCCCCGTAGGCTTTTAGCAAATTACGTCGTTCGATGCTCATAGTTTCAGGCATAGCTAGGATTAGTTTGTAACCTTTGACTGCTGCAACCATTGCTAATCCTATTCCAGTGTTTCCACTGGTCGGTTCGATGATTGTAGCTCCTGGCTTGAGCAGACCTTGCTTTTCTGCTTCCGTTATCATACTCCAGCAAATTCGGTCTTTAACGCTGCCTCCTGGGTTACGTGCTTCAAGTTTCCCAACAACCGTGGCTGAAACGCCTCTTGTCAATTTGTTTATGCGAACAAGCGGCGTATTGCCAATTGTTTCTAAAACGTTGTTTGCAATTTTTGCCATGATTATACCTCTTTTATTAAAAAGCCAATATATAACGATGTTATAAAAGTGTTGCTGCAAAGCAATGATTTAATATTCGTAACAAACGTATAACACCGTTATTGATCCAGTGAAAAGCAAGACATTCACTTGCCTCCTGGTTCCTAACTGAGCGTATCAAAGGAATGAAAGCCTTAGGATTATTATCAGGCGGACTAGACAGCACATTGGCAACAAAACTAGTTCTGGAAGGTGGCCTCCAAGTGGAAGCCATCAATTTCGTCACCCCTTTTTGTCTATGCAGGAAAGGTGGCTGTGGAGCTTCAGAAGCAGCCAAAACTTTTAACATTCCTCTCAAAATGGTAAACGCAGGCAATGACTACTTAAAGATGGTTAGAAACCCAAAATTCGGATATGGAAAAAACCTTAATCCATGCGTGGACTGCCGAATATTTATGCTGAGAAAAGCCAAGAAGTATGCTCGTAAAATCGGGGCGAAATTCATCTTTACTGGGGAAGTGCTCGGTCAACGTCCAATGTCACAATATAAAGAAGCCCTTCACCTTATTGAGAAAGAAACAGGACTCGAAGGGAGGATCCTACGACCCCTTTCCGGTAAACTTCTGCCGAAAACGGAAGCCGAAATCAAGGCTTTCATAAATAATGGGGCACTGAGAGATATTAGCGGACGTTCAAGAAAGCGGCAGATTGAGCTGATACGAGAATTTAACATAACTAATTACCCATGTTCAGCTGGCGGTTGCTTGCTAACGGACAAAGAATTTGCAAAGAAGCTAAGAGACCTTTTTCAACATAAAGTAAGGGTAACCGTAAAAGACATCTTTCTGCTTAAAATCGGCAGGCATTTTAGGTTTGGGAAAAACAGAATAATCATTGGAAGAAACGAAGCGGAAAATAATAGGCTGCTAAATAGTAAGCAGAAGGGAGACTTGCTTTTTGAGGTACCAAATTGTGGTAGCCCAATAACTATCCTAAAAGGACCAAAAACAAAAGCTGCCATAGAAAATGCTGCACGCCTAACCGCTTTTCATTCGGATATGAAGTCTGGAAATGTTCAAGTGAGTTTTGGTCAAGAGTCCTTTGATAGAAGGATAACTGTTTCAGTGCCTACTTTGGATGAAGTCAATAAACTTAGAATTTGAATTCCTGTAACCGAAAGGCATATTTTTTCACGGGCTATTCCGTTTTCCTTATAAGGATATAATGCTGTTATATTTAGCGACTTTGAAAATGAGTGCAAGATGTGAAACTATTGGAAAGTTTGTACTGCCTATTTTCAGATCACTTGTGGCAAAAGAACTAATTTGTACCTTTAATCTGACTCAGGTTGAGGCGGCAAAGAAGTTAAAAACGACTCAGGCAGCTGTAAGCCAGTACATAAACTCCAAGCGTGCTATTAAAGGAGCCGAACAGTTTAGCGATATTCTGCCGAAGATTCAAATTGAAGCAAAGGAAACTGCCAAGCGGCTTGCAGAAAACAATACGACTTGGGATGAAGTTACCTTAGACTTCTGTAAGCTTTGCTTGACGTTTTACAAAACAGAAGAAAACAAGACAGGCGACAACTATGCAATCTAAGCATGCGCTCAGAATCTATCGGTAGTAAATTGATAGAGCGATTAGTTTTGCCTTTCTTGCAAAGTATTTTACGCCAAGGGTTTTTAGTATGTAGCAATTAACTAAGCGATGGTGAAAATATGAGTAAATCCGGGTACATGATTTTTCAGCAAGAGTCCCCTGATGTAGCTGCAGCCTTTAACATGCTTATCGAAACAATCGCCAAACCCTCAGCACTGGACAGCAAAACGAAACAACTACTCTACATAGCCATGAAAATAGTGACAGACGATGTTGGTGCGGCGCTTATGCATGTTTCTTTTGCTAAGAAAGCGGGCGCAAGCCGAGAGGAACTTCGAGAAACCGTTCTTTTGACGCTTACTGTGGTTGGGTTAAAAGGCATCAATACTGCGCTTTTTGCAGTGCTTGAAGCCTACGATAAAGCTTAACCGCCTAGTTACTATAATGGTCAAACTTCACAAAGGAAAAGCAGCTTTGATGCTTCTGCGAGTTCAGGGTTTAGCAGATAGTTTTAGTGCTTGTAAATCTGCTATGATTGTCTGTCGGTTTTCTAAAGCAATGGATAGGC
>DATJPJ010000089.1:0-2031 GCA_035506455.1 Candidatus Nanoarchaeia archaeon
GCGATCCTGGGTTCAAATCCCAGCGGCCCCACCACTCTTGGTAGAGTGCCATTTGCCGAACAATCGAAGGATTATCTAGGATTTTTCCGACTCTCAGAGCGAAGTTCACAACCATCGTTGAAGGTACTGCTGGAAGCTGTGGTTAATCAAAATATTGTGTGAGTTTTTTGTCGAACCATGAGGCATTATGTTTTTATCATACAAATTCGTTATACCTTT
The DNA here is from genome assembly GCA_035506455.1 of Candidatus Nanoarchaeia archaeon. Lineage (GTDB taxonomy): Archaea > Thermoproteota > Bathyarchaeia > Bathyarchaeales > Bathycorpusculaceae > JADGNF01. Next base: position 220 of record DATJPJ010000089.1, read on the forward strand.
TTGGTAATACCATATGGGTGAGCAAGCAACTGTTTGCGCCAAGGTTTCCATTGAACTTAAAGAAAAACTCGCAAATTTAGGCGTCAATGTTAGCGAACTTATACGACGACAACTGCAGGCAGAAGTCGACCGCTTAGAAAAAGAGCGCCTTAAAAAAACTGCCCGCGAAGTATCCGCTATTTTCCAAAAGATTCCGCCTGAAGAATTTATTGAATCCGTCAGGGCAACTAGGGAAAACCGATGAAACAGCCTCAGATGCTTTTCGACGCTAACGCCATTTACAGGCTCATTAGAGATTACCCGGATGATGCTTTAAACCACTTGGCTGAGGGCTTAACAATCAATTTAGCCTACTATGAACTTGGAAACGCTTTGTGGCGCGAAAGTTTTCTGCTCAAAAGAATAAGCGAAGAAGATGCTAAGAAGTCCCTTTATTTTACATATGAAGTTCTTGAGCGGATGCAGATTGCAACTATTAATTCCGAAAAAGGCCGCTCAGCTTTGGATTTAGCCTGCAAACTTAACCTAACATTTTACGACTCAGCTTATCTTACAGAAGCCAAGGCATTCGACAAAACCTTGGTTACCGACGATAAGAAACTTGCCAAGGCAGCGGAGAAAATCGGCGTTAAAACCCTGCCCAGTACGGCAATATTGAACAACCGCTAACAATAGCTCAGGATACATGCCTGGGGCGCATGCCCTTTGGGTTCAAGACCCAGCGGTCCAACACTCTTTGTTACAAACTTGTATACAGGTATGCTTATCTACTGGTTACGGATAAGAGTTAAACGTGGCATAAATGAGTGAAAGTACGACAATAAGAGTCTCCAAGAAAACTGCGGAAACACTAGATCAACTACGCGAGAAAATCGGAGCCCAAAGCATCGATGAGGCAATTCAAACACTCGTCAAACAGAGGCGGAAGGCTACCTTAGACAGAACATTCGGCGTAGACCGAAACCGCATCAAACCCTTTACGGAGGATGACCGCGGCGAAGATCGTGACTGACTCGTACGCCTGGATCGAGCACTTTATCGGAAGCGAGAAAGGGCGAAAAGTGGATGAAATCTTAGCTGATGCTGAGGATGTCTACACCCCTGATACTGCTCTAGCGGAGATAGCTCGTAAATACATTAGGGAAGGTGTTGATCCTCAAATCGTTGAGCGCCGATTAAACGAAATGGTCGAGGTCTCCACTATTATTTGTGTAGACGCCAAACTAGCAGGCATGGCAGCGAAATGTTACTTTGAATTGGAAAACAATGCAAAAAAATTCAAGCTAAATTCTCCCAGTCTCTTCGACGGCATCGTGTTAGCTGCAGGCAGAATGCTAAAATCTAAGGTTTTGAGTGGCGACCAACACTTCAAGAACTTGCCAGATGCCCTTTGGGTTGAATAATTCTTCTCGACCTCTCAAGCTTTTTTCTGCAGAGCTTTTCTAATAGTTGCTCTACAGAATAGATTAGGATATGTGTTTGGGACGTGTGTGGTCCCGGGTTCAATCCAGCGGCCCACCATTCTAATTTTGAGTTTTGAAAGCTTTTGAGTAAGAAATTTCTTACTATATTCTCAGTGAACGCCGTTGGTGGAAGCATCTACAACGAAAATTTCTTCTAAGGGACAGGTGGTTATCCCAGCTAACGTCCGAAAAGCTGCAAGCCTAAAGAAAGGCGAAAAAATTCTTGCAATAGCAATCGACGACACAGTTATTCTTAAAAAGATTGTTGATAAATCTTTCCAAGAAACCCTAAAGCCAATTTGGAACAAAGCTAAGCAGATGGGTCTAACAGAGGAAGATGTAAACGCCC
>DATJPJ010000090.1:0-6740 GCA_035506455.1 Candidatus Nanoarchaeia archaeon
AAACCCGTGTTTTCATTTTTCCTAAACTCCAGCAACGCGGCTTATTTGTTGAACGAGAATTGCTGATAAATATTCTGAGTCAACAAGGTTCATATTTTCAGTAAGCGCATCAGAATTCTAAGCACAGCGGAAGGGAGTTTGAGGCTGAAACATTCCAAATAGCTACCAACTTGTTTTCCGTTCTCGAAACCTTCTCCTTTCTCCTCGATTACGGATAGCTGTTTGGAAGCAGCAAACGATGAAAACGCCTAACCGACAAAACCTTATCATAGAAAAGGCAGGTTTTGGATAGGAATTTTTTGAAGCGATGGAGTTTTTTTCTTATTAAATCAATTGACTTTGTTACCCAGGGCATGAGTTGAGTCCTAAAGTATTCAAATATTGGGCAACGTCAAGAGTATTTTGGTATAAAGGGCGCAGGATACGAAACTTAACTTCTACATTCATCTATCCGTGTATGCGGTTGTTAATGTCGGATTTTTTTTGGTGATTTACCCGGAACATGCCGATAACTTTTAGCAATGGCTCAACCGGTAACATTGGTCTTTCCCATGGTTCATATTTCCGTTGGTCAGTTGGCGAATCGGAGTTCTAGCACACTTTTTTGCTGTTTTGTTCGTATTGGCTTGAAAGATGGGCTGATTGAAAAAAGTATCAGAAGTTGAAAGCTGAACAATAACCTCCTACGTCAGGAGTCAATTTTGGAAACAAAAAGAATGATAAGAAAGTGGAGTTTTTGTGTTTACTTCCATTCCCAGATTGCAATGTCAAATTCCATCCAGGAAGGATCACCCGACATAGTGACCAAGGCAATCTCTGTGTTAAGCCAAGCTAGCTTAGACATAGTCATAAAAGTCCAAATGCCTACACTCATGCTTTTGCCCATTTCTACTTTGCCTGCTCCAGTGCCTTTCACTACTGCCATGTCACCGTTCATGAAGTTTAGCATTCCCGTACCCATGCTTTCGCCCACTCCGCTAGGGGACTGCATAGTTTTGCCTGAAAATACGACAGTGCCGTCTAATCCCATAGCTCTGCCCATTCCTTTGAGCTGAGCCATCCAGGTTGCTTCAACCTTGACACCCTCAGCGCTTGCGCCCTTGATCGCCATCATTGTACTCTTTGCTTTTCCTTCCCAAAGTTTCTCGCCAATCGCCATTTTAATATTCACCTCCAAAAAATTCACTTAATAAATAAAAATTTTGCAACTTTTATTGTTATGTGACTGCGATAAAACAACAACAATCAAAATAGCGTAGAGTCTTCGAACTTCGTTATTTACCCGTTTTCGAACGTCTCATCGCTACGAACAAACAATATAGAACTAGTAGCAAGACCAAACCTCCGAGAATTTGGAGGGCTACTCTAAAGACAGGTTCCATTTGTAGAACCACAACCCCAGGCAGCCCTCCTAGGTAAGCTCCCACGAAAACAGCAAGAAAGATTACGACCAAGCTTTGTGCAACAATAAGGAGTTCATTTGCATACTTTTTCCTAAGGTGCATCTCTTCTGATGCGCTATCCCTAATGAGCAAAGCAATCCCAACAATTGGGAGCGAGAGCAACCACAGGTTCATGTTATGCCCCAACAACAAAGAGAACCAATCACTCCAAAGTTGGCTAGTGCCAAAGAAAATCCAGGTAAGATAATTCCAAACATAATAGAGTCCCAAAAACGTCACTATGACACCTATAGTGCGCATGTCAAGTTTACCAATTGTTTCCGTTCCAATCGATTTCTTTGCAAAGTGTGCCGTGTAAACTGCGAGTGCCAGCAAACCAACCGAGGTCAGCACGAAGCTAAGCAGGTTTTCAGGATAGTTCACTACGTATGCCCAGCCTTTCGCGGTGTAAACAGCCACATAGAGCCAGTTGCAGGTGTTGTTCAACCAGAGACAAAAAATGTATACAGCGCCGGCAATGAGAGCCCAGTTAATGGCGCTTTTCAAGGGTTTGCCGGGTCTCAATTGATAAACCAAAGATAACAGAACTATGGGGATGGCGACTGATTCAACCAAGCAGGGTATCCCAGCTTCAAGAGGAAACCCGAGAGGAAAACCGGGACCTACGGGTATTGGAAGGAAAGCCATAACGCCCGACAGAAAAAGCGACAGCCAATAAATTGCCTCTCCAACCAATAACCAGCGAAAAACCTTAGTACTAGAGGACAACGAAAGACGCTTCGCCATAAGCAGAGCTACAGCTGCAACCGCGACTAGGCTCGTGACAGTTCTGGAGAGAAGACCGACGATTCCTGAATAGTCGGTTATTTGCGTCCACGTTCGGAAAAGGCTGGGCGGAAAGTAAGTGAATTCATTGACATTAACTGCCGATAGAAAGGTCTCGCGGAACGACCATAAGAACCAAACTAACGAAACAACAAATAATCCGATTTGCAGAGCAGTCAGAGTTTCTTTTCTTTCAGTCAAGACATATCTTCTTCTTCAAAAGAAATTGCCTTGAACTGCCATATATCTCTCACTCGAGAACAACTTGTTCTGCGGGAAGAACAACATCCCTTAAGGTTTTCTAGTTTCTTGCTTCGAGCTGGAGTGTGTGTGATTTCTTTAGTCATTTGTTTTCTCGATTCTTCTTAATGCGGATAGACCTTCCTTGAGAAAAAGCACCATGGCGATTGCTGTTATTAGGAGCCCTAACAAGAAGAAGATCTTGCGGTCGGCAGTTTCAACGTTGAAGTGGATCGCAAAGACCACAATTTCGGTAATGAAGAGCCCCAGAAAGAAATAGAAGTACAGCATTGCGTTGGGCAATAGTCTTCGACCAATCCAGTTGTATCCCTTAACCCTGCTTTTTTTCTTGAGAGAATATTCCCCATACACATTTCTTGCTACGAGTTTCGCTTCTTCCAACTTCTGAATATGTCGATAAGCGACACTCGAACTACCAAGATTAAGAGCTCGCATCACATCCCTTGGTCCAACAGGCTTGCCTTGCTTAGCTATGTACAAATATACGCTTAGGGTGGTCCCCTGCAATAATTCGGCTATGTTATCGGGCAAACCAGCGTCTCCATTTTGTTTGTTAAGGTCTCCTTCCAAGATTTCAGCTTTTTGCTTATTTAAATCAGAAAACAAAGAAATGGTCTCAGGAAGGAAACTAAGATATGATCTCCACCACCTGAGGATGTGGATGGCCTGGGAAAAAGGATGGTTTAGGTCAGTATCAGGATGGGCTGAGTTTTAGCGCGTGGCTTTGAGGTGTCAAACAGTAGGGGCTACTAATGTCACGGCATGTAAATGTAATAGTATAATGTAAACCAAGAGGAAGCATCCCCGTCGGTCAGCCAGGCGTAGTAATCGGCATTACAGTTCATCGCATTGGAACGCCAAGGCTCGTTGCAAAGCGCGGGCGCTTTTAAGAATCCACGGAATTGTTTGTTCAGTCATCTGACTCAAAAAGTATCACCTTGTAAGATCACAAAAGGCTTCCACCGGTCAGGTTTTGTGATACATGTTGTTTGGAGAACAAGGGTATATTTTTATACGCTCTTTCATGTATTTGCCAGTAGACCGAGGGAATCTAAGTGGCAGACCAATCCAAAACCGACGCAACCCAAGCGTTACCCACAGACTACCGCCCGCTTGAGCTTGAAAAACAAGTTCGCGAGTTTTGGCAGAAGAACCAAATCCGAGAAAAACTTGAGAAACGCGAAAATGAACCTAACAAGGGTTTCTTGGGCTACGTGGAAGGTCCGCCTACGCTAAACGGGATCCCCCACATCGGGCATGCTCGAGGCCGCGTCATGAAAGACATCCGTTACAGGTGGCGTACCATGCAAGGATATTACATGCCTTTCTGGGCTGGCTGGGACTGCCAAGGCTTGCCGGTTGAGCTTGAAGTGGAGAAGCTCTTGGGAGTGAAGATGGGCAAGCGCGAGCTCCTAGAACGGGTTGGGATGGAACATTTTATTGAAGAGTGTAAGAAAGCCATCTTGCGGTATCACAAGATGTGGTTGGAAGCCGACTGTCGTTTGGGCGTTTTTATCAACCAAGAAAAAGCTTATTGGACTTACAAGGACGAGTACATCGAGCGTGAATGGCAGATCCTAAAACGCGCTTGGGACCAAGGCTTGCTCGAGGAAGGTCACTATGTGGTGGCGTACTGCCCCGGTTGCCAGACAAGCCTGAGCAGTGCCGAAGTTGGGTACGAGGGCAGCTACAAAGAAGTTGAAGATCCCAGCCTTTACTTCAAGTTCAAGGTCTCTGGCAGAGAAAATGAGTTTTTCCTCGTTTGGACCACGATGCCCTTTACGATTGTTACAGATACAATGCTTGCTGTTCAGCCCGAAGCTGAATACGTCAAAGTCAGTGTTCTTGGCGAAGTCTGGATCATGGTTAAGCAACGTGTTGAACCTGTCATGGCGGAGCTTCACATTAAAGACTACACCGTGACCGCGACTGTCACTGGCAAAAGCCTCGAAGGCACGGCTTACGATTACCCACTGAAGGATATTATACCTAAACAAGCTGAGCTTGAAGCCAAGCATCCACTCGTTCACCACGTTATAGGAGAAGAATTCGTCGATGTAAACACAGCCACAGGCGTCGTGCACCTATCCCCTGGAAACGGCGAAGACGACTTCTGGGCAGCCAACCGCCGAGGCGTCCCAATATTTGCGCCTTTCGACGACGAAGTCAAATTCACCAAAGACGCGGGCCAATTCGTAGGCATCTTTGCACGGGAAGCCGACATGGTCGTGGTCGAAGAGCTTCGAAACCGCAATGCGTTCGTCGAAGTCAAAAAAGTCAAGCACGAGTACCCAACTTGTTGGCGAAGTCACCACAAACTCGTCTGGCTCGCACGCAAAGAATACTTCCTACGCACCGACAAAGTCAACGCCAAAGTGCTCGAAGCAGCCGACAAGGTCGAGTATTTCTTCGAAGAACCCAAAAACCGTTTCGTAGCCTTCCTCAAAGAAGCTAAACCCTGGTGCATCAGCAGGGAACGAATCTGGGGCACTCCCTTGCCAGTGTGGACGTGCGAAAAATGCGGGGAAAAACGCGTCGTCGCCAGCAAAGCCGAGCTCGTAGCAGCTTCGCAGGAGACGGTTCCGGAAAATTTTGAGTTGCACAAGCCCTGGGTAGACCGCATCACGATAAAATGTGGCAAATGTGGCGGCACTATGAGGCGAGAAGACTTCGTACTCGACACTTGGCACAACAGTGGCGCATCACCTTACGCCCGGTTCACTGACGAACAAGTCGCTAAATTCGTACCGACTGCTTGGCTAACTGAAGGCATCGATCAAACCCGTGGCTGGGCAAACAGCCTGCTCCTTGAACATGTAATTCTCACCGGCAAAGCCGAAAGCCCCTACAAAGCGTTCCTATTCCAAGGTTTAACCCAAGATGCTAAAGGCCGAAAAATGAGCAAAAGCCTAGGCAACGTCGTTGAAACCAACAAGCTTCTCGAAACCACGAGCGCCGACCTCAGCCGCTTCTACATGATGAAAAAATGTGCCACCATCGACTTCATGAACTTCGACTTGCAGGAACTGAACAGACGCACATACCAGATTCTGAGCACTCTTTATCACTTGAGCAAGTTTTTCCTGCAAAACGCCGAGTTCGACCATTTCAAACCCGATAGCGAAGGGGTCGTTTGGGATGATATTACTGGTCAACTTGAACTTCCTGATCAATGGGTTCTTTCGAAGCTCCAGTCGAAAATTGACGAGTATACTCAGAAACTGGAGTTTTGCCAGTTTAACTCTGCAGTAGCCATCCTTGAAGAACTCGTGATAGATACTTTAAGCAGACTCTACGTGCCCATGATCAGAAAGGACCTGTGGACAGACGACCCTGACACCCGCGGCAGACGAATCGCAGTCTACACAGTTTTGTACGATGCGCTCAAGACGATAACACTAATGTTTAACCCAATTACGCCATACATCAGCGAAGCCCTGTATCAAAATATCTACCGCAAGTTGGATGCTGATTTGCCGGAATCTGTCAACTTCGAAAAATGGCCAGAACCCAACCCCGCCCTGCGCGACGAGAAAGTGGAGGCAGATTTTGAGACGCTCTTCAAAGTCGTCAGCCTAGTAAACGCCGCCAGACAAACAGGTAAACTCAAACGCCGATGGCCTCTTCGAACAGTAGTAATAGTGGCACCAGAAAGAGTGACAAAAGCCCTGCAAAGCGTAGAAGCCCTCTTCTTGGAAATGACTAACTTCAAGAGTGTACAATACGCAAGCTCCACGCAAGAATGCGCGACATGCGAAAACTGGGTAACAGCAGTAGAAGACGATCTTACAATACTGATCAGCGGAACACGAGACGATAAACTCCTCGGCGAAGGCATAATGCGGGACCTCGCCAGACGAGTCCAAGCCCTGCGAAAAGAAAAAGGCTTCACACCAACCGACGTTCTGGAATCGGCACACATCGCGGAACTCGACCAAGAAAGCATAGAGCTCCTCCAACCGTTCTTGGAAGAAATGGCTGGGCTAGTCCGAACGCGAAAAGTCTATCTGGAACAAAAACGCGGAGAAGTTGAAGCCAACTGGAACGAATCCGAACTCGACGGCAAAAAAATTTACATAAACATCCACTAGCCCACAAGCAACAACCAAAACCCTTTATTTTCCCTCCTTGCGTCTTAATTCAGAAGCAGCAGATGGGCCGGTAGATCAGCCCGGTATGATCGCCGCGTTCGCAACGCGGAAGCCGCGGGTTCAAATCCCGCCCGGTCCATAATAAGGTCTTACCCCTAAA
>DATJPJ010000091.1:0-10795 GCA_035506455.1 Candidatus Nanoarchaeia archaeon
CCCCCAACCGGCACAATGACCGTCGAAACCTTTGGCACTTCTACTAGAATCTCCAGTCCCAAGGTACCGTGACCAGCAACCACAAGCGCATCGTTATACGCTGAAATGAAAACGCGCCCGCTACTCTGTGCGAGTTTTTTAGCCTTCTCTTCTGCCTCGTCAAAGAACCTGCCGCAGATAACAACTTCGGCACCATAACTCTTTATGCCTTCAACTTTAACTTGGGGCATACCTTCTGGAAGCACAACGGTCGCCGAAAAACCCAATTGCTGTGCAGCATAAGCCACAGCCTGTCCATGATTTCCAGCAGAAGCCGTAATAATCCCTCGCGTCCGCTCATCGTTAGTAAGGTTCAGGAGCTTGTTGAAAACGCCTCTAGGCTTAAACGATCCGGTCACCTGCTGATTCTCAAGCTTCAAAAAGACGTTTCCACAACAGAGATTGCTGAGAAACGATGAACGTACAGTTGGCGTTGCTTTCACAAACGGAGCAATTGCTTCGCGAGCAATCTGAACACTTCTGACGTCGACTACAGGCATATTCAGAGTAGAGCGGGTTAACCTTAAGAATCTTAGCTCTGAGACAAGCCAAACGGAAAATTTTCAAGCATGATGTCTCAATGCAAGTGACTTCTCGGCAAAATCCTTTTTAGCCAATGCAAACATCACAAACAACAATACACGGTGTTCTTAATGACCAAAACAACCGACGAGCCGAACATTATGGACGTTCGAAAACAAAGACTTCTCCAACAACAGCAACAGATTCAAGAGCTTCGCGTCCGGATGAGCAAAATTAAACACAAAATCGCAATAATAAGCGGCAAGGGCGGCGTAGGAAAAAGCACAGTAACGGTCAACCTTGCCGCAGCATTCGCCAAAAGCGGTCACACCGTAGGAATCCTAGACGCCGACATACACGGACCTAGCGTACCACGATTGCTAGGCTTAACCGGACAAACCCTAAGAGTCGGACCGCCAGGAGCATTTCCCGTTACTGGACCCCTGGGCATAAAAGTAGTGTCGATAGATTTCTTCCTAGACGAAACAGTTCCAACGATCTGGCGCGGACCCCTAAAAATGACTGCAATCAGGCAATTCCTTGAAGAAATCGTCTGGGGCGATCTCGACATTCTATTCATCGACTTACCACCGGGTACCGGCGACGAACCCCTAACCATTGCCCAATTTCTACCAGAAATGGATGGGGTAATAATAGTAACTATGCCATCCGAGCTCTCCAGCAACATCGTTAAGAAAGCCATAACGTTCGCCCTTAGACTCAACATGCCAATAATAGGCGTCGTTGAAAACATGAGTGGTTTCATCTGTCCGCATTGCGGAACAAAAACCGAGATATTCCAATCAGGCGGCGGAAAAAGAATCGCGAAAGAAGCCGGAACTCCCTTCCTCGGCAGCATACCCATCGACCCCAAAGTTGGCGCAGAAGCCGATCAAGGTAAACCATTCATCATAGCAGATGCGGATTCAGCAGCAGCCAAATCCTTTAGCGAAGTCGTATCCAAAGTCGAAGCATACCTCAAACAAAGAGAGCAACAGCAAGAAAACAAAAAATAGACAAACTCTAAGAAATTTAAGAAACCAAGTTTCCTACAAAAGGAAAAGGAAAGGGAGAGCAAACTAACTGTTCGTCGTTGCTCTGCAACTATGGCTTTGACATAGCTATTTCTATCGTCGAAACCATTCGAGACTTCGTTTCGCCTTCGCGTGGCGGCATCTCGGCTGTTCCAATGGCTATGCTGGTCACTTTGAGCTCTTTAATAAATCGGCTGCGAGTGATTTCAGCTACATCGACTGCTGTAGTGATGGCTTGTCCGCGTGCTTTCAAAGTGATCATTTTTGATGAGCCTGCAGAGAACGCTGTGATTATTGCCAGCACGTAGCTCATGGGTGGTTTGTTTCCGACGAATATGACATCTTGTTGTTTTTCCGTGTTTTTATCCTCCTTAAGTTGTGGTGTACGTTCTGCGGTCTTCCGGTATTTCAGAACGTTAACCCCAATAATGGGCGAACTAGTTTATAAGTTAATTCAAAATCCGCCATAGCGTGGATTTTTCGGTAAACCTCGAGTTTCAATAGGCAAAGCAACAATTTTATTCGCTTTATTATAGTGAATTGGGAAAATGCATTTAACAAACCTCTGTACGACTAAGTGGAAGGGGCTTCATGGTGGGTGACAAAAAGGAAGAAAAAGAGTCAGACTCGAAAGTCAAGTTTGACTACAGATCTTCCAGGTTTTTTGCCGTTCTCTTCCCAGCCATCTACGCCGCAGTCTTGGGCATCTTCTTCTTAGTATATGACATCATTCCAGGACCCGAATTCGTGGTTTTGATATTCCTAATTTACGCCGCCTACAACAACAAGACTTGGCACTTCGTAAAGGATTGGATTCCATTCCTGTTAGTATTCATGTCCTACGAAGCGATGAACGGACTCGTAGGTAAAATATCACACATGAACCTACACACAGGTCCATACAACTTGGAACTCTTCCTCTTTGCAGGCCACGACCCCAGCTTGATCCTGCAACAAAACTTCCGTTTTCCCATTCTAGATTACATGGGCGCATTCTTCTACACAATTTACTTCTTCGTACCCACCATCTTCGGCTTTGTTGTCTGGCGAGAAAGCCACAAAGACTACTGGAAGTACATCGTCTCTTTGGGTATATTGACTTACAGCGCTTTAGTCACATTTCTAGTTTATCCAGTTGCACCTCCATGGCTTAATCCCCAGCTAACTCCTCCCACAATAGTCCCAGGAGTTATCCGCATCCTAACAAACTCGGTTGACAAGAGCTTAGGAGTTCCCGTTTACAAAACGATTTACGACTTCTTAGGACCAAACCTATATGCAGCGTTTCCCAGCTTACACTCGGCTTTACCTTGGCTCGTATTTCTCTTTTCATTCAAGATTTGGAAATGGCAAGCCCTCCCCGTTATAGTTCTACCCGTCGGAACCTGGTTCAGCGCAATCTACCTAGGAGAACATTATTTCGTGGATGTGCTCGGTGGAATCACTTACGCAACCATTGCATTCTTCGTGGTTGTGTCACTTTTGCCTTTCCTGTCCAAGCACTGGAAGTTTCTGGGAAAGCATATACCCACCGCTTAGTCGAAGCATTTGGGACCAGCCACACGCTTATTTGCTGACCATTAACTTTTTTTTGGATCCATTCACTGTTAAAAGAAGTTTTTCCTAAAGGTTTTCAAGTTGAAAAGTTAACTAAAAGCCAACTTCATGGTAACTTAACGATTACGTATTTAAGATTCCAAGTTCCATAATTTAAATAGGATGAGGGTACATTGACAGCCCAGAATGAGTCCCACGAGTCCCTAATAGCATACAACGTTCTAAACAAAAAGATAATCAGCCAGGGGTTTTGCACTCTGTGTGGCGCATGCGAAGCAGCTTGCCCTACGAGTGCGATTTCCGTTGAGAACGAAAGAAACCGCCACGTATATGACTGCTCTAAAGACTTGGATCTATGCCCAATTTGCTATGAGACTTGTCCCCACTCCGAACGGCTTCAACTACGAGCTCAGAAAGCAGTTTCCGACGCTCCCGCCCGAAGCGAAGCTATAGGCTATTACCGCAAGATAGTCCTTGCTCAAGCAAATGACGCCAAGCTCAGAGAAAGATGCCGAGGCGGAGGAGTTGTCACCTCACTATTGACATATGGCGTTGAGAACAAGGTATTCGACAGCGCAATAGTGTCCAAGGCAGAACCTGAAAACCCAACTCAACCAAAGGCAGAAGTTGCTACAGTTCAAGACGACATTTTGTCTGCAGTTGGTAGCAAATTCTTCCCTTCCCCAGTTGCAAAAGCCTACGGACGAGCAGTCTACGGTTACGGCAAAACAAAAATCGCATTCGTAGGTGTGCCTTGCCACGTTTTGGCTCTGCGAAAGATTGAAGCTTGGCACCACAAAATCGGAGATAATTTGGCTATCACAATTGGCTTGTTCTGCTTCGGAACTTTTTCAATGACGCCGTTGCTAAAATACGTCGAGGACAACTATCATGTTAAGCCCTCCGAAATTAAACGCATCCGTTTGTCTCGAACGTTTGTGGTGGAAACCGAAAAAGAGAAAATTAAGATCCCGGTTTCAGAAGTTGAAAATCACATCATGCCCAGCTGCCGAACATGCCAGGACTTCACATCTGAACTGGCCGACATATCCATCGGCGGCGCTTACCCGCTCGAAGATTGGTCAACAGTAATCATACGCACCAAGAGAGGCGAAGATTTCTTCTACGATGCAGTGGCCCACGGCGTAATTAGCACGTGGGTTATCGAACAAGAACCTGAGGTTTATGAGCGAGTTGTTCGCGCTGCTATGCAGAAAAGGACCGCCGGTTTGCAGGAAGCCAAAAAAATTGAAGAGAAGCTCGGATATTTGCCCGTAGTCACGTTAACGGAATCTGACTCATTAGCCAAAGTCAAAGTCGCAGACATAATGTCCAAGAAAGTGCAGACTGTTCGCGACGACATAACCGTCACGGAATTACTGAGTCTAATGGTGAAACAGCGTCACATAGGTTACCCGGTATTGAATGCTAAAAACGAGCCAGTGGGCATTGTTACGGTTGAAGAGGCTTCTCAGGTTGAAACAAGTCAAAGGGACAAAACAACTGTTCAGCAGATTATTGCAAGAAAACCCATCTCTGTGAGCCCAGATAATACGGCTTTGGACGCGTTCCGAAAAATGAGTGAGTTCGAAACTGGACGACTTATCGTGGTCGACCCCACAGAACCAAACAAGATCTTGGGTATGGTTACGAAAAGTGACTTGATGCACACGATGATTGAGCAGTGCTAACTTCCCCCTCTTTCAATTCCATCATACAGAAAATCAAATTTTTTTTAACTATAGCTCAAACTCTCTAACTACATATTTACAAAATGTCAGGATTCTCTGGGGCTTCCTTCTTGCTTTTGCGCCTTAGAACCAAACCGACCGCAACAATAACCAATACGATCCCTAAAGCCGCAACGGTAAATTCAATATGTTGATCCACTGCAGGAGTTGGCGGGTTAACAGAGCTTGTCGTCAACGGGTAACGGTCCTGATTCAGGGGGTCGATGATGTACGGAGTACTGCCAATTCCTGTATTACCTATTTCTGTACCGTTGTAGTCGCTCCAAAAGTTCCCAACGGTCCCGTTATCCCAATAGTGTTTTCCCTCCGTGCTGTTATAATCTATGCAGACGCAACCGCTGAGCTGACGAGTGTTGTTGACGAAGCGATTCTCATAGATTTTGACGTTCGCAGGTAAGTAGCTTGGCGAACTGGAGCCGAAGAAGACACCGTTCTTATTGTCGGCAATATAATTGCTCGTAATATTATTGTCAGCGCCTGAAATCAGGATCCCAACGATACTTTCAACGAAAGAATTGCCAGTAACCACGTTTCCATCTGTCCAAAGATAGATGCCAATACTGAAATTTTTAACGTTTAAGTTCTGAATCGTCAAGTTTCCAATGCCGTTAGTCACAGTGTCAATGCCAGTTGACCACAACTCCGAATCATTCGAGACGGTCTGGTTGGGACCATTTCCGATTATCCAAGTGCTCTGAGTTCCGTTGTAAGGTCCAATTAACGTGTGCCCTTCTCCGTCAATCGTTATTCCTGGTCGTTCAATCAAGATTCCTCTTGCATAAACGTCACCCGTGAAAAAGTAAATGTTACCGTTGCGCTGAATTGACTCTGAAGAGGGCGAGAGTGAGCCATCAGGCAAGATGGTTATTTCCTGTCCCTGAGTTTGTGACTTCGCCGGTTCTGCTAGCCAAACAGTTGAAAACATTAATACGGTCAGGAATGCGCATAAAACAGCGGCTTTGTGATTCAACTTCCTGCACCATTAGGTCCTTATGCTCTGGTTTGATTTATGTTTTAACTATACATTGTAACTAGCTTCAGAATAGTTACTCTGACAGGTCGTGTTCATGGTTTTGCTCGAGTGACAAAAGAGACGTAACATGGCATGATTGTTTAAATATATCCTCGGGCAAGGGTCTTTAGTGATTTTAAATGGGGTACCGAGGTCAAGCCGGAGGCGGTTCACGCTCAGGCCAAAAATTTCAGCGGACTCAGCACGATACAAAAGTCAAGCGAAAAGAGCAAAAGGCAAAGTCAAAAAACAAACTAGCCCTCGAAGAACCCCGTGAATTCTCCACCGAAGAACTCGCTGAAAAAACTGCCAACGGTTTAAGCAAACTTGGAACACAGATTTTCGCTTTGTCGCCTTTTAGTCAATACTTCGATGACTGGCTAGTAAGTTTGCGCCAAGTCATCGCTGAGTTTGAATCTGGTCCTACGGTAGCGGCTGACGAAGCTTTTGCAAAAGAGCGCCAGCAAGTGTTTACAGATCTGGAACGCGCGCTAGCTGAAATTAGGCTTAAGGAAGAAAAATTGGAGCAGAATGCCGGGAATTTGGCAGAAACAAACCACCATATGGTTGACGCCGACGCTGAGTACGCCAAACAAACACGCGAACTAGCCACGAAAAGAAACAGCGACATCGCACGTCTAACCGAAAACTTACAAGACTCCGAAAGAGAACTTGAAAAATTGAAGCAGGTTAAAACAGGCCTGTTTACCTTTACAAAAAAGGCAAAGGCAAAAAAAACCGCGCAGATCGAAGCTAATCAGAAGCACATCGCCGCTAAAGCCGAGCTAGAAGTGGCCGTGCAAAACTTCGATGTCGAACAAGAGAAACTTCATGATGATTATGAAAAGAAGAAACAGGAACTTATGGAGAAAGCCCGAGGACTAGAAAAAGAAATAGCAAACATCGAGTCTGACAGCTCGGTTGAAGTGCGGCAAACAACATGCAACAAGCTAGCTGACGCCGTTAAGGCTTCACTTCACAGAAAGCCCGGCACCGAAAAGCAATAATTCCAACAGAATCCTCGCCTTCTATTGAAGTTCGAAGGAATTCCTGTCAACAGCCCCTTCGCGACTTTGTCGCAAATGAATTGCAATTTGGCATGACGAAATTAAGCCAAAGCCTCCTGCCACAACAAAACATAGACTACTCACAAGGGCAAACGGTACAAGCAGTCCAGATAGAACAAAAACGAGACGTTCAGTTCGTCCAAACAGCACATAGTCAGTTTTCAACCCTTTTCTATAGCTTAAATATCTGAAGCAGAGCAGGCAAACCGATCCGACGATTGCGAGCAAACCAATTGGCTGAATTATTCCAGCCATCAACGCGCCCACAACAACCGCCGCTTCAGTAACGCGGTCAGAAAAGGAGTCGAGAACCAATCCAAATCTGCTTTCCAAATGGAACTCTCGGGCGAGCGTACCATCAAAGATATCACAAAATACGCTGAAAAAACCAAGAGCAAACGCAAACAGTAGCAGGTGCATGGCGAAAAGAGCTCCGCTTGCGACACCTGAGGCAAGACCGAAGGCCGTTATCACGTTAGGAGTGAAACCGTGGCTGCGAGCGGTTGCCGCTAAACGAAATAAGACGGCGTCTTTACCTGACCGCATGCTGTACAATCCCATTTACTTGCCTCGCTCCTACCATAAAACACAACGCTTTAAGCTATTTTCCTCGAACAGTTTCTTTTTTTATAGCTGATTTCAGTTTCCTAGTTCTGCTCATTCAATCTCTGTTTCAACATTTCTCTAGCCATCTTCTTTCCCTGTTCGGTGTAAATTAAACCGACAATCTTGTCCCAATCAAATTTTGGTCTTGAATTGTAGATAGGAAATTCTTCAGGTGAAAACATAACAATCTTGTCCGAATCGTACAATATCCTAAATGCGGCAGAAGGTTCGTCAGGGTGGTCATGATGCGTACCCACAATCTGGCAAACTTTCCCGATGAAGTTTTCGTCGCAGCTCATCTCACGCAAAACTGACCTAGCTATTCCAGGTCCTTTCTCGTACTGTTCCTTGATGCTACTTCCGCCGATATCATGGAGGATTATTGAAGAAATGGTGAGTTCTTCGATATCTTTTGGAATGGGAAAGTTATTACGCGCTATAGCAAGTACACGACTTGTATGAGCAGAGCCCAAATCATTCTTTTCCAAGTAGGGTTTAGCAAGAACAAACAGTTTTTTGAAATCCAACATTATCACTCTAGAACAATTTGGTCTGAAGGGTTTTTTAATGGTTTTGCAGGTCCTCATTCACAAGAATGTTACTTAACCAAAAGCTACCTTGGCTAAAACTTGTTTTAGTTCAAATACGCTTTGCAAAGTCCAAAAATAATATAGCCCTCATGGACAATAATAAAAGTCAATCAAGGAAGAATCTTAGGCATGAGCAAAAAAATTGTCAAATGCAAAAGCTGTCACCAAGAAATTCTCCAGAAAAACCCAACTCAATGCCCATACTGCAAAAGCAAAGAATTCATTTTGGAAGAAGAATCCGACACGAGTTTCGAAGATACTGAATTAAAAACCGGCAAAGTGAACTCAATAACCCTGCAATGCCCTCATTGTGGAGCAAAACAAACGATTAGTTCAAGACAGAAGGACATAAGTTGCCCAAAATGTTTCAAGGAATACAAAGTTCCAGAGAAGGCAAGAGAACTGTTCTAACACTATTTTGATATCTCAGGCCTCTCAGCGATAACGAGGTCGTTGGTTGCCTCAGCTGGCATACTCTTTTTGTTTGTGCTGGGTTTCAATCGCGTAAGCAACCAATGCAGCTTCAAACTTAATTTCATCCACAGGATCGAAGATTTGCTTAACTTCAACTTTGATTTCGTTCAATACTTTGCCGCCTAATCAGTTTATGCGAGAGGTAAAACGCGGAAAAAACCTATGAAATTCTGGATTTCCGCAATTTTCAGTTAGTCAAAAACGCTAATATTTCTTTGTGATATCATCATGTAGCTACAAAGAAGAAGAATTTGCATGATTTTATGGGTGGAAATGATGTTGCCACCGTGTCGGCACAACAATCAGATGCATTGATATTGGTAAAAACAATTAGTCACTTTGCAACAGTCCGATAAAGCGAACATCGGTTCTGATGCGGCTTTTCAAGGAAGAATCTGCTGCTAAACACACATAGCCTTATTTCCTTGAACTTGTATTATATATTAAGATTCAAATCAAAAGAGGCGATAAAATTGTTATCACGTGATTGCGACGGATGCGGACGTATGCTCACTGAATGTCAGCACCGTTTTGCTAAAGTTTCTGTCGGCGAGAAAGTTTACTGCCCCGACGGAACTCGACACTTAGTCGATACAAAACCATAGTTTATTCCAATTGGTTTCCTGTTATAGGGCAACCTATTCATTTTTGCAGGATTCAAACATTGTTCCTTTCTTTTTTGTGTTGAAGTAACTGATTAACGAGAATTGAATTAAGCCTCCAAAAGCGTTAGCAGCCAGCCATGACCATGCACCCATCCTGCTAAAGAGAAGCGTGAAAATTACCGTTCCTACTAGAAAAGTTATAAAACCGATGAGGTTGAACTTGATGTAACGCAGAATCCACAATTCAACCTTTTTTCTGCGACTGCTAACCGCTGGCTTCTCGATGACCATTTTGTTCACATGTTTTAGGAAACGCGGCAATATTTAAGACGAATGCTTAGTTTGTTTATTGCGTTCCCAAAAAGAACAAAAGCAGTTATCTGTAAAATCTGACTATGGTCGACTCAATTTTTGTTGGCGTATTCAAATTAGCTTGAGTGCCAAACAACTCTAATTTTCTGAAACGCTAATGATCATTCTTTTCAGAAAACGACCTGTACTGATCAAAAAGGTCATCTGATGTTATTCGAAATGTATCCTGCTCTTCCTCAAAAAGAAAATCGCCTTCCAGCAACTCATTGAGAGCCATTTCAAATTGAGTTGAGTCAAGCCCTGTAACTTTCCTTATTTTGTCTCTTGTATTGACTCCATCGATTGCTATCGCGCGAAGAATTCTGCCGCCCCACGAATTCCAGAATATGGGTTCTTCGCTCAATCGGGTTAACCTTCTCGTTTTTTAAAACAATTACAACCACATATATTTCAACTTTGACCAAAATACTAGTCTTTAACCTTAGCAGATGTTTTGACCTTTGCGGGGCTATGGATGATTATTTATCGCCCAATCCTAACGTTGCATCATCTTTGAGATGCCTGAATAGCACCTAGTCCATTTCGCAACGTGGAAATTATCAAAGATAACGGAGTCAGCGGCTAGAAAACAAAATATCTCTTCCGAAATTACAAGGGACTTATTTGAACTTCAAACATAGTTAAATACTTAGAATAAACGTACACGACTTAATTGTCAAAGCAACATCGCGTGAGCTTTTTTGTGTTTTGCGACTGAAGTATAATTCATAAATATTCCTTTTATCGTCATAATTTGGGAGACTATACATGAAACGTTTCATAGTTAACTCGAAAGCCCATCAGAACCAGCTCAATAGACTTACTTGCTTCATAGGTACCACGGATGTTCTTAAGAGAACAGGTATCGAGGATGTTAATTTGAAAACATGCTATTGTTGTTCTCCTGAGTCAAATGCCGGAGTGGAAAAGGCCTTAATTGAGTTTGAAGCACCATCTAAAGAGATTTTGGAAGCAGCGTTACAAAAAATTGCCTTCCCCGTAGATTCGATAATTGAAGTTACCAAAGCCAAGCTTAGCAAGAAATAACTCTCTTCTTCTTTTGCATCCCATCGCTAAAAAAGAACGCAAAAGAAAAGTAATTTGCGAAAATACCCAACAATCAAGCTCTGTATCCAAAAAGGAGCAAAATCTAGGCGTGGGATTTGACTCCAACCAAGAGGGGATGT
>DATJPJ010000092.1:0-21942 GCA_035506455.1 Candidatus Nanoarchaeia archaeon
CTCTTCACATGGAAGACCGTGTTCATATTCGCAGCCCTCCTAACTGGAATGGACATCATTCTAGTCTGGGTTACCGGCACCATGGTTCAAGCGGCACAACAAATATCAGGGCTAGGTCTCCCGGTACTAGTGGCATTTCCAACACTACCAATAATTTCCACCGCCGAGGGCATTCTCATCCTACGACTTGGCCTAGGCGACTTCTTCTTCGCGGGCATACTCTCATCACAAACGCTCAAACGGTTCGGAAAGAAAACCGCGATAACGTCTCTTCTAACAATATGCATCTCCTTCGGACTCTTCGAACTCATACTACTAAACCCAGATTGGGCAAAAGCACTTCCAGTTCAAGCATTACCAGCCACTTTACCAATTCTTTTGGGCTGGCTGCCAGTTGTCCTGGTAAAGATGTACGCTGACAAGAAAAAACCGAAAACAGAAACAACCATCGAACCCAGCCCAACTACCCAAATTTCTCAGTAAGCAACTTAAAACTTACTACAAGAACAATTCTTAATGCAGCAAAACGTCTGCATAAAATCAACAAAAACGGTAGAATTTAAAAATAAAGATGAAAATAGGCGAGATTTACCCGAACAGGGCGCCTAATCCTTCGAGAGCTGCTTCTTCCTTGGCTTTCTCTTCTTCAGCTTTCTTCTTCTTGTCTTCTGGTGGAGCGGCTGCTGGTTTTGATTCTGCTGCACCGCCTGCTGCGGCTACTGGGGCTGCTGCCATCATTGCTGGGGCTGCCTTGATTGCTTCGTCGATGTTGACTTCGCTTAGTGAAGCAACGAGTGCTTTAACTTGAACTGGGTCAACTGTGACGCCCGCGGCGCATAGAACATCAGTGACTGATTTTTCGTTTATTTCTTTTCCTGCCTTGTGAAGGAGCATTGCTGCGTATATATTTTCCATGCTTTTTCACCTCTCTGTTCGGGTATTTTAACCTTTGCAGTTCGCATAGACCCGCTTACGCATTAAAGTGCGCGCTGACCAATGCTTAACTGGGAATTTGAAACGCTATTGCCGTTAGGAAAAAGACCCAATCACTTATGAACCTTTCTACGACCCAAACCCACTTTATAACACCACTCTGCAAGTCGCTTATGCTGCTCGATCCCTAACTAAACGCCAACTTGGAGTAACACACTTGCCCCCGGGTAACTACGGCGCTTACAACATCTCCCAAAAGCCGCTCACCCTCTGCGTGGCTTCTTAGTTAAGAGCACAAAAACGCAATTCCTGCATAATCTGGTCGTCTTTTTGTAACAGACTTCAGGTCGACATCTAGCACAATGGGACAATCGCAGGACAATTGCCAATAAATTGCTTTCACAAAAAGCAAACCGCCTCGAACCCAAGAAACAAGTTTTTTCTCGATTGTCGCGACAATTGAAAAAATTAATGTCCCGACAAATGACCGGGGTCCAAACCCGCACTAGCAACGTACCCTAAAATGATCCTAAACCGCTTGACCCAACTCCATTCAAAAGATCACTTCCTCAAATGCTAGCAAGTTAAGACAATTAAGTTGGGCTTTAGTAGTCATTTACTATCCTGAAATCTTATTTTCCCTTTTTTAACAGCCGCAGGGCTATTTGAAGAACACACATGAAACATCACAAAATACAACTGTACACACATAGAAAGACAAAACGCAGCAAACGTCCAACACTCAACCGATAATATGGAAGCTCATCCAACAATTCACAAGAGTTATGCACAAATCATAACTACATTTATATTGCATGTATGATTACTGACTAATTGAACAGAAAAACAACGAGGAACCGAAAAAATGTTCGACGTAATAAACGTGATCTGGACGCTTGTAATCGTGGGCTCAATGCTAACCATAGCAATCAAGCTGCGATCTGAACTAAAAAACGGCGTCTATTAATCTGCATGGACAAATAGAAACCCGCTCACGTGCGCCTACAGCCTAATTCTCCCTTTTAAAGCCCCATAATCTTTTCAAACTCATCGAAACAGGTTTAGCATTTTAATCAACCAACATTCAGCCAAGTCATTGATTAAACAAAACTGCTTAACCCAGTTTATGGGTTGTTGTCAACAAAGAAATCAGCAAGAAGAATAGACTCAAACGCATGACATCACATATCCACCAGAAAGGTTAAATGCAAACAATTGAACAAACGTTTGAAACATTAGAAAGAATGCGGCGTGTAAGAATGAGCAACACAATGATATCCAAACTGGCGAATCCCGCCCCCTTGGGGCTACTAGGCTTCGGCTTAACAACGGTCCTACTAAACCTCGCAAACGCGGGCCTATTCCCCCTAAACAGCATGGTGCTAGCCATGGGCCTAGCCTACGGAGGATTAGCACAAGTCATCGTTGGCTACATGGAGTTCAAAAAGGGCAACACATTTGGCATGGTAGCATTCTCCTCCTATGGCTTCTTCTGGTGGTCCCTCGTATTGCTTATCCTGCTACCAAGCACCTCCATATTCAGCGGCATAGGCGCAGCGACAAGCACAGCCATGGCAGCGTATTTCTTCATGTGGGGCCTCTTCACATTTGCAATGTTCTTCGGAACCCTAAAGACAAACAGGACACTCCAGTTCGTATTCGGAAGTCTAGCCATTTTGTTCTTCATGCTAACGGCACACGAGGTAACTGCCAACGCAACTCTGCTAACGATAACAGGCATAGAAGGAGTCATCTGCGGCTTTAGCGCCATCTACTTAGCGATCGCGGACATTCTCAATGAAGCACACAACAAAACTATTCTGCCAACATTCGAGTGCAACGAACAACTCTAAACTCTCTCTTCCTTTTTTCGCCAGCACGAAGAAAAAGTTAAAACTCTGGCCAAAACCTCGACTCAAAAATTTTATCTTCTTCACTCAACCACAAAAATTATCAATAAAGTTTGTGAAACAGCATCGAGAATGTGAATTCTGGATTCGTAAATGCTTTATTAACAAAACACTCACCAAAAAGGGAAAGTGTCAAACATGCGAAGATCCCGACTTGAACTCTACGTCGACATAATCTGCGCACTATCTCAAAGACCCCTAACAATGGACGAAGTTGCATTCCACTGCGGCATGAGCTGCACTGCCCTTCAACAAAGAATTGTCTTCCTCGTGGAGCACGACATCATAACCTTTGAAGTCAGCCAAGATAACCGCACATTCTACAAACTAACGCCACGAGGCACGTCAATCTTCAAAACATTCAGCATAGCAAAACACCTCGAAAAACTCCAAGGCAACCCACAAATGCAAGAAACTCTAGGAATCCTCTCCGAGCTGGATCAGCAAGACACAAACAGCGCCTGGCGTAACCAAAACAGATAAACCCAGCCAAACGCGCTTCTCCATCGATAAGCATGGCTAAGCCTACCCCAGAAGCCATCTGGAACCTTTCAGACAAGGAACTTTTAACATTCCTCGACTCCGAAGAACAATGTCAACAGTCACGACGAATTCAATTTTATGCACCAAGCTTCACGTACTACAAAACAAGTAACTTCTGCAGCTCCAGCAAAGATTTCCCAACAATCTCCATAACCGGAAGCTCCTGCGCTCTAAACTGCAAGCACTGCGCAGGCAAAGTCCTTGAAACCATGAACCCCGCAGACACACCAGAAAAACTACTCACTCTATGCACAAAACTCAAACAAGAAGGCGCAAAAGGCGTGCTCATCAGCGGCGGATGCCTTCCAGATGGGTCCGTACCACTGCAGAAATTCATGGCGTCTATTGCAAAAATCAAAAATAGTTTGGGCCTAACGGTTTTTGTTCACACCGGCATAGTGGACACAGAAACTGCAAACGGACTCAAAGAAGCAGGCGTAGATACAGCATTAATCGACATCATAGGCTCCGATGAAACAATCAAGGAAATCTACAACCTAAACACAAACACCCAAAACTACTCAGACTCACTCAAAGCATTGGACAACGCACAAATAGATTTTGTTCCCCACATTGTAACGGGCTTGCACCACGGTCAACTCAAGGGAGAACTAAACGCACTAAAAACCATATCAAATTTCAAACCATCCGCAATCGTCATCATAAGCTTCATGCCCATCCACGGAACAACCATGGCAAAAACCAAACCACCCCAACCAATAACCATCGCTCGAACAACCGCAACGGCTAGAGCAATGTTCCCAAGAACTCCACTCGTACTAGGATGCATGAGACCAAAAGGCAAACACCGAGCAGAAACAGATATCTTAACCCTCAAAGCAGGCATCGACGGCATAGCATTTCCAAGCGAAGAAGCCATTAAATACACCGAAAAACACGGCATCCAAGTAAAGTACTCCTCCTTCTGCTGCGCCCAAATATACAAAGACCTAAAAACAAAGTAGACCCGAAACCCCTTCGACAAAAAACCCAAATCTTTTCAAAAAACCACGAAAAGCAACCCACTACGACTTTTTCAGCATCAAGTAACCTAAAATCTCAGTCCATGATGCCCCAGCCAAGCCGGAAACGAATTCGGGAATAGCCACGCCTGAAACGTAAGGAAAGGTAAATTCAAGCACCCAGGGGGCAGCAGCAACCAGACCCAACGCCAATGTAAACATGCTCAACTTAGTGTCACCATTCAACCATAATGTCCCCACGAAAACCAACATTGAAAGCGGCAGAAAAACAAAAAACATCACCGAAACTATGTAGTGGGTGGGAGCAAACGATTCATTGAAAACGCCAATCCCCACAAGCGATAAACAAGCCACAAAAAGCAAACAAACCCCAACCTTACCGACCAAGCGTTTGCCCAAGAAAGAAAATAATCCTGCGGCAAAAACCACGAACAAGAAACCGCCAACCGCCAGTCCCACATTGAACACTGTAGCTGTAAAACCCCATTGAACACCTAAATCACTGAGTGCATTGTTTACCCAGCTAAAACTGGACCAAGACAATACAGCCACTATAATGCAAGAAAAAACGAGGAAAGGCGCGACAACACCACTCACTCCAGCTATCTTCAACAATTTGCTCAAACAGCTTAACCTCGCAAACACCCATTTTCCACGTAGTCAAACCGTTCTTAAGAGGCTTACGTGTCTGCCGGAACATATTTTCGCAGACCCTGCAAAGCCCTAACCTTCTCATCATCACCAACCCTTGAAGCCCGCACCGCATCCTGAAGAATAAGAATAGACTCATCTATGGCACCACGGTTTACTGGATAAGGAACGCCATCCTTACCCCCATACGCGAAGCTGTACTTGACAGGATCTTTCCAACTCGGCCCCTCGCCATACACAAGCTCCGCGATTAACGCTAAACCTCGCACCGTAGCCGGCCCAACTCCTCTAAAACTCAACAACTCCTCATAGTTGCTGGGCTGCATCTCGTATGCCTCGGAAAGCGCCGACCAATTGATATTTCTCGGCATATCGAGAAACGCCAAATTTTGACCAAACCCCACAGACTGCGAAGAGAGCCACTGCTGAAGAGACCGCTGATTACGCTCAACCGGCAACGCAACATCTTGCACTAGACGCATAAGCTTCTTAGTCGGCTCTTTTACAAGGTCAACTGAAACTTTGCGCGATCCCTCACTCTCAAACGCCGTCATATTCAGCACACTCGACTTTGCCAAGTCACAAACAATCGCACTGTGAGGCTCCACAACGAAACTCTTCGCGGAATCGCTAAACCAATGATAACGACGCGCAGTCTTATCCTCTGGGTTCATGCCCTGCTGAACAACAGCCCACTTACCGTTTTCAGCAACAAAGAACGCATGATGATAGAGCTGATAGCCAGATTGAATGGCAGCGTTGTCAACTTTCGCAGTGATCCTGCTAGCATAAGTCAAAGCCTGCCCTTTTTCCTCACTAAAACCAAAAGTATCAACAGCATGCAATATTTCGCTAGGAGTTTTCTTGCTGGTTTTCCCCTTCCCACCGCAGACAACCAAACCATGCACTTCAGCTGAAAGCGCTGCTTTGAGAACTCCAGTGACGACTGTAGTGACCCCGCTACTATGCCAGTCGTACCCCAACACACAACCGAAAGCTTGAAACCAGTACGGATCACTCAGACGCTCCAGAAAAACGTCGGAACCGTATTCATCAATCATGATGCTGGAGACTTCCATTGCTAATCTCCGCATTCTACCTGTTAGCCATGAAGGAGCTTTTCCGCCATGAAGAGGCAATCTGGCATAACCCGTTCGGCTCATTCATCTTCCCTTGCCGTGAGCCAAAAGGCGTATTTTTACATTGTTGACAGGGAGAAAGCTATTTGTCAATCACAAGAAACTCTGAAAAAAGTGCTGCAACCAGAGTCAAAAGCAAAACATCCAGAAAAATTCGAAAGATAAAGCAGCAACCATTGCCAACAGCAAAACAAAGAGCCACAAAATAAAATTGACTTAAACCGGGTTAGGGCGTAGAGCGAACACGAATATGCTTTAGAATGGCCTGCCATTCACAACATAGCCGCTCTACGTCAACCCAATAACTATATTTGCAGAAAAGCATTAAAACCTTAGTTGTCTCAAATTGAGATAACATCCCGCTAACCTCTTAATCAAGAAGGGCTTTATCCTTAACTATCAGGTATCACATTGGTAATCGTTATGGCACTCACATTACGCGATGCTCAACACCTTTGCTGGAAAACATTCAAAAAATTTGAAAAAATAGACCAAAAGAACATGATAGAAACTATAAACGGGGAAAAACTAATCAAAAATTCCGAAGAGATTGCACAGAAAATCCAGAAATTACAAAACTCCGATCCGAAATCCAAAAAAGAAGAATTCAGCAAACTTCTCTCAGAACTAATTTTTAGCGCCTTCGTTTTGGCTGAGCAACAAGGAGTAGATTTAGAAGAATCTTTCTTGCAAGAAATCGACGAAATGATACTTGGGTTTGTCACCTAACAAGTTGCGCCAAAAACAAAACTGTCCTCATTCACAATTTTTGAAACGGCGCAATTTTCAATAGACAACTTCCCCCTCCAAGCCTGAATACACTTCTTCGAAGACCCCCGAGTTCAAGTTATTTCTACTTTTCCTATTACCGAAAAGCTTTATACCCGCAAGGCTTAAAATTCTCCGCAAAACAAACGGGGAACGTGAAAAAGTGTCTGAATCAAGTTTACCCTTCAACGAAAAATTTTACCCAAGCTCCGAGAAAATTACTTCTGGAGAAAAACGCAAACAAACTTGGGAACAATCCATAAAGAACCCGCAAGAATTCTGGGCAGAAAAAGCCAAAGCAATCGACTGGTTCAAGCCGCCCACAAAAGCTCTTGATGATTCTAACCCTCCATTCTACAAATGGTTCCCAGACGGAGAACTCAACATTTCCTACAACGCCCTAGACAGACATGTAAAGTCTAACAAGAAAAACAAACTTGCCTACATCTGGGAAGGCGAAATGGGCGAAGTAAAAACGTACACATACTACCAACTATACAAAGAAGTCAACAAGCTCGCCAAAGTCCTCCAAGACTTCGGAGTCAAAAAAGGCGACCGCATAGCAGTCTACTTACCCGTCATCCCAGAACTCCCCATAACCCTGCTAGCAGTCGCACGTCTAGGCGGAATCCACGCCGTAGTCTTCTCCGGATTTAGCGCAGAAGCACTCGCAGACCGCGTAAACGACTCCGGAGCAAAAATTCTAGTCACAGCGGACGGATCTTTCCGGCGAGGCAAACCAGTAGCCATCAAAGATACCGCTGACCGAGCATTACCCACAACCCCAAGCGTCGAAAAAGTCCTAGTTGTAAAACGAACAGGGCAACCTGTTCAGATGAAAGAAGGACGAGACTTCTGGTACGAAGAAGCTCTATCCAAAGCCGGCTCAAACGCTTACGTAGAACCAGCCAAGATGCAATCCGCAGACCCCCTCTTCATCCTGTACACTTCAGGCACAACAGGCAAACCCAAGGGCGTGCAACACGGCACAGGTGGATACCTAGTCTGGGCATACTGGACACTCAAATGGGCATTCAACCCCGTCGACGAGGACATTTACTGGTGCGTCGCCGATATCGGTTGGATCACTGGACACACCTACAACGTTTACGCACCACTCAGTCTGGGCATAACTGCTTTTCTGTTTGAAGGCACCCCCGACTACCCCGCACAAGACCGATGGTGGGACATAATCGAACGCCACGGAATAACCATACTTTATGGAACACCAACCGCAGTGCGCATGTTCATGAAATTCGGCGAACAATGGCCAAACAAACACGACCTCAGCTCCCTGCGCATACTAGGAACCGTCGGCGAGCCCATCAACCCTGAAGCTTGGAAATGGTACTACAAAGTCATAGGCAAAGAACGCCTTGCTATAATCGACACATGGTGGCAAACAGAAACAGGCGGCTTCATGATCGCCCCACTAGCAGGATTAGAACTCACACCATTCAAACCAGGCTCAGCAACATTCCCTCTGCCAGCCATAAACGCCGACATCTACGACGACAAAGGTCAGCCAGTTCCTGCAGGCACCAAAGGCTTCCTCGTCATCAAATCCCCCTGGCCGGGCATGCTAACAACGCTTTGGAAAGACCCCGAAAGATTCAAGCAAACATACTTCGGCAGATGGCCAAGCATATACTACACAGGCGACTACGCAGTCCGCGACCCAGAGGGCTACTTCTGGCTTCTGGGCAGAGCAGACGAAGTCCTAAAAGTAGCGGGACACCGAATAGGCACCGTCGAACTCGAATCCGCATTGGTTTCACACCCTGCAGTCTCTGAAGCAGCAGTCATGGGCAAAGAAGACGTCGTCAAAGGCGAAGTACCCGTTGCATTCGTCACCCTTCGTGCTGGTTTTCAACCAAGTGAAGAACTCCGCGCTGAACTCATCAAACACATTCGAACAACCATAGGTCCCATAGCTACCCCTGACGCAGTTGTCATCGTAAA
The DNA here is from genome assembly GCA_035506455.1 of Candidatus Nanoarchaeia archaeon. Taxonomy (GTDB): domain Archaea; phylum Thermoproteota; class Bathyarchaeia; order Bathyarchaeales; family Bathycorpusculaceae; genus JADGNF01. The sequence continues at coordinate 8,890 of DATJPJ010000092.1, forward strand.
CAAGCTTCCAAAGACCCGAAGCGGCAAAATCATGCGACGCATCCTAAAAGCCGTACTCGTCGGAGCACCAATAGGCGACGTCTCCACACTTGAAGACGACGCATCAGTTGAAGATATCAAAACAACATACGAAGAGATGCGAAAGCAACTCAACAAAAAGTAAGTAAACTTCTTCCTTTCTTTTTGTTTTCCACTACAAACTAAAAAAGCATTCGATTTTCCACATTTGTGACTTTCAAATTCTGAAAGCATATAAACAAAAAGAAGTCAGGTTACTTAGTGCACCTGGAGCTCCTACGAATGAAAAGACATTTCAGACGAACTGATAACAACGAAAATGACTTAGGATTTGAACATGTTTCAGCAGTTCGAGATGTTGCGAGGCGCGCTACAACAACCACAGAACAATTATGCCAATTATACGTGACAGTAACACAAACCATGGACCCGAGCCTAGTGAAATACTATTTGCATAATGAAAAGGTGCAAAAATTATTCAAACGAAGCTACTCATCTGAAAGCTAGGCGAAAGCGGAGAGAAAAACCAGATAAAGCGAATTCGACAGATTTTCCATCTATTTGCGTGACTATTAAAGCGGATTGTAAACGAAATGTGTTATTCCTACAAGAATGTACTGCACCGCAATAGCAGCTATAAGCAGTGCCATGACGCGAGTTATGACGAGTGACCCAGTTTTTCCTAAAACTTTGTAGACACGCCCAATTGACCTCAAAATAATCCATGTTAAGCTCATTACAATTAGCACTGAAAGGGCAGTAACGACGTAGTTGTAGAGCTGAATGTTTAAAATCGTAGTTGTAATTGCACCTGGACCTACAAGAAGGGGCATTGCTATCGGCACAGCCCCTAGCTGTTCAGGAGATTCGTTCTCGTTGTTTTCTTCTCTGTTGGAGATAAGCAGTCTTATTGAGACTATCATAAGCAGGATGCCCCCTGCAATTTCGAAGCTGTAAATGGAGATGCCGAAAATATTGAAAATTAGCTGACCTGTAAAGGCGAAAACCAAGAGTAAAATGAAACCCACGAGGCAGGCGGTATTGAACACTTTTCGCTTTTGGTTTTCCGGTATGTTCTCTGTAAGACCTATGAATATTGGAATATTTCCAAAGGGATCTACTATGATGAATAGAACTATGACTGCTCGTGCCAGGTTTAAAGCGAAATCGACGAACGCCATCAAATGCCTCGGCTACGAAATACTCTAAGGTAAAATAGCATAAAAACCTTAAATGCAGTGCCCTCCTGTTTAGCTTCATAAGGGTTGGTTGTTGTTGACACACAGTCACATATCTTTAAGAAGAGTCCACCCAAATAGAGCTTATATTACGTTTTAGGAGGTGCAAGAAACTATGCCAGAAGAACATATGGACATGATGGATCAAATGAAGAAAATGGGCGACAAATTCACAGAATTCAAGAATACATGGGTAGCCCACTTTAAGGATTATGAAATTGAGATTCTTGAATGGAACTTCGGCGTTGGAAAACAAGAAACTCCTGACAAATCCTACGTCCTCGACTTTAAAGCCAAGGTTTCAGTGAAGCCAAAGAAGAAGTAAGCTCGCAGACCATTGGAAGTGGACAAAACTGTCCTTTACGACCAAATATCTTACCGCTAGAAGATCTTTCTTGTTCATGGTCTGTGGCTTAGCAGTCTTTGCACTTTACCTCTACTTTTTTGTTGGCATAAACCAAATTTTTCTCGTTGTTAAAGACGTCAACTTAACGAATTATGTTGTTTTTTACTCTCTTGCCATATCCACTATGCTGGTTGTTTTACTTTGCTGGGTTTCATCTTGGAGAGAACTGTTGAAGACCTTAAACGTTAAGATTAGTCTCAAGAACGCGTACCTTTACTATTGGACTGGCTACTTTGTTGACCTCATCGTTCCCTGCCAGCAAGTATGCGGGGAAGTAACTAGGCTATATTTGGTAGAAAAAGAAACAGGAAAAAACTATGGCTCCATAGGAGCCGCAGGTATTACAAACCGCATAATCGGATACAGCGTCGTCACAACAAGTTTAACTGCGGGGTTAATTTACCTCCTAATCAGGGGCAAAATTCCAGCCTTCGCATCCGACCTACTAATAATAAGCTGGTTGGGAGCCGTAACCTACTTGTCAATCTTGCTCTACTTAGCACTGAGTTCAAACGCTGCAGAAAGATTAGCCTCTCTTATCCTAAAGGTTCTCAAAGCACTTAGAATAAAGCGATACCGATCAGGCGAAGAGATCTCCCCTGGATTATTAGTGTCACTCAGCAGTTTTCACGCTGGCTTTGAGTTTTTCCGAGCAAACCCTCGCTACTTGATCAAACCCTTAGCCTTCATGACTGCTTCATACGCCCTAAATTTCTCAGTCTATGTGCTAATTTTTTATGCTTTAGGTTTTAACCATTTGCTTCTTGACTTCTTCCTGCTCGTTTATTTCTTGGCAGGCGCTGTTCAAGACGCCACATCAGCTTTCTCGGTAGGCGGTCTTGAGATTCTACTAACAAACATATTCATTTTCTTCGGCATTGCACCGGCAGCCAGTGGAGTAGCTGCAGCTGTTCTTCGCAGCGTAACTTTTTGGCTGCCCATCGTGGTGGGCTACATCGTCGTCCAGGCTGTGGGTGCTAAGAGTCTTTTGAGCCCTAAAGTTAGGGAGAAGATTCGAATCGAACAAGAAATCGAAAAAACCGGGGCGACGGCCCAACAGAGTCAAGACAATCCACCCAAAAACTCTGAATAGAAAACGGTGGTTTGGGACACATGTCTAAGTCCAAAACCACCAAAACAGATAAAAAGTCGCGAGTTATCCATGCAGGTGTCTTAGGTCGAAAGTAAATGCCCACCGAAATCGTCAACGCTGAAAAATTTGTAGAAATGAGCGCAAACGCCAAATTATGTTCCGTAAAGCGGCTCAAGTCAATCGTCAAACTAAAACTTCGCACGCCCAACCAACTTTATACGCTAAAGGTTGAACCGGGAAAAGCCGAAGAAACCATTAAGAAGCTTAAGTGCGAAATAATGGAAGTTTAATCTTTCGCCCTGGCCTCTTAGGTTCTTGATGAATTTTTCATTATCACTCGTTTGCTAAGGTTCATTTTGTTGAGCGAGTGACTGCTTCGTTTTTTGATTTTTAGATTTGGGATAGATTTGGGTTGAAAACTCCGCAAACATTAAAAAGCAATTATGATGCCTAATATGCTGGTTAAGTGATGGCAATGAACAAAATGTTTGCAGCGTTTGCTTCGCTTTCTGCATGTTTCCTGATAGTTCTAATGCTCGGCGCTATAGGCGCTCAAGCACAAACTCAAGGTGTTTCAGGCCTCAATGTTGGAGACAGATTTTCCTACAGCAACACCTATACCGTAACCTCCACGAATCCAAGCGACATCGTTCCTTCGACTTACATTTCTCAAAATGACTCAACGCTACAGGTTACTGTCCAGAACGTAACAGGCTCTACAATTACGTTACTGGAAGTTTGGACCTACAATAATGGTTCACAAATCCCCATGGTCGAAAACATAGACGTCGACACCGGAGTAACGGGATCTGTGATGGCCTATGACGCAAACCTGACTGCTGGTCAGCCTCTCTTCCCTTCGGGTACTAACATGCCCGCAATTAACGACTCAGTTTACCGCTCATATGAAAACAACTTTAGACTCACCAACCACATTGAACTCAACAGCACAGGCATATCCAACATGGTGTACAGCGACATGGACCTGTATTTTGACCAACAAACGGGTATATGCGTCGAATACTACCTAACGCAAGTCTACTCGGACGCTCCAAACCAGGTTATAACGCAGCATTTCCTTCTCACGTACTCAAGCGTTTGGCAAGTTTCCTCAGAATCTTCCTCAGAACCTACGATGCCCCCTCAAACTGGCACATTAGCCCCGACGGCAACCCCCACCTCATCCGGGTCCTCAACTTCTAACCCAGGCATTCCAACAGACCTAATCATAATAATCGCTGTAGTAGTTGCCGCCATTGTAGTTGCTGGTTTCTTTCTGCTACCTAAAGGCAAGTCTAAACCCCAGCCGGAACAACCTAAATCTGCAGAACCACAGACACCAGCAGCCGACGATGAAGAGTGGCCCGAAGAAGCTCCTGAAAAAGAAAAATCAGAAGAAGACTCGTATTCAATTTAGCATGAACACGCCCCTTTTCTTTCTATGTACCCAAAGCAAAAATGGCTGACGCTAGCAAAAGAAAAACATTCCAAAAAACCGCTAAAAACTTTTGTACTTTCCGGCAACGCTGCCTCGAAGGGCATTATTCTTCTAAAAAATCAACAAAGTGGCTCACCGGGAGCACTATACATATCAAGCCCAACTGAAAACGGGCTACCGGGACAGATTCATAAAAAATTAGTATTCGTCGAAAACATAGTCGAGCGTTCGAGGCTGCATTCCCAAGAAGCACTAAGCGCGGTCGTTTACTAAAGAATATTACCTTGCGAGTTTCACTCGATTTGAGATTTTTTCAAGTTTCCAAAATTCCAGCCCTGACAGCTTGAAGTATCTTATGATTTCATATTCTTTATATTCACGAAGATGTTTGTAATATTTGGCGATCACGTTTGGCAAGAAAACGATTCATTAGAATCGCGCTTATACCCATTCTTGCACCCCTCTTTCTCATCGGGTGGTTACTAGCTTTTAATGGGAAACAAAAAACCGAGGCAAAGAAGCCCCTTCAGCGAACAGCAAAAGAAAACAGAAAAGACGTCTTGGAAGTCGGGCTGCTTTCAGAAGTTGAAGGAGTTCCTTTAGAAGCTCCTTTGGAATCAAAAGATGCCGAATAAAGTGTAGGTGTCTGAAATTCGATTAACTGATCGTGACTAGTGGGGTGCGCCTAAACGCAGAAGCAGTTTATCAGGATAGACGATGTGATTGTAAAAAGTAACGAATTGGAATTCAAGCTCGTTTTTTCGGATGGAATTAAACGATACTTTAGGTCTGATAGACTTTGGTTCAAGTACGATCAGGAAATCCAAAGTGTCAACAAAAGCATTCTATCAATTCCCGCGTTGGGAGCTGTTATCGCCGTGGCTTGGGGTGTCGGGGCAGACGTTTATTTGGAAACAATAGACTCTCGATTCCTGGAATCGCTCGAAAAAGTGAAACAAGTCTTCAGAAAATGGTTTCCTAAGTTCTCCTTCTCAACTCAAATACATGTTAATCGAATTGTTGCTCCGGGCACTCCGACGAGCAAAAAGCATGCTCTCCTATTTTCAGGCGGCCTAGATGCCCTGTGTTCATACATCAAACACAGGGAAGATAGACTTACTTTAGTCACAATTCGGTGGAACATTCCTCTCGAAGAACAACTGTACTATGAACTCTTTAAAGCCAAGGTGAACGAATTTGCCAAGCGAGAAGGAGCCAAAATTTTGTTTGCTGAAACTAATGAGCTCGACCTAACAAACAATGAGCTGTCGGCCAGAGACTTCTTAGGAAAGCCTGACGGCGGTAGCTGGTACGGAGACGTCACTCACGGCATGCTTCTTGTAACAGCTGCTGCTCCCTTGCTGGAAAACTACGAAACTATATTGTTGGCTTCATCTGATTTTAAAGACCAAAAGAATCCTCAGAACATAGGAACGCAGGGAAGCCTCGTTTTTCACGAAGTTGAAGTGTTCATTAGCAATACAAAAGTGGTTTATGATAGCCCCGAGTTTACAAGAATTGGAAAGATAAGGAAGTATCTCAAGCCCAACCCTGAATATGCCTCGGGTCTAGTTGTTTGCAATTCAGAAAACCGATTCTTTAAACCATCAACCGAATTCCTGAATTGTTGTGTGTGCGAGAAATGCTTGAGAACAATATTGGGATTGGTTTCAGAAAATATTGACCCCTCAACTTGTAATTTCCCTTTGCGAAGAACTAAAGACACGTTAGGATTAATCAAGACTCAATTAAAGAGTGGAGTTTTAGCTACAGATTGGACTGTTGGCATGGAATGGGAAGCGACCCAGTCAAACACAGATGAAAGACTCGCGATGGGACAAACAAACGATATGCCGGGGGCCACAGAGTTCTTCCAATGGTTCGTCACCTATGATTTTCGCAAGATTAACCGATCACCGGTTTCAATTCTTATGGAAAGAACACCTTTGGCGCAGTTGCTTTACTGTTACTCGATCATCTCAACACGGCAGCGAGATCTAAAATTTGTAGTCAGCTTTCTTGGTTTGAAAGTTAAACAAAGATTTGCAAAATAACGCCTTTCTTGCTCGAACGCTTTTGACTCGGCTTGTCATGGTTAATTGGTTTTAGAAGAGAAGCTAGCTATTCCACTTTTCCATGATCTTATTGCATGAGCAATCTGAAAATATTCTTATGCAAGCAAAAAGCTGAAAATATCCAAATAGTTAATCTTCCTGAATGCTGGTACACTTTTGGGTTGGAATAATTGAGAGTTGGGGGTTGGAGACTGAAGAAAAATGGTTTGCTGTTGTTAGGAATTCTCTTCTCGACTCTCGTAGTCATTGGCATTCCTCACTTTGGGGTTAAGGCTTCCAATACGAATCTAGCGGTCATTCCAAATGATTTTTCGTTGGTTTTTGGCAATGAAAATCAGTATGCTTTTGTTGACACTAACATTACTCATAACGGAAACCCAAGTATTCGAGTGGAACCAGATTACACTGGAAGCAGGGAGGTCGACGGGATATGGTACAATGTAACACCGGGCGACCATGTAGTTGCCAGTTGCTGGATGAGGGTGTTAACAAATTCTTCAACCTCAGACTATCCTCAGTGCGGAGCACGTATAGGAATTGACTTCTATGGCTATGTCAACGGAGTCTTTACTCTTCTGACGGACGAAAAATTTTGGTATAACTTCTACAATGATGGAAACTACTCGTTGGGGTACGTCCAAGACAGCAACAATTGTGCATGGCAACAAAGGATAATAGACATAACTGTTCCAGTTTATGCAACAGACAACAACGGTAACGTTGCCACTGTTACCGCCCTTGTTATGTGGCTGCAAGGTGCACCCTGGGGTGAAGACCCTTCTGCGTCCCCAACGTGGTTTGCAGATGCTGAATTATACATTAACCCAATTCCTCCGTTGATAGTTATAGCCTCTGGGGGCACAACGGTTACAACGGGGCAAGTATGGGCTTTTTCCCTCCAGGTCTTCGGAGGTTTGCCACCGTATACTTTTCAATGGTATGAAGAAGCGGACAAACTACAAGGTCAAACAAACCCTGAACTAACAGTCACCGAAGATCATTCAGGCGTATTCAATTTTTTTTGTCAAGTAACAGACGCAAATAACTCAACTGTGACTTCAAACGTCACAACGCTAAAAGTCATAAACCCAATAATAACCCCATCGCCAACGATAGACCCCGCACCGTCAGCTAGACCAACTCCTTCACCAACCACAAGCCCTACGCCATCGCCCACAATAACCCCAACATCCAGCCCAACACCAACGAGTGCAGCTTCACCAACACCGACACTTACTCCCACAATTACCCCGAAGCCAACGTATTCGCCTACACCAACAATTACGCCAACACCTTCATCTACATTTTCGCCGACGTTAACTCCAAAAGTGACTCCGACTCAACCGGAAGAATCTTCAAATCCTTCAGTTTCCTCATCATCTTCTCCGTCGCCAGTGCAAACCTCAAATCCTAATTCAACGACGATACCAACTGTGATCACCTACGCAGCAACTTCAATTGCCGTAATCTTGATTGCCACTTTCGTAATTTTAAAAGGAAAGTACAAATCATCAATTAAACTGCGGCTACACTTGTAGGTTTCCTGAAAACAACTAAATGGACACGCCCAGCTTTCGCAAGCGTTTATAAGCAAAGTCTCTGGCGTCAAGCAATAGTTTGTATCGTGGAAGAATTATCTTGTCAAATTTTTCGAATCCTTCGAAATTTCCTTTCCATTCTTTCTTCCATCTCCAAATTCCCCATCGTGACGATCCCTCTGTTGGTGGGGGTTCATCAACTTCGCCCATGTCGTATTTCAAGTAGTGGTTTTCAGAAGCCCATTCCATTGCTTTCCAATGCATCAAGTCGTTAGGCCTAGCGGCCCACCCTGCAGCGAGGGAGCCAGCACCCAAGGCATAAACAGTTTTTCCTTGAATTGCAAGGAAAACCCCAGAAACTGTTTGCCTATTCAAATTTGCGAGAAAAACTTTCGTTAGCTCCGGATTATAATTTTTCCAGAGTTCGTCAAAAAGTGATCGAGGATACGCGTTAAAGCTTCGCTTTTTTGACGTGGCATAATACAATGAGTAGAATGTTTCTAGATCCTCTGTTTTGTGTGATTGAGTTATTTCCACCCCATCTTTTAACGCCCTTTTTATGTTTCTACGCTTGTTATGGTGAATTTCCAACCAAAGTTTTTGAGCACCGTCTTTGAGGTTAACAACATACTCGTTAGCTTTGCCAGCTGATGTGTAATTCATTTTTCGAAAAACTTCTTGAATTTGTAAATAGTCTGGAATAGAAAAATGTAAATGTATTATTCGTTTTTTCTTGCAGTAAGCTTCGAGTTCTTGAACAAGAAACTCTACAACATGAGTTTTTGTTTTCGTTTCCATTTCAGCATTAACGATTGGACCTAATTCCACAGCCAGAGTTATGCCTATACCTAGATAAACGGTATATGTCCCTTGAACTATTCCAACGGGCTCCCCATTATGAATAATTGAAAATCTAGCAACTTTTTTCCTTGGATAAGCGATTGGAAGTATTTCACCATAGTTAAAACATTGAACCAAATTACCTTCAGTATGTTTCTCGAGGAACGAATCCCACGAGTTAGCCAAAGAGTTTTGGACGACGACATACTCAGGCAAATATTTCACGCTTTTCATTTTGAAATCAGTGTTTTGCAATATGTTACGGGTTAGCATACTTAAGAGGGTTATCGTCTTGTTCAAGATAGAAATCTCCAGGATGAAAAAATATCAGGAGATAATCTCTGCTGCACACCTAAACACTGTTAGGATCAGGTAAAAGATTGAGAAAAATGAAGCTTGGATGATAAAAATGGGATAAAAGTGAGTTAATGGTTATGTTAGCTAAGTCTTCGCAATATGAATCTTGGCGTCGTCAGCGAGTAGTCCAGAAATATTTGGTTGAAAAGTTTGAGTCACTCCGCATTGTGCCCTAGTTTGAGAGCGGCTATACGTGAAACTTGTGCGGCTAATTCCTGCGGATGTCGCAGTAAGTGCCTCCTATACTCGATTTGGAACTTCGTCTTATAGTCGTGGAGAACTCGTTTGATGTCTTCTTTTGAAAAATCAGGTGTTGATATAATTGGTTCTCCCCATTCTTGTATTGCGGTGCCCAGTTCCTCGCAGGTCGGATCTTTTTCTATGAACCTGTTTTTTACGCATATATCATAAAGCTCTGTTCCATAAAGCGGGGTTGCGACCATGAGGTATGGGCGAATTTCATATTTCCTGTAGAGTTTGAGAGCGAAATTGACTGTATCCTCCATCTCATTGATTTTTTCGCCAGGGAAGCCAATTACATAAAAGGCGTTTGTGGGAATTTTTAGTTGCTTGCAGTATTTTGCTATTTCAATTGCGTATTCGAGGTCTAACCTTTTGTGAATGACTTCATCCGAAACTCTTTGGTTTCCTGATTCAACAGCTAAGACAAGGTGGCTGCAACCGGATTTCTTCATTTTCTTCAGTATGTTGTAGTCTAATGAGTCGATTCTAACTCCATTTGGTGTGTCCCATTTGATTTGCAGTTTTTCCTGAATTATGAGGTCCAGTATTCGCTCGAATCGTTTCTTGTCACAGCTTAGGTTATCATCTTCAAAATGGAAATTAGAAATGCCATACTTGTCGATACATAAACGAAGTAATTTGAGGACGTATTCGGGGGAGTGAGCACGATATTTTTGACCCATATGTAGTCTTACCGAGCAGAATACACATCGGTTCGGGCATCCTCTGCTTGTGATTACAGTCGTCGAGTTTTCGTGAATTTCACTTCGGTCGCGGTAAAATTTTTTGTTCTTAAGATACTTGTTAACATCAACAAGGTCATATGCTGGAAAAGGAATATTATCCAGGTTAGAGCTAAACGTTCGTGGCTCGTAGTGAACGACGCCGTTACGTTTGTAAGCCAATCCTTTAATTTTTTCCAGGGATGAGGGAGAAGAAAAGTTTGTTATGAACTCATAAAAGGTTTCTTCGCCATCGCCAACCACGCAATAATCGCAATATTGATTTTCGAGAATTGATTTAAATCGAACCGAGGGGTCTGGGCCTCCAAAAACCGTGATTATTTTAGGATTGACATCTTTTGCTATTTTTGCTACAAGTTCCGCATCCTTAAACTGTGCCGTAGCATGGACGGAAATGCCAACAACATCGGGCTTTTTCTCTTCAATGACCTTGTGAATTTCTTCAGGAGGAGCGCCATAGATTGTCGCATTTTTCACTTTCGTCTCAAAATCAGATGCTAGGCAATCAAATATTTCGACGTGACATACGTCCCTCACCATGGCAGCTACATTCATTATGCCAATTGGAAAGTGCAAGTCGAACGCAATGGACCCTTCATAGTGTGTTCGCGGTGGATTTATCAACAGTACTCTTATCAAATAACAAACCTCGATTATCTTTTGCGATCCAGTATTGGAGCTGGCTCCGACAATGAATATTAATTTTCAATTCTAAATGGATAATAATTTACCTGTCGTTTCAAAGTAATAACACTTTTTCTTTGGCACATGTTTTCCAAAAGAGAAGTCTTTCCTTGAGGGTTTTTGGGTAAATGTAAGGGAATATGTCGAAGTCTTTTTTGCTCTTGTATTTGCCAAGAAATAGACTTCCAAAGATTATTGGAGGAAAAATTAGTTTTGCAAGTTCTACCGGCTGAGCAATTCGCCAACAAATGAGAGGATCGCTGCCAAATCTTTTGTAAAGATAGACCCTATTGCTAAGTATACTAGCTGTCCTTAAAAACTGCTCAGGATTCATGGATTTTGATTGATGGTAAACTATCATCCTATCGTTAAATAATATCGGGCCTTGTCTGATTACTCTAAAAGCAATATCTCTATCCTCAAAATGTGTTAATCTTTCATCGAAGCCACCAGCCTTTTCTATGGCGCCTCGCTTGTATGCCATGTTGCAAGTCATGAAGTGACCGCCGCAATAATTCTCGACTATGTCGTCAGATCGCGTTGGTTTGTAATCTTCAGAAACATAGATCGTTTTGCCTTCTACGCCTACGATGTTGGGGTTTTCGAAGAACTTCAATCCTTCTTCTACCCATTTGTTGTGCACCCGACAATCAGCATCAGTGAAGAAAAGGTATTTTCCTTTTGCCAAACTCACAGATTTGTTTCGGCTCGCTGTCCGTCCGAGCAATTTTTTATTAGTATAGAAGTGTATTCTTTCATCGTTGAAAGCAAGCACTATATCTTTTGTGGCGTCGCTGCTCGAGTCATCAACTATGATAACCTCAAAATTCTGATGTGATTGAGCAAGGATCGAGGATAAGCATGAAGAAATATATCTTTCGACATTCTTGGAAACTATCAGAATGCTTACGGTATTTTCCATTTGTTCAACTCCCATTGACAAATTGCGCACTTTGCTGGAAAATCTGTTCTAAACTTACGCGTTAGTTTTGTAGTCTGCTGGATCAGCTAGCAAGTCGGCAAACTTAGCTTATTTTTGTTCTCAACTATTGGGTCAACATCTTAATTGCCTTATAGATAGCAAGAGTTCAAGAACCTCTCATACTTCATTCAGGTCTATCCGGAATTTGCGAATTCGCGATAACCTTTTTAGTATTAGAAGGCCAAAATTCTCCCAGCCAAACATCAATAATCCTTTGGAACCCCAAAGTTTCATTAGAACGTATTTTCGGTTTCGCGTTTTTATGAGGCCAAGTTCTTTTGTGCTTGGTCTTCCTTCAGTGCCCGCGTTGTGAATAAGTCTTATTTCTGGACTTATTATGAGGGTCTTGGGATGCTTTTGATCAATTGAAGCGGAAAAAAGAAAATCCTCCATGAAAGAGTATTTTGTAAGATTTTCATCGAATTGAAATTCATTCAAAACAGAACGCTTCAGCGACATGCTTTGCCCATTCAAATATTGACAGTAGGTAGTTTCTCTCAGCTCAAGCGGAAGTTCGAAACAGTTGCAACTGTTTATGGCGTTATGCCATAGAAAAAACAATTTCAGTAAAGAAATATTGACGTAATGAAAAATACCTTGGGTAATTTGAATTTTACGAAATCCATCGGGCCAGCCTCCAACTCCAAGGATTTTTGGATATTTCTCAAAAAAACTCAAAACTTTTTCGATATAGTCTGGATAAAGTATAACGTCGCTGTCTAGGAATAAGATAATTTCGCCCCGAGCTATTTTCGATCCAAAGTTTCTTGCCCCTGAAATGGAACGTTTCTTTACGTTTTTGACATAAATTAGTTCAGCTTTTTCTTTTTTGAATAGATTTACGTATTTTTCGCAGATATTTTTAATCTCATTTGTTGGCGTGTCATCGATTATGAGAATCTCGTCAGGTTTTATGGTTTGTTTCAGCAAGCTTTCAAAAAGAGAAGACAGATCTTTAGGGCGATAATACGTGGGAACAATGATCGAGGTTTTAGTTGAATTCTTATTCAACTGTGACTTACCAATCATTTGCCCGCCTCATCTCGATTACCCTAAATATTAGAGTTGTATGAATGTAGTTTCTATTCCAAGATTGCTAACTAACTGCTTAATCTCATTCTTGTATGCGGGATTTAACAGAACAATGCAGTCGGGCTGATACTTAATCAGAAATTTTGGTTCAACTATCTCTTGTCCTGTTCCTGGGACATACTTTCCCTGTTTTTGGGGATTGATATCAACGGCGTATTCTATTCTTGAGTCCTTAAGTATATTTAAGAAAGTGACGCCTCTCGCACCTGCACCCCATACAACTGTTCTCCGGCCATGATCCAATTGTTGTCTAATTTGTTGACTGCTTTTTTCAATCAAGCTATTTGACCGCTTGCCGAATGACAG
>DATJPJ010000093.1:0-10368 GCA_035506455.1 Candidatus Nanoarchaeia archaeon
AGCTGCACTGGACGAGATGGAAGGCGACGACGTAATCAAAGAAACACTTGGCAGCCATATCTTTGATGCGCACATCGAACTCAAGACGAACGACTGGAACCAGTACTGCTTGTACGTTTCGCCTTGGGAAATAATGAAGTACCTTGACTATTAAGTTGGGAAATTCCTAACTTTTCTTTTTTCATTTTAGACGGCAAATATTGTCCGACGATAGTTAGCTATTTGTTCTTTCTGAATTTCCACTCAATTGCGACATGTAAAATCTTGGTTTTATGATTAAGGTAGATCCGGGTTCCAGGATTTAACGTTGACTTAATTCCTTTAGTAGCTCTTTTGCGTTGGGAGGAAGTCTGGGCCTATTTCTTCGGCTAATCAGCAGGAATAAAGAGCCAAGGAGAATTAAGATTATTCCAAATATGGCTACGCTCTCCTTGGGCAAAAATCCCAAGTCTACCCCAATAGAAAAGAACACCATTGCGATTCCCATGACGACCATTATGGTGTTGTTCATAGCTGCTGTCGAATATAGGGCGAATTCTTTCTTTCCAGTGTCAGTCACAAGATAATAGCCTTGCTTTTCCTCAATCATCCCCGCAGTTATCAGGTAGTTCCAGTCGTAGTGAAAATGTCCATCAGACTTGTAACCAAGAGCAGAACTCAAGCTGGACTTTGTTCCTGGCGCGGCTTTGATTCTACTATTGGGGGCGGAATAGATTATGTAGAGTAACCTGGTTCGTGGTGACTGAATGTCAGCGTTAATGCCCCTTGACTTCGCCATCTCAATCCTACCGTTGTTTAGTTGCAAAGGCAAAGATAATCAAAGCTTGTCCCTGCACCCTATTTTATGTTTTTAACCCTAAAAACACTTTTTGCTTATGACTCTAACTCTTAGAGCCGCGATTCTAAACATTAGGGCTACTCTAAAACTGTTTCTCCAAATGTTAGGGCTATAGGCCTCTCGAAATAATGTATTTCTTAAAAGGTGGAGGAAAAAGAAATGAACGTGAACTTTGAATACGCAAAAACTTTGACCGGAGAGGGCTCAATACTTCTTTTGCTTAGTCTTGTGCCTTACGCCGGTTGGATTTTAGGCATAATCGGGGTAGTTCTGTTTCTTAAGGGTATAAGAGAACTGTCAAACTACTACCAAGACAAAGAAATATACCAAAACTCATTGACGGGAATTAAGTTTTACATAATCGCAATAGTGGCAGCAGCGGTGGCGATTGCATCAATAGTAATCGGTGTTGCATCCGCGACGGGCTTTAACTTTACGGCGGGAGCTACCTTTGTACTAACACCTGGCTTCGCAGTTGGATTAGTAGCTTTCTTGGGAGGGCTTATCATCGCTTTCGTATTCTATATTCTTGCCGCGCTAAGCCTAAGAAAAACTTTCAATAACCTCGCTCAAAAATCAGGAGAAGGGTCATTTACTACAGCAGGTAATTTGCTTTGGTGGGGAGCTATTTTATCAATAATTCTAGTGGGTTTTGTACTGATATTTGTCGCTTGGATATTTGCCACAATTGGATTTTTCAGCATGAAATCTCGTCAATACCAACAATACATTCCGCAGGCAAACGGAGCCGCCTCTTCTTCAACACAACCTACTCAAGTCTCAGGTAACGGAATGAACCTAAACAACTATACACAGCAAGAGAGGGGAATTTGATGACACAAGAAACTGATTCTGAAAGCGGTTCTGATTGGAAGAAGTTCATGAAGAAACACTGGGCTATTGCCGCAGTAATCACACTAGCAGGCATATTGGCTGTCGTCGGCGCGGTTTACGTCCTCGTTTGGTTTACTGGGCAAGCTCAGAATTCTGGCCTTGTGCCTTCTAGCTTAGGACGATGGTCTATGGGAAACGCTGTCATGTATATCCTTCACGCCATTTTCTGGGAACTTCTGTTAATCGGAATTCCCACGTTAATAGGTGCAGTGTTGGGTTGGCAATGGTGGAGGAGACTACCTGAAGAAGAAAAAAGAGAATACCATCTATCTAGCAAACACTCTCGAAGCAAGGGGGCAGGGGGAGCAATATCGCCGTTGCTGTTCGCTGCTTTCGCCCTTAAAGTTTACATTGATGGAAACTGGAATTCTGCAATTTCAACTTATACGGTGGACTACGTTTTGGGCTCCATGATTTCGATACTCATATGGATAGTTGCTATCTTCGCAATTCCTGCAGCAATAGGGCTTATTTGGTGGTTTCGCCATGAATCGAAGAAAAATTGATTAGCTTTTTATTAAGTTCCAACTTTTCTCCTTTGCCTATCTATATCTTTTTTCGTTTGTAAATGAATAGTCATTCAGTCGAGAAAGGGGAGGCTTCCGTTAGGTACTTATAGATGTTCAAAAGTAAATGCTATCGGCGACAGTTGAAACAAAAAATTTTGCACCTGTGAGGATGGACAGAATGAAAAACTTCAAAGATGCAGTTTGGAAGAAAAACGTCTCTGACGTCGTTAAACAAATCCAAGAGCAAGACATAAAATTTGTCAGGCTTCAATTCACCGATATCAACGGCATGATGAAGAACTTAGCTGTTAATAGCAAAAACATTGAAACTATATTTGAGAATGGCCAATCCTTTGATGGCTCATCAATTACTGGGTACAGACCAATTGAGGAGTCCGACATGGTTCTCTATCCTGACCCAACCACGTTTGCTGTTCTACCGTGGAGGCCAAAGGAGAAGTCAAGCTGTCGCCTATTATGCGATATTTACACTCCTGAAAACAAACGTTTTGAAGGCGATCCACGACACATACTTGAACGCACCGTCGACAAAGCCGCTAAAGCGGGTTTCACTTTCCTTTGCGCGCCTGAACTTGAATTCTTCATAGTAAAAGAAGCTGAAGAAGGAGGATTACCAACTCCAATCGACATGGCAGGGTACTTCGACTTTCATCCTGGAGACTTAACAGATGATATCCGTCGAGAAATTGCAGACATGGCTGAGCCGTTTGGGATAGAAATTGAAATCAGCCACCACGAAGTTGCATTGGGGCAAAACGAGATCGACTTCAAGTACGGTGAAGCACTTGAAACTGCTGACCGAACGATAACGATGAAAATGGTTACCAAAGTTGTTGCGGCCAGAAACGGATATGTAGCTACCCACATGCCCAAACCTTTCTCGGGCATCAATGGTTCCGGCATGCATACTCATCAAAGTCTCTGGAACAAAGACTTGACCCAGAATCTGTTTTACAGCGACGACGAAAAGAACGGGTACCTTTCAGACACCGCTCGAAACTTCATCGGAGGCCAACTCAGCCACGGACGCAAGATGTGCGCTATTTTGGCTTCTTGGCCAAACAGCTACAAACGCTTGGTACCAGGCTATGAAGCACCCGTCTACCTTGCTTGGGCACACAAAAATCGTTCTCCGCTTATTCGTGTTCCGAACTTTGGCGGCAGAAAATCCGCAGCGAGGTGCGAAATCCGCTGCCCTGACGGCTCGGGCAACCCGTACCTTCAATTCGCAGTTCTTTTGGCTGCGGGTTTGGATGGCATAAGAAACAGAATTGACCCAGGAGATCCAGTAGAACTAAACGTTTACCATATGAGCTACGAGGAGCGAAAGGAACGTGGCATAGTTTCGCTACCTGAATCTTTGCAGGAAGCTCTCGATGAGATGGAAACCAGTGAACTCATTATGGAAACATTGGGCGAAACCGCGTTTGAAAACTTTCTGAAAGAGAAACGAAATGAATGGGAGCTCTACCGCATGCAGGTCACTGAGTGGGAAGTTAACCGCTACATCAAAAGACTCTAAATGCGCCTAAGCCTCTTTTTTGAGGCCCTACTAATTTTTTGCCGCTGTTTCTCTGTTGGCAAATTTTTCTTTCAGGTCTTTAATCTCCACTTCTGATTGGATTCTCTTTATAAGATCTTTGACGACGACTTTGCCTTCTTTGAGTTCACGGTCGCCTACTATAACGACATAGTCCACTTTGCGTTTGTCAGCATCTTCAAGGGCTTTAGCCATTTTTCTACCCATTATCTCGAACTCCACGGGCATTTCAGCATCGCGCAGTTTCTGGGCGATTTTGAGGGCTTCACCTTTGAGTTCGTCCTTTGTTGGAACAATTACCACTCGCTTTAAAGCTTGTTTTTGGAGCTTTGTTTTCTGGGCTAGGGTTGCAATGACAATTCGGTCTATCCCTGCCGCCATACCTGTGGCTGGTGTTGGTTCGCCTCCAAACACTTCTATGAGTTTGTCGTATCGTCCTCCTCCGCCCAGCGCCATATTGAGTTCAGGTACGTATAACTCGAAAATTACTCCTGTGTAGTACTCTAGACCTCTTGCGAAGGCTGGGTCGACGGTTTCGATGCTGCATCCGCTTTCTGTGACTAATTTGAGGACTGAAGTTAGATATTGTGCTGCTTCCAAAGCCTTCGGGTAGTCCTTCACGTACGTGCAAAGATTCTGAACCGTTTCAAATGAGTTTTTGCCTTCGAGATCCAATAGCCCTCGGAGAAGAGTTTGGCACTTACTCGAGTCTACGAGTGTAAAGGCGGCATCATACTCTTTTTTGTCCATGAGTTGCAGTATTGCGTTTTGGGTTTTTTCATCTACGCCCTCTTGAGTTAGGAGATTTCGCAAGACGCCTACGTGACCCAGTTTTATGGCGTAACCTTTTAGACCTACTCTACTGAGAAGGTTGTTAGCGAGAAGGATGACTTCGGCGTCGGCTTCAGGTTTATTTGAGCCAATTACTTCGAAGTCCGCTTGCCAGAATTCCCGATATCGCCCCTTCTGTGGCTCATCATATCGATAAACGCTGCCGACCCCAAAAATCCGGAGAGGCTTGGGTTCTGTTCGCAGAACTGTAGTCACAAGTCGAGCAATCGACGCGGTGAACTCGGGACGCAAAGCAACTTTTCTGCCGCCCATGTCTTCGAAAATGAACATACGTTGCCGAATTTCTTCTCCCGCTTTAGCTGCAAGAAGGTCAAGTTGTTCTACAATTGGAGTAATAACTTCTTTGTAGCCGTACGTAACAGCGGTTTCCCGAGCTTTGCTTATAACGTATGTAAGGCGTTCAGCTTCGTCAGGCAGTAAATCGCGCATTCCGCGGACAGGCTGAAATGTGGACATCCAAATTTCTCCATTTTACTTGAACGATAATGGGGAGACAGAATAGTAAACTATTTCGCCTCTTCGGTTCATGACCGCCAAGATAAGTTCTTTCTTAAGGCTCTGCGTTTGGACAACAGCGTTCCCTAAGTCCTCCATGGGCAATGGTTGACCTTCTTGTGTGCTAAGCACAAGAAAGGGGGCCGTATCTTTCCCATACGCACCACGTTCGTAAATTCGAAAGTCAATTGCTGCGCCGAAGCCTTCTCGAACCACGTAGCCTCTGCTGCGTAGATCGCGGTAAACCGTGTAGTGAGCCCAAGCGTCTGAATCCACGGCTTCATATGCTCGGAGGAGACTTTGAAAATCTACGTTGGCGCCTTTTTTTCCTTTGACACATAGCATCTGCTTATCGACTAGAAATAGCGCCTCGTAGAATGCTAGTGTAAGAACATCTTTTTCGGCGACACCATACCCACGCTGGCTTAGAGCATCTATGCTGCTTCGTTCCGAGACTTTAATGCCTTCTTCGGCCAGCGTGCCCGTTGCTTTGAATTCTGATTGAGCCAGCGGATTCTCTTTTTCGTTGCTCATTGACCATCAACATCTTAAGACTATCTTAGGCGACGGCTAATTAACGTTGTCACCATCTTTCCGTGAGCAATAATAAAAAGAGCGACAATGGGATGTTATGGTTCTTTTCATGTGGTCTTTGAGTAATCATGGTTTTACAGTGAGTTAAAAACAAAAAAGGAAAAAGAGTTGATTGCAGTTTTCCAGTTTGTTTATGATTGTGGTTGGGGCATTGGAGTTGAGGATGCCTGTAGAGGAGGAGCCATGTTTACTCCAGCGGCGTCATCATAAAGTAAGCCTATTGTACGCGAAAAGAACAGCCCTACCAAAACGGAAAGCACTGCACTTACCACCCAGCCTATCGGACCTAAAGCTCCAGTAATCGCGGCAACCACTGCACCTGCTACGAAGAAGATGACGAAAAATGCTAGGTATCGGAGCCAACCTATCTTGCCGATTATGTTCAGGATTTCGCCGAATGCAAACGCTTTTCCAAATGATTTCGTTTTGACCATGTGGATAATACCCATGAAAGCGATGAGACCTAGGAAAAATGCGACAACAGCGAAGACGACAGCAACGCCACCAAGAGCGAAAAGGAACCCTCCGCTCAGAAATGATGAGGGGCTCGTGAATGTGCTGAAAGCTGCAAATGCAAACAATGGAATGGCGACTATTATGGCGATAATTAAGAAGATAATAAACCAGATTATGCCGACTACGAAAATCTTTAGTCCTTCAACAAATAGATCTCCATATCTTTCGAGCTTGGGGGTATCTTTTGACGATGGACTATCACGAACTATGTTAGCGTAGTATCCAAGGGCGATGAAGTCCACTATCGGAATTATTGACAATATTAGCAGAATAATGAATTCGCCTATTCGCTTAAAAATGGTTCCAGTGTATTCAGCAGAATGATTTAGTATTTCACTTAAATTCATTTTAAAATCTTCTCCTTACTATATTACTTTTATCGTATGCCAATTTAAGATTTTCCCACGTGACTTTCTGAAAAAATGCATTTCTTCGAAACACTATTGAATTTGATCGCATACTTTATTTTAAACATCTTAATGTAAGTATTGCTTATGATAAGTTTAAAACATTGAATGTAGCCACAAAAAAACTTCTGGTTCTTGACTGAATGGAGAATGCAATGCTTTAGCTGTAAGATCTTTGTATCTGAGTCCAGAGGCGGGTAATAAGGCAATGAGATAGGCAATGAGATTGAGAAGTTAACAGAGGCCAATACGAATGTGAATTTCATGTTCGTAAGTTACGTTCACAATCTTTTTATTGAGTTTGAGTCTTATCCCCGTCGGTGGGGACTCAGAGTAATATGGCAAAGAGCGGCAACCATAGTCTATCGACACCGTGTCTTGACTGTTTCGGAATGCTTGAAAGCAACATCTCCATTCTGTACTCAGCGTTAGCAGAAAGAGTTACTTTACCTTTTGTTAAATCTCTTTTCGAAAGCATCGCAAAAGACGATGACTACCATTCTGCGAGGTTGAAAGATGCGTCTGATCAAATGGCAAAGCAGAAGACAAGACAAAATGGCAAAGAAAAGTTGGAATACCTCTACAACATTACTTTTGCAGTCTATAGCGATGTAATCGCCAAAGAAGAGGTGCTGGAACAGCTGGATAACGACGAGCTCTTTACTCTGACTGGAAAGCTCATGCTATTAGAGAAATCTCTTCGACAAAAATACGTTGATGCACAATCGAAAACGCTGAAAGTCACCAAGAAAGAAACTTTGCTTGATCAGCATCGCGTTCTAAGTAACTTCGGGAGCTTGTTTGAACGGTTAATTGATGACCGCGATCAGCATCAAAAAATTTTGGGGACAATTCAGAGTCTCCTTGTGCAGGAAGCGCCTGGCAACTTAGAGTTTGGGGCGTTAAATGTGTGCTTACCTGAAGAAGCTGTGAAGGTTAATCAAATAGCGAGGAAAATAAAGCTTAGCTAATCGATTGCCAATATTTGTCCCACTTTTAATCGATGTCCACAAACAATTGTGTATTTGCGTTGAACAAAACGACACGGGAAAGTCCGCAGCCACAAACAATTAATCAAGGTACGACTCCCAAGGTTTTTAGGGGTTCGAATGGGAAAAAATGACGAATTGAAAAATGTCACAAATTCAGTAAAATGTCTAATTGTTTTCGAGCACAAAACGGCTCAATTATACGAGGATATTGCGGAGCAAACTCGCAACCTGCCATTGGTTAAGTCGTTGCTGCTTCAAATCTCGCTGGACAGCCAAAAGCACTCGATAATTCTGAAGGGTTTAGCACAGAGTTTGCCTAAGACAAGCTGGAAACCAACGGACTTGCCTAAGGCTATTGCCGAAGCGTGGCGGTCTATCGACGCGTTCCAAATGGAGCTTTCAGATGTAGATGAAATTCTTGATGAGGATCTTTCGAGTTTGCCGCGTCAGCTTTCGTCTCTGGAGCTAATTATGGCTGAAGCGTATGATATTTTGGTGCGTTACCAGAATCTTGAGTTGATTTCGCCTGAGCTCAGCAAAATTTACACCGTGAATTTGGAGTCGCTAAAGAATATGTTCATGGAAATAATCCACGACGAAGAACACCATAAAGAAATTCTTATGACGATTAAGGAGTTGCTCGCAAAGAAGCATGAGGAAAAGATGGAAACAACACCCATTGTTCGTTTCCAAAATCCAGACGCTTGGGGAAGAGCTCTTCCTTCGAATTCACAGTGCTAGGATCGTCCGCTCTTGAATTTGGCAAAGTCTGCTTTGCAATAGATGCCGTCCTCGCAGATTATCCCAGTAACAAACTGAAGCGGTGTCGCGTCAAAAGCAGGATTAAACACTGAAACACCTGAAGGAGCAATTTGTTTGCCCGCAATGTGCGTAACTTCCTCAGGCTTTCTTTCTTCTACCGTTATTTCAGCTGCCTTGTGTGCTAAGTCGAAAGTAGATTTTGGAGCTGCGACATAGAACGGAATTTTGTGCTCTTTAGCTAATACGGCTACGCCATAGGTACCGATTTTGTTGAAAACTGCGTCTTGCACAACGCGGTCTGCGCCAACGACGACAAGATTGACAAGCCCTTTGCTCATTATGTGTGCTGCCATGTTATCTGTTATCAAAGTGACTGGTATGCCGTCTCGCATTAATTCCCAAGCAGTTAGACGAGCTCCTTGAAGCAGAGGACGCGTCTCGTCTGCAATGACTTTTATTTTTTTACCCTGCTCCCATGCGGCGCGCACCACTCCCAAAGCAGTGCCGTATTCGACAGCGCAAAGCTCCCCCGCGTTGCAATGGGTTAAGATTGTGTCGCCGTCTTTGACCAGGGTAGCACCGTTTTTGCCAATTGCGTGGTTTTGTGCGGCATCTTCGTCTGCTATTTTCTGCGCTTCTGAGATGACGAGGGTTTTGAGCTCTTCGATTTTTCCCCCTTGGAAGCTGCGGGCTTTGTTAATAACACGATCGGCTGCCCAGAAAAGATTGACTGCGGTGGGCCGCGTCGCTTTGATAGATGTAGCGGCTGCTTCTAGTTCCACCAGTAATCTCTTAGTGTTCGTGGCTTTTGAATGGTAAGCTTTCAAGGCGATACCGAATGCGGCTGCTGCGCCAAGCAACGGGGCGCCTCTAATTCGAAGCACTTTGATGGCTTCGCACATTTGATCGACGGTTGTGATTTGGAGAGTTATTTCCTCGAGGGGAAGTTTGGTTTGGTCAGGGGTTATAACGACTCCGTTTTGCCATTTTATCATGCGCATATGCTAAGCCTCGTGGATGCTTAACGTAGTCTTGGATGATTCTGTTTAATATTTCGCAAAAATGAGTAAAATTAGAGGGAAAGTGAAAGAGGGAGAAGGTTTTTAGCGGCTATCGTTTTCAGTTGGTGACTTAAGATATGTAACGACTTCGACTGGTGCATCTCCGCTGATCTTAAGTCGTTTCTTCCAATCGTCTCCTACAGCGATTAGAGAGAAAACCCCGGAGATTTCCGCTTTTGCCTTCTTTACGAGGTTAACTAGGGCCTCTTGGGTTTCACCGCTTTTTATCATATCGTCGACAATTAGGACGCTATCTCGTTTCTTGATGATCTCTTTTGGAATGTAAAGAGTTACCGTTACTCCCGAGTCCTTGCCGAGAATGAAGGTTTCATCGAGGAATGCTTTGACCCCGACTTCTTTGTTGCGTTTTGCCACAACCAAGTTGACACCTAAAGAGTTAGCGACCATTGTTGCCAAGGGGATTCCGTCGGTGGCCGCTGTGAGGACTTTGGTGACGCGTTTCCCCGCAAAATTAGCTAGAGCATGGTTTGCTGCCTGTTGTAGGATGTTGTAGTCACCGACGATTTCGGTGTTGTCAAAGTAGCCCATTTCATCAAACTTTATCCTGCTACGCAACTCAGTTTCTAACCCTACGAGTTTTGTGAGGACACGCCAAAGTTGTTTCGCGCGCGTTGTGTTTGGTAGAACGTGTCCTTTGGCGTATCGGCTCAACACTGTTACTGGCAGGCCTGTTTTACTTGCCAACTCCCGATACGTGATATTGCGCTTGTACTTCGCAGTTCGGAGAAGCTCAATTGTCATTAATCTTAATTTCAGATCTTCCGCGTGGGTGCTCATTTATTTTCCCTCTTTACACACCTACAAGTCAAATACAAATACATTATCACTGTATGATTGCTTACCAATTTATGTTTTCCGTTAAATCA
>DATJPJ010000094.1:0-9548 GCA_035506455.1 Candidatus Nanoarchaeia archaeon
TCGATCGCAAAACTATCTGAAGTGTTGCTCCTTTAGCTATTACACTGGGGGCTCCTCGAATTATTTCTTCGACCACTTGCATACCCGCGCTAACGGGTGGGTTCGATAGAACGCAGTTGAAACAATAATTCTGCACAGGAGCGTAAAGGTTGCCTTGCCGGACTTCTACGTTAAACGCGTGATTTTTCTCGGCATTTTGCCTTGATAAAAGTACTGCGCGACGGTTGACATCAGTCATCACGACTTGAAGTTTTGGGTTGAATTTTGCAGCTGCGATTCCGACGACGCCATACCCGCATCCTAAATCTAGTATGAGTCCATCATCGGGCAGAATCATTGACTCAACAAGAATCCGTGTGCCCAAGTCAACGTGTTTGATGCTAAAAACGCTGGAGCCCGTAGTGAATTCGAATGGTTTACCACGAAGGCAAGTGCTGACTATGCCGAATCTTGCTTGGCTTGTTGGATTTTCCGTGTAGTATTGGTCAGGGTTTGGCTTCATTCTTGTTGCCACCGGTTTTCCACACTTTCGGAT
Organism: Candidatus Nanoarchaeia archaeon; assembly: GCA_035506455.1. Lineage (GTDB taxonomy): Archaea > Thermoproteota > Bathyarchaeia > Bathyarchaeales > Bathycorpusculaceae > JADGNF01. The sequence continues at coordinate 536 of DATJPJ010000094.1, forward strand.
AAGTACCACGCTCCATTAAAACGCGTTCAAGCGTGGCAACTGTTCCGTGGCTTGCGTCTAGAATCTCCTCGGTAGCGAGACAAGCTTTTGCTAGAGCGATTGCTTCGCCTTTGAGAGTCAGTATAGCGACCAAGTCGCCTTTCTTAATGTCGCTCTCCAAAGTGAGCACGCCTGGGGCAGTGAGGTTAGCCCCGTGGCATAGGGCGTCTACTGCCGAGTCGCGAACAGTGATTTTGGGGATAAGGTCTAGGGCTGCTTCCATGGGAAGGATGAACTTTTGCAGAATGGCGGGATCTTTTTTTCTTTCCCATTCGCTAAAGTAATAAGCAACGTCGTGAAGAGTGACAAAATGTGGATCTTCCACGCTTAATGTTCCGGTGCGAGTACGGCGAAGTTCCTGCATGTGGCCTCCTACGCCGATAATTTCTCCAACATCAAAACAGAGCTTACGGATATAAGTGCCACCTTCACAAGCGACGCGGAATAGCACGTTGCGCCCGTCCATCTCAAGAAACTTGTTGTAGTATATTCGTCTCGTGCGAATTTGCCGTTTAACCGCGCTACGCAAAGGTGGACGCTGGTAAATTTCATCTTCGAATTCTTCCAAAACTCGACGAACTTTGGTTTCTTCAGCGTCTCCATGAAGTTTCATGATGCAGACGTACTCTTTGCCACTGTACAATAATGCCTGAACGATCTTGGTGCTGTCCTCCAATGTGACAGGCAAAACACCAGTAACTTTTGGATCCAACGTGCCGCCGTGACCAATCGCTTGAAGCTTTAGGATTCGTTTGGTCCAAGCAGCAACCTCGTGACTGGTGGGTCCGGGTGGTTTGTCAAGGTTGATAATGCCATATCGAATGTACATTTCACCTGGGCGCTCAAGCGGCGCATGCCCGTATTTCGGGTCAGTAGAATCTTCGTTTTTAACATAGATTTCGCGCTTGAATTCCCAGGGAGGAGTAGTTCGTGGCATAATCAATGTGCTCCTTGGATGCAGAAAAAGAATGCAGGGGGAAGTATAAGAGTCTAGTTTACTTGGCGGGTTGCTTCATCTCATCAATCTTGCCGGCTGCCGTCAGGGTCTGAGTGACCTCTTCATCGGAGGCTCCTCGCTTGAGGTCAAGCTTATCCTCAAGTGTCCTAATATGGTTCATGTTGGCACGTTTGCGTTTGACGCCCGTGATGGGCTTGGGTCCTGTGATTAAGACAAAGCTTTTGTCCATTACGTCCACTATGACGCATTTTTGTCCTGCTTGGCGTCCTGCGGTTTTGACACATATCCTGCCGACTTCAACTGCTGCGGGCATTCTGATCAAACTCCTCTATAGAATCTGTAGAATACGTAATCCCAAGCAATATTTAAGCATGACATAGAGCGACAAAAAGAGAATGATTAGAACCAGGCCGGCTTTCTTCTAGCTATTTGTATGTAGCTGCTTGTTCGAAGTTGAATTGGCTGCTGCGACTGCGTTCTGCAAACGATATTTCTGATAGACAAACTTGTACTATTACTAGTAATCCTGAAAACAAAGTGATCAATCAAAAACTATCCCTCAAAAGATCAAAAATAGGATTCTTTCCGTCAACAATAGCCGATTAGAAATGAAGAAAAACAAAAAGCCAAAAAAAGATTTTGTGGCTTTTGGCTTTGAGACTCTTAGTCGCTTACTCTTTGGGTTTTGCGAGGTACTTAAGTGAAAACGGTTTTAGAGAAACGCCTGGTTTAAGGTCTGCTTGGAAGCTTTGCGTTTCTTCGATCACATCAGATAATTCACTTGTTTGTGTCCGCAAAAACTCCGCAAAGTTGGTGTAGTTCTCGTGCAATGAAACGCAGACAGCGTCGTAGCCCATTCCTTGACCATTGAGGACGGCGATGATGTTAGATTGTTTCAGGTACCATTCTTTTACTTTGTTAAGGGCTTCTTCTTTGTCTTTGCCTTTTTTGTGGTTAAGTTTGGTCTTCATAAACGTGAAAGCGGCGATTTCAAACCCGATTTGGCCGAACTTGGGGATTACTGTATATCCTTCGATTGTAGATTCCTCGAGCATAGCACGTCTACGCGTTACTGTGGGCTGAGAAATTCCAAGAGCTTTGGCCAACTGTCTGTCGCTTCGGTGGGAGTCTTTCATTAGTTCGAACAGAAGTTGATAGTCCAATGGTTTCAGTTCTTTCATTTTTGCTTGCCTGCTTTTAATTTGATATGAATCTTTAACAACTTTCACATTGCTATATAAACTTCATTGTTGTACTACCCGATAAACTCCCAATATAACATGAGCTGTGTACGTTGAACATGTAAACAATCTGGGAGCATTAGAAAGAAACTCTTAAGAGAACTACGAAGCAATTTACCCCAATAGGCGAAAAAAATGCTCCCTAACCTACCCCAGGAGACGGAAAAGGAAATTACAGAATTGCTTAGCCAACTTATCAAAATAGACACCTCAAACCCTCCTGGAAACGAAACCAAAGCGGCACAATTCCTATCCCAAAATCTTTCTGCAGAAAACTTCTGTTGTGAAATATTCGAGTCTGCCCCAGGTAGAGGCAGCCTCATTACGAGGTTAAAGGGTACAGGAAAAAAGCCGCGCATACTTCTGCTAAGCCATCTCGACGTCGTTCCAGCTCAAGCTAAAGAGTGGACAGAGGATCCGTTCGGCGGGGCAGTCAAAGACGGCTATGTTTGGGGCAGAGGTGCGTTAGACATGAAGAGCATGACGGCAATCGAAGTTACAACTCTCAAGATGCTCAAACGCAACGGAATTCAACTAAAGGGCGATGTGATTTTGGCAGCAACTGCGGATGAGGAAATGGGTGGCCTGGGAGGCGCAGACTATCTTCTTCAGCAGTATCCAGAGAAGATTTTCGCGGAGTATGTCATCAACGAAGGGGGCGGCAACACTATTCCTACGCACCAAAAGACTGTTTACACCGTTAATACTGCGGAAAAAGGTCTGCTTTGGTTTAGAGTAAGAGCTAAAGGCACCGCCGGACACGGCTCCTTACCTGAAGCTGCAGATAACCCAATAGTTCGAATTAATCAGGTAATTCAGAAGCTTGTCAACTTCCGGTTTAAAGTCGAGCTCGTACAAACCACTAGGCAGTTGCTTAGGGGACTTTCGGATGCAGACTCAACTTTGAAGCCGCAAATGATTCGTATCCTGGAACACCCAGAAGAAAGCGATGCAGCTTTAGCCGACCTTGACAGGACGGCTCTGGCAGTTGCAGATGAAATCCGCCCCAGACTCAAAATGTCAATCACTCCCACAATCGTCCGAGGCGGCTACAAAGAAAACGTAATTCCTTCAGAATGCGAAGCAGTTTTTGACTGCCGCGTACTTCCAGGTCAAACAACTACTCAAGCAATGGAGAAAGTGAAGGAACTTCTAATCGATGTCGACCTGGAAAAACTTTCCTTTGAAACCATTCAAGTTCAAGAGCCCACCGAGTCCCCTGTTCGAACCCCGCTTTTCGAAGTTATGAAGGAAGTCTTAAACGATGCTGACCCGGGTTGTGCTGTAGTTCCATTCTTAATGGCTGGCGGAACAGACTCACGTTTCTTCCGACGCATGGGCAGCACAAGCTATGGGTTTCAACCAATACGAAAAGAAAACAAAATAGATATGAAACCTGTAAGGCTCGAACATGGTGTAGATGAGCGAATCTCTGTGGAAAACTTGGTTTTCGGTGTCAGCGTCCTATACGAAACAGTGAAGCGCTTCATGGCTTAAACGGCGCGGCGAAAACAAATAAAGAACATCCACGGTTAAAGATAACAAATTCTAAACAGGTCGAACTCGTCATGAGCAGGAAAACGATCTACTTTCCACACGGCTTTCTAGTCTTCGCCCTCTTGCTCATCGCCCTTTTGGTTGCCGTTGTTTTAATTTTTGTGGGAGCAGTAACCGTCGCGTTTTCGGACGTCGGCTTCACACCATTCGCCATTTTATTGCTTCTTGCAGCGTGCTTCATTGGTAGCGCTATAAACATCCCTTTGTTTAGACTAAAGACCACCCAACCCTTGATCAAGGAAGATTACGTAACGTCATTTGGAGTAACTTACCGCATCCCTCATGTCGAATATGGAACAGCGACGACCTTAGTTGCAGTTAATGTTGGTGGCGCTTTAATACCGACAGCTGTAAGCGCTTACTTGCTATTGAGAGCGTCTTCGCACACTGTCTTTCTGAGTCTCGTCGGCGTTCTAGTAGTAGCCATCGTCACCCATGTTGTAGCTAAACCAGTCAAAGGCGTTGGTATCATAAGCCCAGCGTTTCTTCCCCCAATAACAGCAGCCATAGCCGCGTTCATTCTGGCCCCCGGTCACCCGCAAACGGTTGCATATGTCTCAGGAGTCATTGGAACGCTAATCGGTGCTGATCTCAGCAACTTGCAGGTAATCAAACGCATTGGAGCACCCGTCGCCAGCATAGGTGGAGCAGGCACCTTTGATGGTGTCTTCCTTTCAGGCATCCTTGCTGTGCTAATCGCAGGGCTTTGAGATAGCTGGAAAAACTTGCGAGAGTCTTGCTTTAGGATCAGTCAAGATGATAGGCTTCTTCTCCGTGCTGAGAGATATCTAACCCAGCATCCTCTTCTTCGGCTGTCACACGAAGAGGCGAGAATAAATTAACGAACTTCAGAAGAAGGTACGAACCACCGAAAGAGAAAACCGAAACCACTACAACGGCCAACGCCTGAACACCAAGTTGAGCTGCGTTACCATAGAATAAACCATTGACACCGTTTCCATTAATCAAAGTACTTGCAAACAAACCGACGCCAATGGATCCAATTATGCCACCGACACCGTGACAGGCAAAAACATCCAATGTATCATCGATTCGGGACCGACCTGACCGCCAGTTAGCGATCAAATTTGAGATTATCCCAGCAGATAATCCTATGATTACTGCTGCCATAACATTGACGTAACCTGACGCGGCAGTAACTGCTGCTAAACCGCACACTGCTCCGACACATATGCCAACTGCGGAAGGTTTTCCTTTTGTGAACCAGTCGACGAGCATCCAACTTACCGCGCCAGCAGCAGCTGCAAGATTTGTTGCAACAACTGCCGAAACAGCCACACCATCCGCGGCTAGTGCGCTGCCACCGTTGAACCCGAACCAGCCAAACCACAACAGACCAGCACCCAAAATGACATATGGAATATTTGTTGGTTTGAACTCGTTTGCTCGAGGCATCGGTGAGCCTCCTTTGCTTTCAATGGCCTTAAGGTGATCTTTCCAGTATACGCAACCGCTACGGCGACCAACGATCAAGGCTGCTGCCAAAGCGGATAATCCAGCAGCGATGTGGACAACTATCCCGCCTGCGAAGTCAACAGCACCCAAAACGTGCAACCACCCATTTGCGTTCCACATCCAATGAGCTATTGGCGAATAGACTAATGTCGACCACAAAATAACAAAAATCAGTAGGCTCCGGAACCGGATTCTTTCAGCACAAGCACCTATGATTAAAGCCGGCGTTATGGCAGCGAATTTGAGCTGAAACGCAAAAAACAAGAGCTCAGGAATATGAGGGGCATATGAACTAACACTGGAGACACTCACATGCAACAAGCCAACAAGAGAAAGGTTACCGATTACTCCACCTATGCTAGGGCCGTACACGAGGCTATATCCCCAAAAAAGCCAGACAAGACTAACTACAGCAAAAATTATTATGCATTGGACAAGCGTTGAAACAAGATTTTTTCGGCGAACCAGACCACCATAAAAGAGGCTAAGCGCAGGGGTCATAAGCATGACTAAGCCAGTCGATATTAGGAGCCATGCAATGTCGCCTGAAGTTACAGAGACCACTGACATTCAATTTTGCACCTGAAGCACTAAGTCAAACTGAATGTTTATCCAAACATGGATCCTCAAATATTTAAATCATTCATTCATTTTCAATTCGTAAGACAACATGCAAAAATGTTCACAAAAACCAATTGCTCAACATAGAATTCAAGAGATCTCGCGTTGAAACGAACCAAAACAAGTATATAATAAAAAATAAAGAATTGGGAAGCTTGCCGCACCCAACGTCTATTCAATCAAACTGGTAAGCTTCTTCGCCGTGCTCGCTTAGGTCGAGTCCAGCATTTTCCGCCTCTTCGCTAACACGTAGCGGGGAGAAAATGTTGACAAGTCTAAGCAGCGCGTATGAGCCGAAGAAGGCAAACGGCACGACGACTGCAACTGCTTCTAATTGGGCAACGAATTGATGCAAGTTTCCATAGAAGAGCCCGCTTACCCCTGCCTGTATGGCCGAAGACGCGAACAATCCTGTGGCTATTGAACCCCAGATTCCGCCAACACCATGGCATGCAAAAACATCTAATGTATCGTCAACTCGGCTTCTGCCTGCTCGCCAACTAGCTACCAGGTTAGAGATAATGCCTGCAGCCAAACCGATGATTAAGGCTGCGCCTACCGAGACGTAACCTGCTGCTGGAGTAATCGCAACCAACCCCACCACTGCGCCAACGGCGATGCCGACGGCGGACGGTTTGCCTTTACGGAACCAGTCCATGAGCATCCAACTGACTGCTGCGCCAGCAGCAGCCAAGTTCGTGGTAACTAGTGCTGATACTGCCAAATCGCTCGCCTGGAGTGCGCTTCCAGCATTAAAACCAAACCAGCCAAACCACAAGAGAGCAGCGCCGAGCAGAACGTACGGAATGTTCGTTGGCTTTTCAGCACCACTTTCTTGGGCTTTCAGCGCTTTCATATGTTCCTTCCAAGGAGTGCTGCAGCCTTTTCTGCGGCCGACAACCAAAGCTGCCGCTAATGCAGAAATGCCCGCAGAGATGTGAACAACGATGCCACCCGCAAAGTCTATCGCGCCCAAGCCTTTGAGCCAACCGTCGGGGTTCCAAACCCAGTGTGCAATTGGCATGTAGATTAGAGTGGACCAGAGAACTATGAATATGAGAAGAGACTTGAAGCGAATTCGTTCAGCACAAGCGCCAATAATTAGAGCAGGTGTAATGGCTGCAAATTTCAACTGAAACGCGAAATATAGCAATGTTGGAATCGTCGGAGCCAAGGAAGCAGTGACGCTGTGAATACTTAAACCGCCCAGAGCAAGTAAGCTTGAGTCGAAACCTATGATTCCGTGGAAGCTGGTTCCAAAGACCAGACTGTAACCCCATAACGCCCAGATTACGCTGATAACAGCGAAAATGGCAAAGCACTGAACTATCGTAGAAACCAGGTTTTTTCTGCGGACTAGACCGCCATAGAAGAAGCCTAATGCGGGGGTCATTAGCATAACAAGGGCGGTAGCAACTATGACCCAGGCAATGTCTCCGGAGTTTGTTGAAGCGGGCACCATACTCATTTTTCATTCACCATTAAGCTGTTTTCAACAGTTGTTATTGAATGATTATGCTTTTCTGTGCATTTATGCTTAACAGCTATTTAAAACTATCCGTTTGAACGGTGAATATTTAGCAAACCGAACGCATGTTCAAACAATAGCCAGCTTTGTCGCCTCTTCATTCAATTTCCCGTTGCAGTTGTGCCATTAATTTGAAATTCGTTCAAATTGATCGACCTATTTCTTAATCACACATTTCATAAAAAAATGAAAACTCCATGCATTAATTTCTTCTGAACAGAAGTTCAATTTTTAAAGATATTATTCTAAATGCTTCCAGTAATACGCAAAACTTATATTCAAAGATGCAGTTTTCAGTCTTAATGTTAAACAAAAATAACCATGGAGAATAAAGCATGAAAGCATATATTCTTTTAAGCACCAAACCAGGCACATCATTGGAAGTAGTGGCTCGCATAAAATCAATTGTAAAAGAAACCGTCACGGCTGACGCCATCTTTGGCAGATATGACGCCATCGTGGTTTTAGAGGCCCCAGCACTTGAAAACATAAACGCCGTAGTTTACAAGATAATCGAAAAAGATCCAAACGTCATCCGCACAGAAACTTCCATAGTCCTATCACCGATGTAGCCTCGGTCTGAGGATGAAAATCTAACCCAACTTTTTCACATTATTTTCAATATATTTTACGAAAACAGAAACAATTTTTTAGAGAAAGCAAAAAATTTATTCAAATTAGATAGAAAAAAACAATTCCTATGTAGACGTTGCCTGAGGGTGGTCATCACCGTTACATTTGGGACCTTTGTGAGCTTTAAGCACAATGGAGCTCACAGTGCTTTTGACCCCTTTAATCTTCATGACTCTATTCTTGAGAATGTCACGAAATTCCTCAATATCTGCAGCCGAAATAAGCGTTACAATATCAAATTCGCCTGTGACTTCGTAAAGTTCTTCCAGGTGTTCTAGTCTGCCTAGTTCCAGTAGAACTGTATCCATTTCTGGGGATTCGACGAAAATGTCAACGAATGCTAGTAGTCTTGACATAGCGATCAACTCCCTATGGACAGACGTGGGAGATATTTATACTTTTCTTGCTAATCGCACAATTTGTGTTAGATTATTGCGACAAATGAATTGTTGTTAAGCCTGTAGTTTAAACGTTGTTTAGGCTTAACATTTTTGAGTGAGAAGATCTTGAAATGTTTTGGGAAGAATTTAGGCTATTTCGAAAAATTGGCATATATTAGGGGGTATTTTTGAATGAGATCTATGTTAACCCGTAGAACATTTACGTACGGGTAGCCGAAAATCCAAAACGTTCCTTCTTTGTTTTGGTCTAGAATAGTTGTTAAGGCGGTTGCTGAAATTCCGGTGGCGCTGCTAACTGATTGGACCTGGGAATATGCATCCGTTAGTAGAATGTCCGGGTCCACTCCTGAAGCTGAGGGCGAAGCAGACTCGTTTCTTGGGTGGAAAAATAGAGGTGATGTGAAGTTTTGAACGATCAAGTTGGAGCCGACCTGCTTGCCGTTAACTTGAGCCAGCTCGCCGTTTGCTTGATAGGGGAAGAACACTTGACCTATACCTGTTATTAGAAGTGGGTAGAACAACCCGCAGATTATCAGCGAAACTATAGTTATTCCTATTA
>DATJPJ010000095.1:0-5577 GCA_035506455.1 Candidatus Nanoarchaeia archaeon
CATTGAACCGCCTGAACTTATTGGTACAGGTGTTGCAGTTAGTAAAGCCCAGCCAGAAGCTGTCACGAACACTATAAAGAAAGTTCGTAAGGTAAATGATGAAGCAGTGATTTTGTGTGGGGCAGGTATAAGCCACGGCGAAGATGTTGCGGTTGCTTTGAATTTGGGCACACATGGAGTTCTTGTTGCGAGCGCTATTGTGAGAGCGAAAAATCCATATACGATGTTGCGCGAGTTTGCCAACTCAGCATTAGCAAATTGTGGGTAAACTGAATGAAAGTCGAAGCTGAATGCGCTAGTTGCTTACTTGCTCGCGGATGTGCCGAAACTTATATGGCGACAACAAACCCGGCTCTTCGCTTTAGGTGCATGTCTGAGTTGATCAAGCTTGTTGGTCGCGAATTCCGATCTACGTCTAACGCAGCTGAACTGGGAACTAAGCGAGACAAGATTATCCGAGAGTTAACGGGTAACCGAGACCCGTATCTAAGAACAAAGAAGCAGAGCAATGAGAAAGCGAAGCAGCTCTTGCCTTTTGCTCAGCGTTTTGTGGATGAAGGGTATAACCAACAAGATAGGTTCAAGAAGGCTTGCCTTTGTGCAATTGTTGGGAACATAATGGAATTTGATATTCCTGGTCACAACTTTACTCTTAAGGATCTTCGCAAAACAATCAATGATGCTTCTAAAGATCTCGTTATCGATGATGTTGACAAGGTTTATGCGCTTGCTCAAAAGGCTGATAAAATTCTTTATTTAGCTGATAACGCGGGCGAAATAGTCTTTGACACTATACTTGTTGAGCAGCTCAAGAATATGGGTCTTCATGTTATTTATGTTGTAAAGTCTGCGCCTGTGATTAACGATGCAACTATGGAAGACGTTGAGTTTAGTGGCATGGACAAACTTGCCGATGAGGTTATGACGACAGGTGCTGATGCTGTGGGTTTGCAACTCAAGCTAATCAGTCCCGAATTTCGAAAAGTCTACGATAGCGCACGGTTGGTTTTTGCCAAGGGTATGGGTTACGCTGAGACTCTCACTGAGTATGCACTGACTAAGCCGCATTTCTTAATGTTTCGAACCAAGTGTACGCCTGTGGCAAATTATTTCTGCGTACCTAGACACAAAAACGTTGCCAAGCTGATGCCTTAAGAATGAATCCGCCCACTTTGAGGCTCTCGAAACAAGATTTGTCACGTTTTGATGAAGCCATTCAAAAAGAGTGGATCTTGACTAATGGTTTAGGGGGTTACGCATCGGGGACGGCAGTTGGGGTGAACACACGAAAGTATCACGGTTCTCTTGTTGCAGCGTTGCACCCTCCTGGTGACCGCACTGTTTGTCTTTCTAAACTCGATGAAGAGATCGATGTGGGTCGTGATGTTATCCGGCTTGGCACTTCTGAATTTCGGGATGTTTTCTATCCTGACGGATTTCGTTATCTAACAGAGTTTTCTGTTTCGCCTTTTCCGAAGTATGTCTATGATGGGGGTAACGTCGAAGTTACAAAAACGTTTTTTATGTTATATGGGAAGAACGCTTGTAGTACGGTTTACCATGTTCAAAATAGGAACAGTTTTGCGGTATCTTTCAAAGTTACTCCATTGGTAACCTGCAGGCACTTTCATTTGGTTGTTGACAAGAAAGCTTTTCCGCCTAAAATTAGCCAGAAACTCAACAGTGCGTTTGAGGTGCAAATGGATTTCGATTCTCCTAAAGCCTCTGTTGGCCTCAGAACAACTTTGGGTGAATTTCACACGTTGCCGAACTGGATCGAGAGAATGTTTTATCGGGAAGAATACGCTAGAGGCGAAAGCAGCTTGGATGACTGCTACCAGCCTGGCTACTTTGAGATTCAGGTTTACCCCGAAGGGGCATGTGACTTTGCCGTTTTGGCGGCCGCGGCCAGTGGCAGCCAACAATGTATCGAAATGCTCTCGGAATCTGGGTCATGGACAGCTGATATCTTTCGACTTTTTAACGGGGAGCAGCAACGTTACGCTGCCCTGCTTGATGCTTTTTATAATTCACATTCTACTGTTCCCATTAGTGATTGGCTAAGCTGGGTTTTGTTAGCGACGGATAGTTTCGTAGTAAAGGGTTTTGGCGACGGCACAAGCGTAGTGGCGGGTTATCATTGGTTTGAAGCTTGGGGCAGAGATACATTCATTTCCTTACCTGGTCTGTTGCTTCTCCCGGGACGGTTTGAAGAAGCACGCAATGTGCTTTTTGGCTTTGATAAATTCTGTACATTGGGTCTTATCCCCAACTTCTTAAGTGATCTGTCATTAGTTCCGTCTTGCAATACTGTTGATGCAACGATGTGGTACATCAACGCCATTCTTCAATATCTGAAGTATAGTGGTGACTTCGGCTTTGTGCAAGAACAAATCTGGGAGAGTCTGAAAGAAATAGTTGAAAACCACATAGTTGGAACATCGTTTGGTATACGTGTTGATGAAGATGGTTTGCTTGCGCATGGTCCTCGGTTGACTTGGATGGACGCAGAAGTCGAAGGCAAAGCGGTTACCCCAAGAGCGGGAAAAGCAGTTGAAATTCAAGCGTTGTGGTATAATGCGCTTCGAATAATGCAGCTTCTTGCAACCACATTTGGGGATAAGAAACTTGCTGATTCTTATTCTCTGCTTGCTGACAAAGCAAGAGCGAGTTTTATCAAGAAGTTTTGGAACAAAGACAGGGCCTGTCTCTTCGATTTCCTTGGCGATTCTGGGCCAGACGCTTCCGTTCGGCCCAACCAATTAATAGTCGCCTCTTTGGACTTCACAATGCTGGAAGCTAGTTGGAACCAGAAAGTTGTTGATTTGGCGGTAAAAGAGTTTTTGTCGCCTTGCGGTTTGCGAACGCTTGAGCGCTCCGACCCAAAATACCGTGGCGTTTGCGCTGGCAACAGGCACTCCAGAGATATAGCTTACCACAATGGCACCGTCTGGCCTTGGCTGATTGGCCCGTTAACCACTGCGTATTTGAAAACTAACGGGTATACTGAGCAGAACTGTAACTATGCGCTGAAAAATTTCATAGAACCACTTTTTGTCGGTCAAGTTTCTAACGCGGGTTTGGGGACCATCAGTGAAATTTATGATGGTGACCCACCGCATACGCCGCGGGGATGTATCTCTCAGACATGGAGTGTCGCGGAGCCTCTGAGAGCTTATGTCGAAGACGTCTTGCAGGTTAGACCACGGTTTGAGCGTCAAGTTCTTTCTGTTCATACTTGAATGATTTTTCTTAGCTCTTGAGCCGCGGTTTCTGGGGTTATCGTGTTTATGTACATGCCAGTACTTTTCTCGAATCCTGCCCATATTGCGAGGTGTGGGTAAACTTCGAGGTGCCAATGGTAGCACTCTTGTAAATTTTTGTCTATGGACAAGTGTATTCCGAAGTTGTAGGGTGGATCATTCACCAGATCTTTTAGTCCTTTGAACATGGTTTGTATTGTCTGGGCGAAACTCTGTATCTCATCATTGCTCAGGTCAAGGATGTTCATGCTGTGGCGTTTTGGGACAATCCAAAATTCCATGGGGTGCACACTGGCGTAGGGAGAAAAAACCTCAAAGTAGTCGTTGTCTAGGATGTGTCTTTCAGTTTGTCTTTCTTTTTTTGTAAGGTCGCAGTAAAAACAGGTTCCATGTTTGTCATGGTACGTTTCGCTCGTGATCATTTCCTCTTTTGGAATTGTTGGCGTGAATGGGGTTGCAATTATTTGGCTGTGAGGATGTGACAGCGAAGCGCCTGCTTCTACGCCGTGGTTGCGAAATATTTGTACGTATTGAACGTAGGGTTTGGTGGAGATTTCGCTTAAGCGGTCTTTGTACGCGTTTATGACGTTTACAAGTTGTGGGAGTGGTGTGTTTGGCGGATGGTCGTTGTGGTTGGGGGTTTCGATGAGGACTTCGTGATGTCCGATGGCGTAACCAAAGCTGTCGCTTTGCATGATGTTTTGGGCATCAAGCGGCGTCTTGGGAGGCGCAAATGCTGGGAACATGTTGGGAACGGTTCGGATTAGCCAGTTTTTGTATCGGAAGTCGCCGTCTTCCTTGCTTTTTGTTATTCCTTGCTCTGTTGGCAGGTAGACTAGCACGGCGGGAGGTGTCATGTTCTCATTGCCCAAACAGAGTGGACAGTTTGTGGTTTTGGGTTGTTCGGTTTTCGGTTTAACGAAATCGTTTGGTCTTCGAGCTCGTTCGGTGGCGATAACTACCCATCTGTTTAGAAGGTAGTCTTTTCTGAGTTCGTTGTAGGGCAAGGTGTGAGGCTCCGTTTACCGTAAGATGCAAGCTGCATTTAGCGTTTCCGTATTAGAGAGTTCTATCTGCTGAAATTTTGTTTGTCTTTGAAGCGTTGTCTGTAGGCTTCGTAGTCGGGCATCATTCGACAGTATTCTTGCGACATAAGTGGTGAAGAAACTATAAAGTCCGCTGTGGTGCGGTTGCAAGCGACTGGGATGTTCCACACTGCGGCGACTCTGAGTAATGCTTTGATGTCTGGATCGTGCGGTAACGGTTCTAGTGGATCCCAGAAAAAGATCAAGAAGTCTATGAGACCTTCGGCGATGCGTGAGCCGATTTGTTGGTCTCCACCGAGGGGTCCGCTTTCGAAAATGGTGATTTGGCAGCCTAATTCTTTTTCTAAGACTTTTCCCGTTGTGCCTGTTGCGAAGAGTTCGTGGTTAAGAAGCATTTGTTTGTTGAATTTGACCCAATCGAGAAGGTCTGCTTTCTTGTTGTCATGGGCTATTAGCGCGATTTTTTTCTTCTGGCCAATTACGGGGTTTGCTTTCGACATGAGTATGCCTCTGTATGCCTTTTAGTGGGGGCTGGCTATATTGATTTCCGATGTAAAAATCGTAGATTTATTGTATGGGTAATTCGGGAATAAGTATTATATCATACGATACGGAGTTATTGTGTGGGAGTAGCGCGATTGAAACCAGTGAAGAGTTTAGCCGCCGGCTTTCTTGTTATGGCTGCCGCTATTTCGATGTACAGTATAGTTAGGTTGGTTTTGAGTGGAGACGCCTGGTTGGGCTTGCTTTATTTGATGGTTCTGCTTTTTCCTTCGTCATTCGGCGTTTATCTGTGGCGTATGCAGTCAGCCAAAATATCAAGGCTTAATGCGGTGGAGAAACTTGGCAACGTTTTGTTTGCGCTTCAAGGAGTTGCTTTGGCTTGTTGGGCGTATGATTTGGCGACTACGTTCTATGCCATAAACGTTGCTCGCGTGGCCGCGGAAATTAATCCGCTTGGTTGGCCTCTTGGTGCGTTGGGAGCATTCGCATATTATGCTCCGACCGTCATCTTAACTTACATTCTTTTGTTCAGGCTAAAAGAGAAAATTTCTTTGTACGCAGCCGTTCCTATGACGGTTGTTGCACTAATAATGAGTTCCATGAACTTGAATGCGGGAATCGGAAATTTTGCCTTTTTTGTTTGGACCGCCTCTTTGTCCGCTCCTATAAACTATAACTTGACAGCGTTTATGGCAATTCTGGACTTGGCATTTGTGGCAATTTTGCTTTCAGCTTCGAGGAAGAAGGGGCTGGAAATTCGAAAG
>DATJPJ010000096.1:0-7687 GCA_035506455.1 Candidatus Nanoarchaeia archaeon
TGACAGTGCCGGTTATTAGAGCGCTTGAGCCTTGAGTGATTCCAACATTTGGAGCTGACACAGTGGTTGCGCTTGGGCCTTTACCTATACAGTACACCAAGTTGTCATATTGACTCGCAGATACCAGGTATCCGTCTGCTATTGACATGCCCATTCCGAAGAGTTCGAGTTTCCAAATCAGCGTTCCGTCGGTTAAATTGATACAGCGTGTGTATGACTGGCGCCAGAGGGGGTTAGTCGGCGAGTGCTCAGTTGAGTAGGTGTAGATCATTCCGTTGGCCACCGCGCCCAAGGAGAGTGTCATATCAGCACCATAAGCGCTTTCATAGTAGTAAGGCGCTGCTGATGCAGAATACTTCCACAGTTGTTGTCCTGTCGCAACATTGTAGGCATATATTGTTCCAGTGTACTGGCCAGTAACCAGCATTGTTCCAGAGTAGACGCCAACTGATTGAGCATAGTAGTAGAATTGTTCACTCGCTGGAGGCATTGCTGTTGGACCCCAAACTTGTTTTCCAGTTGCTATGCTGTAGCCCCAGAATTGACCAGTTTGTGCACATCTGAGTACGAAGATTTGGCTGTCATAGTCCATAGTAGAAATGACCCAAGTGTAGTTATGTCCGGGCAATGGAACTGTGTTGTTTATGTAATACTGCAGCGAAACGGTGTATCCAAGGTTTGTGTTCACTGAAGAGTCCTCAGTGGGCCATGGACTGTATGGAACTGCGTGATAGTTTATCTTCGCCATCCACACGCCAAATTGATCGGAATCTGCGGGGCCACCTCCACTAGCATACGTAACTACGATTGAACCGCCTAAGAACTCCATAGGTGTGCGATCGTCGGCTTGCAATACGTTGAATGTTCCAGTTGCAGAGACACCAGGGACCGCGGCGACAGGAGCGGGCAGACCTTTCAATGAGGGGTCAGTTACGTTCATTGTGTATCCAGAGTGAGGAGTTTTCAACGCTTGAATAAGAGTAGGGGACATGCTTCCCATGATACTTGGGTTTGTGTTTGCCCATGCAGAGTCGTTTTGTGCGTCGATTACAGATCCTACTGCGGGTCGCCAGACTTGCGCACCGCTTGAGGTTGGTCCACCAGGATAGATAGCTTTGCTTGAGTTCCAGCATAGTATGGTACCTGTGGCACTGTTGAACGAGTATACTAGCAGGCTTCCGTCTTGATCAGTTACACTAGTGCCAGAAGGAACGTTCTTCATAGTGAGAATCAAGTTTCCGGTTGTTGGGTCAAGCATGTACCAAGTGGTCGAGGCGGTAGGAAATGAACTCGTCGGATAATATGATTGCAGCCATAGACACGAGAAAACACCTTGTCCGTTAACCGAGTTGTAATGGTACATTTGAGCTTCAGTTAGACCAAGGAATGCTTGAGCGTATGAGGGATTTGTTGACCCAGTGCTAGGATTGGTGGTTATGTATGGATTGTTTAGCCCGTTGTCTGTACCGTTCTTGTACCATATTTGGTTTCCAGTGTAAAGGTCAACGGCGTAGTACCCGTACTTGTCGCTCTGTTCAGTATACGGCGAATTATAGTAAATTATCCCGTTCATGATTATCGGAGCAGCCCATGGACTTTCATAATCATTGATGTTGGTAGATTGTTCTGCCCACGTTGCATCTGCGAGTCCTCCCGCGTAGCCTAAGCTTGATGGTGAAGCAGCACAAATTGGCGCTGTCCACAGTACGTGGGGACTTGTCGGTGCCATTCCCCATCTTTGGTAGCTATTAATGAGCCAAGTGCCTTTCAACCAGTTACTCGGAAGTTCGCCCCATAATCTGTTTTGAGCATTTATTGGTAGTTCCCAGTAGCCCTGGGGAAGCGCTGTTTCTGGATAATTGGGCGTTGTTGTGTTCGTTACGGTAAAGGTGCAAGGTGCGCTTGTTGAGCCAAGGAATTGATCTCCGATGTAGACCGAAGAGTAAGCTGCATCGCTAGAAGACACGGTTCCTCCAGGCCAACTGAACACGACTGTATAGGTGCCGGTCATTGTGGGGAGATATACTTTGAAGTCACTTGCGGTTGCACTGGCGCATGTCCAAGGTCCAATTGTATCTTTGGTTCCATCTGGTTTTGTGATTGTTACTAGATAGCCATTCCAGACTTGTCCAAGTGCGCCGCCTGCCGTAGGTGAAATTCTGTCTTGGAATACGACGATTGTGACGTATTGGCCGAGGCCGATTGTAGGTGGAGTCACGGTAACATACGAGTATGTTGGAAGATTTACTGGAGGGGTAGAAGCATGCGAGGACGGTAAAAGCACTAGCGATGTAGTCATTATCAGCATTAGCAAGAGGGCAATGCTGGTCGCCGTCATTTTATTTTTAGATTTAATTAGGGTTTTTTTTACAGAATGTATCATAGTTTCTCTCCTATTTTTTCCATGCTTCTCGGTTATGTTGGCAATGGCTATTTAAAACATTGCAAGTGGAGGCTCCACTGACACTTTTTATTTAAGTAGAGCAGAAGTTATCTTACATTTATTTTCCAAAAACCAGCTATTGAGACTCATTTTTCTATAAATATATGGAAAAAAGAAGTTTTAGGAACGTTCTAAGTTAAGAATATCCTGATAAACAAGTTAAAAAATCGAGAAAACTCGAAGCTTTTCCACAAAATTACAAAAAAATACTAGATTTAATTTTTTTCCATGGAAGGGAGCGAACCGAACTCCTTCTGCCTCGCTTTCCTTTTACCTAGGTAAGCGAAAATCTTGTATCCTCCCCGAACAGCGGGACTGTACCATTTACCCTTAAATGCCATGTTGATGAGATTTCCCATCCAATGAAAGTCATGTTCACTGCACTGAATCAGCAATTGCCTATGCAACTCAGTTAGTGCGGTATCCTTGAACCAGTCCTCACTCTTGAGCCTGCCTAGAGGGACAAAAAACAACGGAACAATAAGACTTCTACAGCCCTTTAAATCGTCAAGCATCTCCATCGTTTTAATTAAATCTTCTTCGCGCTCTTCAGGCAAACCCACGATTATCGTACCAGCAGGAACCAACCCATGATCATGCATAAGACCCATGCCTTGTTTCACAACTTCAGGCCATTCTTCGGGCTTAAACGGCAGAGCTTTGGAAGGCATTATCTTCTTAGCCAAATCTGGAGAACCCGTTTCGATCCCGATTTCAGCGCCCCACCAATCCTGTTTTGCCAAGACAAGCTCGCTTATCTGCGCGAAAAGCTTTGGATTTGAAGCTACTGCAGCAAGAGAACAATGACTCCAAGCTAGACTGTCGGTTTTATCCATGACCATCTTGTGAAGCGCCAACAGCTTCTCCTCATTCGGAGTGACGCCGTTGCTGCCGTATAGCATAACGTCTTCGCCATGAAGACAAGTCATTGAGCTTTTGGCCCCATTGTTATTTACGTCAATTTCCCGAATAATCTTGTCAAGCGGATACCAACGCAAAGGTCTAAGGGTCACGTTGCAAAACTCGCAACCTCGACAGCAACCCCTGCCAATCTCCACAAGTCCGTTAACAGAAGGCGCAACTATATCTGGGATGTCCTCAATTTTAGGGGCATCTTTAACGTCGACCACCCAGTGGTTGGGCAGTTGTTCGCCCTTTAAAGCTGCCGAAATAATTTTTCCGAGAACTCTTTCACCCTCTCCTTCGACAACGCAATCTATGCCATTCTGCTCCGCAAAGTCTGGTCGGAACTGAAATTGCCAAGCGCCAGGGCCGCCTACAAGAATTTTTAGCCCTCTTGTCTTGGCCGCTTTGACTTCGGGTTTGTTCAGCAGTTCTTTGAAGTACTTCGCCAAGAAAGGTTCTTTTTTGAATAACGTCGCCAAAGTGGTTGATGCTGGACCCAACCCGAATGGGTCCATGACATGTATACCCAGCACTTTTGCTTCTGGAATGAACTGAGAAAGCTGGTTTGGGCTGACAGTGGCAACATCAAAACCGTCTTTAAGCAGTTGTGCTTCTGCCTTGCGCAATCCATAGGGGGCTTGTTCAAGAACGCCTTTTTTACTTTTTAGGTTAGGGAAGAATAGGTAGCTAAATAGCCAGTCTGGCACAAAGTTGGGTGGAGCACAAGTACCAAAACCTAGAAACTCGTTCGAATGATAGTTGCTCATTAGAGTACGGTCGCTCGTCAAAAGTACCTTTGCCATAGGTCTCCCTTTCATTGATCCCTACGCGGAAAACTTGTTCTCTCGCTTCCTTTCGCGCCATGTATGGCAAACTCGCTAATATAACCTTATTGCTACCAAACGTTGCCAAAGGAGGAGAAAAAGGATTTAGTTATGCAAAATTTATATTCACCAACACGGTTTGTAGTGAAAGCCAACGCGAAAGTAGCTTTAAGCAAGCGCAACTTTGCCAATTGGCAAGCCAAAAGTTGCTCTTTCTACGAATCCGCGTATGAATATGCTTTACAGAATAGGGGCAAATAACTGGGGTAGAAGGGAAAAATGAACAAACTCTTAGAATTCCGATGGCACGGAAGAGGCGGACAAGGTGCCTGGACAGCCAGCGAACTGTTAGCCCGAACCGCCCTCGCCGAAGGAAAATACATCCAATCCTTTCCGGAATTTGGTCCAGAAAGGATGGGGGCACCTGTGACCGCTTTTACACGCATCAGCACTGAACCACTTAGGCTCCACTGCGCAGTCTACAACCCTAACGTGGTTGTGGTTCTGGACAACACACTATTGAAAACCGTGCCCGTAACAGCGGGCGTAAATCGAGACGACGATGTAATCATAGTCAACTCACCTGAAGAACCCAGCAGTATTCGTAACGACCTCAAAATCGAGAAGGGCAAAGTATGGACCGTCTCCGCGACCGAAATTGCCCTAAGAATCCTTGGTGCACCGATTACTAATACGGCGCTTCTTGGCGCGGTCGCCAAAGCTACCAACGTCGTCACGCTAGAAGGTATAGAAAAAACCGTCAAAGGACGCTTTAAAGCCGAATTGGCGGAAAAGAATTTTGCTGTCATCAAAGAAGCGTGGAAGGAAGCGAAAGTACAATGAGTCGAGAAAAAACCTGGAAAGAAGTTTCACTAGCAGCCGTCTGCTCAAAATCAAGCCTCAGCTTTATGACAGGAGATTGGAAAACTTACCAGCCAATCCGCGACCTTGAAAAATGCACCAAATGCTGCATGTGCGTACTCTATTGTCCAGATGGCGCAATAAAATGGATGCCTGAATTAGGCAAGATAGAGTTTGACTACAACTTTTGTAAAGGCTGCGGTATTTGTGCCAACGAGTGCCCCACTAAGGCAATTACAATGGTCCTTCCCGAAACTACGGAGGGCGAATAAACATGCCAAAAGCAAAAACCAAGCCTAAAGCAAAAGATCAAGCGCCAGCAGAAAACGTTGTAACCCCGAAACAAGAGACCATGGCCCTAAACGGCGACGAAGCCGTCGCATTAGCCGTGAAACAGTCCGACGTTGACGTAGTAGCTGCCTACCCAATTACACCCCAAACCATAATCGTGGAAAAATACAGTGAATACGTTGCCAACGGCGAAGTCCAAACAGAATTTGTCTGCACAGAATCTGAACACAGCGCCATGGCAGCATGCATAGCCGCAGCCGCAACAGGAGCCCGAACATTCACAGCCAGCGCATCCGCAGGCTTAGCCTTGATGCACGAGATGCTATTTGTCGCCTCAGGTTCTCGAGTTCCCATCGTAATGGCAATCGCGAACCGCGCTCTATCCTCACCTCTCAACATTAATGGAGACCAATCAGACAGCATGGCGGAACGCGACGCAGGTTGGATACACCTTTATGTAGAAAACGCGCAAGAAACCTATGACACCATCGTACAAGCTTTCCGCATCGCAGAACACGCCGACGTGCAGTTACCAGTTATCGTAGGTTTAGACGGCTTCCATGTAAGCCACACACTTGAAAACGTAACAGTTCTTCCAGACGCCGAAATAAAGAAATTTGTCGACGAACGAAAACTACCAAACGTAGTAACTCATGAAGGCAAAACTGTTCCCTTCAAACTAGATCCCGCCAACCCAATGACCATGGGTCCCATGGCGCTGCCAAACTACTACTTTGAGTTCAAGAGACAGCAAGAAGAAGCAATGAAAAACGCCTTCAAAGTCATCCAACAAGTCCACGACGAATACGCCACGATCAGCGGCAGAAAATATGGCAATGCCTTAATGGAAGAATACCAAATGGCCGACGCAGAAATCGCAATCGTCTGCATAGGCTCCGTCGCGGGAACAGCAAAAACAGTCGTTGATGAACTTAGAGCCGAAGGTGTAAAGGCAGGTTTACTGAGACTACGAGTTTTCAGGCCATTTCCAGCCCTCGAAATCCGAAAGGTACTAGAAAACTCGAAAGCAGTCGCAGTTATGGACAAGAGCATAAGCTTTGGAGGCAACGGAGGAGCAGTCTTCCACGAAGTCCGTCATGCCATGTACGATGCTACAGCACGCCCTCTAATCGTGGACTACATTTATGGCCTGGGTGGCAGAGACACCAGCCCCAAAGAAATCAAACACATATTTAACGATCTGCACACTATCGCACACAATAAGCGTGTGGACAAATTGGTTAACTTCGTAGGACTTAGAGAATAATGGAGGCAAAAAGCATGACCACCACTCAAGAAGAATGGAAATTCACAGCCAAAGACATCGCACTAAAACCTGACCAGTTTTTGTCAGGACACCGAGCATGCGCTGGCTGCGGACCTGCTAACGTGCTTAGAATGGTTATGAAAGCTACACGCGGACCTACAATAGTAACTGAAGCCACAGGCTGCATGGAAGTAACCTCATCAATTTACCCATACACTTCATGGGCAGTTCCATGGTTACACACCGCATTCGAAACCGCTGCCGCAAATGCATCAGGCATCGAAGCCGCACTGAAAATTCTCCGAAAAAAAGGCAAAGTCAAAGAACATGTGGACATCATCGCTTTCGCCGGCGACGGCGGAACCTTCGACATAGGCCTTCAAGCGATTTCTGGCGCAGTGGAACGTGGACACGACTTCCTCTTCATACTTTACGACAACGAAGGCTACATGAACACAGGCATTCAACGCAGCGGAGGCACTCCAATGGGAGCAGCAACAACCACAACACCAGCAGGCACAGTTATGCCAGGCAAGCTGCAACACAAGAAACCGATCACCGACATAATGGTCGCCCACGACTTAGAATACGTAGCAACAGCCACCCCATACTATTGGAAGGACATGCTGCAAAAAGTCCGCAAAGGCCTGGAAGTAGAAGGCCCAGCCTTCATGCATATCTTTGCCCCATGTCCCCGAGGCTGGCGCAGCGACCCCGCAAAAAGCATCGAGTATACCAAACTGGCCGTTGAAAGCTGCGTTTTCCCCGTCTACGAAGTAGTCAAAGGCAAGTACGAACTTTCCACACCTAGCAAACTAATTGCCTTAGCACCTCAGAAAAAGAAGCCAATAACAGAATACCTCAAAGGCCAAGGCCGCTACCGACATCTCTTTACACCTCAAGGAAAACATATCCTCGACGAAATTCAGCGCTGGACCGACGAACGCTGGGCAAAACTGCAAAAGAAAGTCGAACAAACCGCATAGAAACTTTTCTCCCCTTCATTTTTGGTCTGCAAATTTGCTTGTTCCGGCAAACAGCGTTAAAGAAGTTTTAAATAATTCTACTCTCTAACCAACACAAGAGGTAGAGGGA
>DATJPJ010000097.1:0-17296 GCA_035506455.1 Candidatus Nanoarchaeia archaeon
GTCAATAGAATACAAGAACACCGTGTAGATTACTACCGCCACGAGCATTTTGGCTAAGGTCGCCACCAACGTAGTTGTTTGAGGAAGAACCAGCATAGCTCCCCCAGTGACGAGAGCTCCAAAAATGTATTTTATTATGGCTGACCAACCGATTTTAACAGTTAATTCTTTGTGCACGAAAGCGTACAACAAGGCAAATGAAACGGATTGCGCAATGATTAAAACAACTACCAAGTATTCTGCAGCCTGAACTGGATTAGACGACACAACACGAGTCAAAATGTAATATAGCAGTGGCAGGCCGATGGCCGCCTGAAGATAAGGCAGAGAGAAAACCTTGAAGATTTTGCTTCGCAGCAACTGCTTAAGTGGAATTTTACCCTCCATGTCAAAAGCTTCCACACCCATGAGACATTGAGTGTAGAACGAAGAAACCACCATAACCAACATCTGGACAGTTAACAACATCAAAACAGGAGAAGCCGAAGCATAGGAGTCCTTCAGAATGATCAGCAATGATCGTGACATCGACAAAGCAACAGCCGCCATGGGCAAAACAAGCAAGATTACCGTATTGAAAGAAGAAGCCACGTCATCTGGACAATCTTGAGCCAACATCTTTGGATACAATGCAAAAGCCAAGGACGAAGCATAACCTATTACTGTTGAAAAAGTAAGTGCAGCTTGATAGTATCCCAATGCGGATTGCCCAGCAAAATACACGAGCAAATAAGACAGGAAATTGTTTAGTTGACTTCCAACTATATTGTAGGTATAGGCTGTTGAGCCCTTAATCCACTCTCGCAAATAACTCCACTGAATTGGCTGTCTGAGTTCACTTTTTAGGATCCAACTGTAATAGGCAGCTTGTACTGCAGCACCTGAAATCATGGCAATCATGGCGCCTACAAAGAGTTGTTTCAAACCTACGATTAGGGCAAAGGCCACAACGACTTTAACGATTTCCTCGATGACTAAACCATAACCCTTTGCTTGAGGCTTAATCGCCTGCAAACAGCCCTCAAAATGGTTAATCAAAAATAGGTTCAGAATTTGCAATGAAGCGAGAAGGTAAACAAATACATAAGCACTACTTATCCCAAACGCCGTGATTAAAGGCGTCACAATTACGAGGTAAACAATGATTGACGCAGTGCCAACGATAAGATTTGCTGAAAGCCCAGTCTTGGTCGCTCCTTCTTTACCCCTCGCAACGAAGCGAGTTGCCCAAAACGGAAATATGAAACTTGGCAGGGCAAAAAGTGCGATTAGGTTGGAAATAAAAGACCAGGTGCCAAACTGGGCAACCGACATGTTACGGGTTAGCAATAGAGTAAAAATCAAGCCTGAGATAAGGCTGAGTATCTGCGCTGAAAAGACGACGAACCCCGAATATCGAACTCTTATGGTGTTTTTGTCCACGCAACCACTTCTGCCGCTAAGTTTGGGTCTAACACGTTGGCTACTAAATCCTAGAACTTTAAGGTATTCTAATTTGCTTTAACCTCTCCCCTTTCAAGTTGCTGAAGCGCTTTGGTTTTCGGTAACACTGGATTTGAGAGCCTTTTAACATGAGTTTGTCGTTATTTGACCCAGCCGGCTTTGCCAAGTTCGACTATTCTATGTCGCAGCGTTTCGCTTCAATAACTTCGTCTTTCTCGCCGAAAACAAAAAGCTTTACGCCGTTCTAAACTGTAAGCTTACTTGTTTGGGTAACAATTGTTTTAATCTGCGACTTTCATGCGCAAGCAAGTATTACTGTCAACCATTGCAATCTTACGTCTACTATAATTTGTTCCGTTAGCCTACTGCGCCGCCGAAACTTTCAGTGTTACTAAACTCACCAACTACACAATCACTCTTAGTTTTTGCCAATTGACTGTGTATCTGGAAGTTTTACGTTACTGACCCGAATGGCAACAACGTAGTTAGCTGCAGTGATGTGACGCAGGTCAGCTTCGGCTTCACAGTTTCAACCACGGGAAACTACATGATGCACTTTGACAATAGGGACGGCGCGTTAGCAAAAAGCGCAACGTTCAACTACAACGACAAAATCGCTGTTTTTGGATTTCCGCAAGACACTTTCATTCTAGTGCTGGCTATAATGATTGTTATCTATCGTGGTGGTAATTGCCGTTGTCTTGTTGTTAAGGCGAACACCCAATAAAGCGTCCAAAACCGCTTAATCCGTTTATGCCCTGGCGTGCGTTCTGGCAAATTGCCTGAAGAGTGAAACTATCAAAGTCGAGGCATCCAACACCACCTGCCAACCCTAAAATGAGTCAAGTGTGGAAGCACTTTCTCATTATTCATTCTCCTTTGATTGAATATTTTTCCTTCAAGATTCAAAATAGTCGCACAAGTACTTACTTATGCACATCCAACCCACAAATGAGGCGCTCTTCATGGTGTAGCGTGAGCGCGCCCGCCATTAGCACTTCCCACACCAACAGTCTGGAAGCGATTTCGGTCTCTACCGGACTTATCCCCAAACGAAAATGCGTGAAAACCAATTTCGATTTCAGAAAAATAATGTTTATGCTAAAGTGCTATGGCTTAGGAACGTTTTTTCAAATATAATACGCAAATTATTTAACCAAATTTGACATACTGCTCTTCACGTTCCAAGCTCAAAAACTCGGCAAAACCCGCAATGTATATAGACGATGTTTTTGTAAATTGAAACCAAATAAAGGAGAAGGAGATTTGTCGAGGAACATTGTCATTTTAATCGCAGCACTGCTTTTTATGTTTCTCTTCATTTCAAGCAATGCTCAGTTGGTTCACCCTCAAACCACTCCAAGCGTCGTTTTACCCGTGACAATAGCTACTTACGGAAACGCCTGGGCGGGAAACCTTACTTTTGGAGTGTCGTACACTAGCTCAGACGTCATGTTTCAATCAGCAAACTTAGGCTACGTAGTCGTTATGAACTCTTCCAATGGCTACGTGTCGTATTCGCGAGAGTCCAACGAAGGCTACGGCGTCGTAAAGAACGTCGGCTTGAATACAGTCATGTTCCAAGGAGAACCAGTCTTTGGCGGGGCAAGCACCGCTCCAGTATCAGAAACGCACTTCTGGAACTACGTCACAAACACAACCGTGGACTTCCCAAACGTCGCTGGTCACCACGACATCGAATACAACCCGATCAACAATACTTTTCTCACTCTGAACGATTACGTTAGACAGGTCGGAGACAACTGGGTCCTCTACGACAAAATCGTATTACTCGACCCACAGGGCAACTTACTCTGGAGCTGGGACACTTACGGCCACATACCACTGAGCGATGTAGATCAGTTCAACATGACCTCCACATACGACGGAGTAACTGTAATGGATTTGACACACGCAAACACTCTCGACTGGGACTACAACAACAGCATCATCTACCTAAACATAAGAAATACCAACACATTCTACGCAATCAATCAAACCACAGGCAACATAATGTGGGCATGCGGCGAATACGGCAACTTTACACTGTTAAACGGCAACGGCACCCCAGTTTCCAGCCTATGGTACCACAGCCACGACCTCAAACAAGAAGCGCCCAATGTCTTCAGCATGTTCGACAACGATTTCCAAAATGTGACTAACCCCGATAACTGCCAAAGCAGACTCATAGACGTTACACTAAACATGACAAGCATGACAGCCTGGGTAAGCTGGAGCTATACTGCCCCAACCAACGAATGGTCCGAATTCTTCGGAGGAAACCTCAAACTACCAAATGGAGACAGAATAGGCGACTTCGGAACTCCAACACACCAATACACACAAAACCAACCATGGATCGGCAACGACACAGGAGCCACATTGATCGAAGTAAACCAAACCGGACAAGTAGTCCAAACAATCACTTTCCCAGCAGGATGGCAAATCTACCGAATCGACGACATAACCAACACAACCCCCTTTACCCTCAAAGACACGACCTCAACACCAACTCAAACGCCGTACCCAACCCAGTTGCCCGCCCCAACGGTTATGCCCACTTCCTCCCCAACCTCAACACCCTCACCTTCTCTAGCGCCAACCCCGTCTCTCACGCTAACACCAACGCCATCACCAGCAGCAATTCAATCGCCGACCTCAACACTCACACCAACACCATCTTCATCCCCTCACCCATTAGAAACAGCTACCCAATCGCCCATTCAGTCCGCAACTCCTTTAATGACTCCGCAAGCTACTGCTTTACCATCGATCCAAATGCCAACTCAATCAAACCTGTCAAAAGCGAACAATACCCCACAAGTCATAGCCATAGTGGCGCTCTTGGCAACTGCAGTCGCAATTACTTTAGTAGTACCCAAATTCTATCGGAGAAGAGCACGTGCAATAAAACTCTACTCGGATACTTAGTTAGTGTGCGTTGTTCGGCTACATCGCCGAGCATTAAGGTGGTTGATCACAACAATCAGGCCAAATTCATGGTCAAGTTTGCTATGTCGAAAGCAGAATTGCGCCGTTTTTTTGTATTCTAAGCGTTGCTGCTGGTGCTCTCGCAAACGCTCAATATTCCAAGTTTTTTGACGATGTCCGTCCCAAAATAAAGTCCAGTCAACCAGACAGCAATCTAGAATTCACCCCGTTTTCTCAGGACAAGCAACCGCCAAACCTCCTCTTCTGAAAAAGCAGGCGGCAAACAGACGATTCTTAGCTAAACTACATGGAGAGCACGTTATTTAGGGTCTTAACATCGGAGCAAACACACTCGCGCTCAGAATCCGTCAAAACCCGTTTTAGCTTTGAAGCAAAAAAACACTTACGTAGTCCAAGAGCGCCTCATGAGAAATGCACCAACCCCGACAAACGCGATGGCAGAAATCGCAAGAACCAGCAGCGAAAAGGGAAGCCCCGTAGGGTTGGGGTAGAACAACGCCTGCCGCAAGGCGTCGATCGAGTACCGAGTCGGGATGAATGCGCTTAAATTCTGAAGCCAATGTGGGACCAATTCGATTGTGGTGAAGCCCCCGCCTATGAGGAACAGGTAAATCGCGATAATTGAGGATAGAAACGCAACGTATCTTGACCCTTTTATTAACGTCCCAATTATTGCGCCGATGCCAGAAGCACAAAACGCCGTTCCTAAAAATATCCCAAACAAAGCCGGCAACTGATTAATTGGCAGGCTAATGAAACCGACTGTGGCTCCTAGTAATACTGCTGGAAGGACGATTGCAAAACAAGCGAAAACCCCTCCCAAAATGCGGCCAGAAACTAGCAGCCAAGAACTTTGCGGTGACATAGCTAGCATGCGAGCAGTCTTGCTCTCCCCATCCAGCGCGCACAAACAGGCAGTTCCGACTAAGCCCACGTTCAGGACCAAGAGCACGAAAGTGGGAACGAACTGATAGTGGAACCAGTCAACGTTAGTTTCCCTAATGTATTGCTCGTCTAGGGCTACATGATACGCGTTAGGCAGGGATGTGTTTACTAATTCGTCCGAGATGAGGGCTGGGGCATCGAATTCCACAATTGATCGGTCTACGCTTCTGCGGATGTCATCTGAAAAATCAAAGTCAACGTTATTAATCGTTAAGAGAACCTTTCCAGTTCCGTTTGCCACCTGCTCATCGAACGTAGACGGAATCGTAATGATGGCGGCGACTTTTTCGTCTTGGAGCATGCTGTTTGCAGTGGTCGCATTCGTTATGGTGATATCATACGCCTCTGCGTCCGATTTGATAATCTGAACCATACGCATAGACTCCGGGCCATTCCCCTGGATAACCAAAGCGACGGGCTGCTGAGTAACTGCCAGACTCAATGTTACAAGAACGAGCGTGATTGCAATCGGCGGGATAAGCGCGCAAGCTGCGGTGAGGGGCATTTTCCTCCATCTCTTAAGGTCATGCAACGCAATTTTAAACACAGAATCAAGACTCATAAAAAGCCCCTCCTGGAGAAAAACCACGCTAAAACCAACGCACCAATCCCCCACCCAACCAACGCGAAAGCAAGTATGCCGAACGGCTCAGGCGTAACCTTCAAATTGAAAACTGCGTGCTCCATCAACCCCACTGCATAGTATTCCGGAGAAAAGTGCGCCGCCCCCCAAATGAGGCTCCCGTCAAACCTTTGCGGCTCGTAAGAACCACTGAAAAGAAACAAGGGAAGGGCGATCCCGAGAATGAACAGAGCCACCGGAAGCGTCTTCTTCATGACCGCGCCAAGCGCGGCGCCGATGCAACTGAAAATGACAATGCAAAGCAGAAGTGTTAACACCATTTCAAGAGGCTGAGCGGGCGAAATACCGTAACCGATGATAGCCACAAAAACGGTGATTGCTAAAGCCCCAGCTGAAACAAGGGCAGTTGCTATGACCCGTCCTATAAGCGGAATGAGTGGGGGCACAGGCGAAATCGCAAGAAGCCTTGCCGTCCTCGACTCAAACTCCTCTGCCACCGAGAAAGCGCTCAAAGTACCTGAAATTATGAGGGCATCCAAAACTAAAGCGCTCGCAATCATGTAGTTGATGAAGCTCGTGTCATGGACGTACGAGTCGGTTTCTGCCACGCTCACGTTCACGCCTTCAAACCTAAGTCCATCACCAAAACTCATAACGGCCGAAGGTACCGCACGCTGGATATCTGCAGTTAGGTCACTGTTGATGTTATCGATAAAAACAGTAACAGGCACAGTCTTCCCTTCACTGATGTTCTCCGAAAACCCTTGCGGAATGACGATCATTGCCACGAGGTCACCTTTTGCGACCAGTTCCCTTGCAGCCGTCTCGTTATTCATGAATATCAAATTGAAGGAGTGATGGTCATTTTGAAGGCTATTTATGAATGACTGAGCAAGGGAACCATTATCGTTATTTACCAACGCGGTCGGAGCATAAGCGCCAGTCATGCCAAAGAGCGTTACTAGAAAAAGAAACGTTACAGATTGAACCAAAACCAGTGCAATGAGCAGGCGAGACCTTCTCAACCTGCTTAACTCGGCATTCACTCCGCCAATCAATGCACGTAGTTTAGGCCTCATGGTCATCTTCCAAGCGATTTGAACACTTCCGAAAGATCGGGTGCGCGAAAACAGAATCCTTCAATGCTACCGTACGTTGTAAACTTGCGAAAGACTTCATCAGGGTTCGCTCCTTTGGCCAGGAACAATGAAATGCCGCTTAAAGTTAATTCGGCCCGGACTACCTGTCTGGTATTTTGAACGTCTGACGCGATTCTTTTGGCAGTTTGTTCGTCGCACTCGACGTCAATACAACTGCCTGTACGCCTCACCAGCTCGCGCGGCTCCGCAACCGCCAACAGCACACCCTCTCCCAAAACTGCGACGCGATCGCATAAAGCTAGGACTTCGTCGAGATAATTAGTCGCAACAATAACGGTCTTGCTCTTTAATCTGAGAAGGCGAAGGTAAGCCCAAAGCGCATGACGTGTATCTGCATCAACTCCAAGAGTGGGCTCGTCAATTATGAACAGCTCTGGGTCGTGAAGAAAAGCGCGCGCGATCGCAGTGCGCCTCTTGAGGCCCCCTGAAAGAGTACTTACGACTTGATTGCGCCGTTCTGAGAGGCCAAGAATTTCAAGGACTTCAAGAATTCGCTTCGACGAGTTTTGTACGTTGTAAAGACTAGCTGAGAACTTCAGGTTCTCGAAGAGGGTTAATTCTTCGTATAGCGCGTTTTCTTGGAGGACAAAGCCCATTTTCCTTCGTAACTCTGCTGTGTGCGCAGGCATCCTCTCCCCCAGCACAGTGATCTCTCCCGACGTTTGGCTCCGCAACCCGGATATGAGGGAGAGAAGCGTCGTCTTTCCGGCGCCGTTTTTTCCGAGCAGACCCATGATTTCCCCGCGCCTAACGTTTAGTGTAATTCCTTTCAGGATATCCTTGCCTGAAATCCTGCAGTCGACGTCTCGGAATTGAATGACATTATCCTCTGCATTTTCTTCTGCACTAATCTTCGATTCGACCATGGCAGTGTCAATACTCATGGATTAGCCTGGGAAGTCCAATGACCATAAGTCTTGTGAATTCTCAAACCTTATTCAGCCTCATTAAAAGGGCGAGGCAAATGAAGGTTTTTTGTGTCGTGTATGGTGTCGCGTTGCTGTCGTTGCGGGTGTGTCGGGAGGTATATGAGCTTAGGAGAGGAGTTCATTCTTCACTTGTCTAAGATAATCGGTTTCTTTTTTTGGCCAAGTCGCGCTAGACCGCTGGTTTGTCCCAATATTAAGTGAGCAAATTCGCACTCTTCCAGTTGTCTATAAACTTATATTTGAATTAGAAGAGAGATAAACTAAAATGAGGTTTTTTGAATGAGTGAAAAAGAGTTAAGCGCAAGCAGCAACCAAGGGATTTTGAACCATATAAGGAAAGCACCTTTACCTCATATAGCCTTTCTTGATGTTTTGGGATTAGTCTTAGTGCTCGTTGGAGCATTGTACACACATTATCATGAAGGTTCAAGTGCGGGTGAGATTGTATTTTGGGTAGGTTTTGTCCTGCTAATTGTTGCCCTGATACTTCTTGTGTGGATCTATGGAAAACCGAACAAAAGAAAGGTTTAAGGGAGCTCTAAAGTTTTCAAGCTGTTTCTTCAAGTGTGCATTGCCAAAAGAAGGTAATAATTACTGTATCACGTAATTTAGGGACAAGACGGCGCAATTGCTATAGATAAAGCGAACTTCTCCTTCACTTTGGACGTGGAACCTCTTCAATTCTATATTCAATGCAGCTGAGAAAGAAGTATTCAGAATACCAGCGGATGTCCCCGCCATCAACGCTCAAAGCGATGGCGCCTTTTGGAATCGCCACGGTGCATTTATGATATGTATGCTCCTTGGTCACATGCACAACTTTGAGGTGAGGCAGGACCACGAGAGGCTCGTTACCAAATCAACGAGCCTCCTTTGCCGACGTTAAACACTTCGCCGTAAGCAAGCACTGTGGCGGCTGTTGCTGGCACTTCACGTTGCAGTCGACCGAACAGCCCCCTAACCAAGTGGCAAACCGATTTACCGCGGCACTCCAGAATCAATTCGACTCCCTAGCGACTCTGCGGACACAAAGTCTTCACAAATTCCGGGCAAGTCTCGCTCAAGAAGACGCCTCCAATACAGCTTGTGCGCGATCATTTTCGCGTTTCAACTTTCCAAGATCAGCGAACGTAGTGACTTCAGCTTGAAAAAAACCGTGGATAGCCACACGAATTGCTTCACTTCGATTAGGCCAAAGGTTCGCGACAACAAGCCGATTCAGCCCGTCAATGTTTGACTGCGGAAGCTTCAGAGTGATCAATTTCAAGAGGAAATCCTACTGACAAAAAAAGAAAAATGAAAAACTTGCGGGAGACTTCGCCACTCATTTTGGTCTGGAACTTTTAATGTATCGCCAGATGTCTATGAATGAAAATCATGCATTACAATTGCACGTTTCTCACCAACAAAATGACGTCTAGTTTGAGAACGGGGTTTACTGATTTGGCTTCAAGTCATCTAACCGTTTCTTAACCGTCTTAACTAGTTCCTTTCGAAGGTTCTCATCTGAAGACCATGAAGGCCAAGTCCTGAGTTGATCAAGACGCCGTGCTAACACCTCATCACCTATTACGTTTCTTATCCACTTTTGAAAGTCATCACGATGAAAATGGAAAACTACAGATTCCACTGGCACGATTTGCAGTTTATCGGCAAATTCGCCGAGGCTATTTGCGGTGATACCGGTGTACTTTCCCAAAGCAATGTGGAAATGGAACCCTTTTTCAAAGGTTACATTCAATAGAAGATCTACGCCTTTCTTTGGTTTTGCATCATTTTTGGAAGTCCGCGCGGGTTTAGATGTCATGTGAAGTCAACTCAAAATCAAGCCAAAAAGAGCTTTGGGAGCGATATAATCTTTGCTACTGCAAAAAACTGCAGCATCTTCTGTTGAACACGTAAAATCGAGTTAATGTTCCTTCGACTAGTAAAAAACATAAATGCTTGATAAAATGATGGTTTTTGGTTCTACCTCGGTTTTCACCAACAATTTAGCAAAAGTTATTCATCGTTAGAAAGTTATGGACGAAAGTTTGCTGGAGCTCCGGTTGGAGATATTGGAGAGATAGAATGTCTGAATATTCAACGAGCAAGTTGGAGACTATTTCCCAGAAGCACTTAGCTCAGTTTTTGCCAATTAATCTGCCATTATCAGAATTCTATCGTCGTGTCAAAGGCTCTTAATGCCAATAGGAACATGACAATGCCAAATCCCACTAGAAATCCCAACGAGATAAGAAGATCATTGAGTGAAGTTGCATAATGAACCCCGAAGGAATAGAAGTCTGAACTTATCCCAAAATAACGCATCCCGTTAATGAAGTGTGTTAGAGGATTAAGGTAAGCAGCATCTTTCAACACAACTGGCAAGGAATCCAATGGGTAAAGCGCATTGCTTGCAAAAAAGAGCGGCAAAGTTAGAAGAGTGATGATGGCTTGGCTAACATTATGATCTTTGACCTTCATGGCGATGGCGCTGGAGAGAAACATCAAGCTCAAAGAAAATAACACAGCAAATAACAGTACTCCTCCTATCGCGGTTACCACTCCGATCATGGTCAAGCCAAAGAAAAACTGAATTCCGAGAACATACCCAAACAAGATTACGATTGCAGCCTGAATCAAAGCTTTTGTGATTCCTCCCAGAGTTACGCCTAAGAGTATTTGGGAGCGAGGCGTGGGCGAAACCACAATCTCCTTCATCAACCCATATTGCTTGTCAAATTGAATGTTCTGCCCTGAGTATAGGCAGGTGAAAAGAATTGTCATGCCTACCACGCCTGCTGTCATAAACGTCATATAACTTACTGAGACTGCGCCGGAAGGAGCAGAGCTGTTGGCAAAGAAAATGTTGATGTTGCTAGACATGGATATGCCGTAAAGAACAAGCCAAAGGACTGGCTGAATCAGTGCGGAAAATAGAAGCGCTCTGTTACGAGAGAACTTTATCATGTCACGCCAATAAATTGCAGTAAACCCTTTTTCCATGCTACCATTCCTCTCCAAAGTTTTTTATCCACTGTTTTCTTGATTGGTTTCGTTTAGACCTCTTCCGGTGTACTGAATGAAAACGTCATCTAAGGTTGGTTTCACCAGGCTGATGCTTATTATTTGGATGTGTTCGTTTCTGATGAGGTCAATTAGTCTTGTAATTAGTTGCGCGTTTTCTTTGAATTGAATATTTAACCCGTTGGATGAGCTTCTGATTCGGCTTATGCCCGGTATGTCTTTGATTAGTTGGTTAGCTTTCTCGTCATTATCTGTTTGAAGTTGGATGCAGTCTTGCTGGAGAGACTTCTTCAGATTTTCAGGGGTTCCGTTTGCTATTATTTTTCCTTTATCTATAATGCATATTATGTCGCTGTTTTGATCGGCTTCATCCATGTAATGAGTGGTGAGGAGTATGGTTACTCCTTCTTCTTGGTTTACTTTTCTAATGTAGGACCAGATGCGTTTTCTGGTTTGAGTGTCTAGACCTATTGTTGGCTCATCAAGAAATAGTACCTTGGGCTTTACTAAGAGTCCCCTGGCAATTTCCAATCGCCGCTTCATACCTCCGCTGAGATTTTTAGTTACCTCATTTCTTTTGTCACCTAATTCAACCAGGTTCAAAAGTTCGTCAATTCGCGGTCTCCGAATCTCTTTTGGTATTGAGTATATTCTACCATGGAAATCAAGTGTTTCCCAGA
Source organism: Candidatus Nanoarchaeia archaeon (assembly GCA_035506455.1). Taxonomy (GTDB): domain Archaea; phylum Thermoproteota; class Bathyarchaeia; order Bathyarchaeales; family Bathycorpusculaceae; genus JADGNF01. The sequence continues at coordinate 11,702 of DATJPJ010000097.1, forward strand.
CAGTTAGGTCTCTGTCGAGTCTTTGATCTTGAAATACGACGCCTATGGATTTGCGGACATCGCCTTTCTCTTTTGCAACGTCGAATCCTGCAATGGTTACTTTGCCGTCTTGTATTGGCATCAAGGTTATTAGCAAATTTATGGTGGTTGTTTTGCCCGCGCCGTTTGGTCCTAAAAACGAGAAAATTTGTCCTTTCTTAATATCAAAGCTTATGTTGTCAACAGCCCGCAATTTTCCATAATTGTGGCTGAGTCCCTGTACTGACACGACAGTATCTTCCATAGTGCTATCCTTCATTCAAGTTTTTGGAGAGCTACCAACGTTTTTGAGAGAACAGAGTTGATTTTTTCGGGTGTGACTCCGTGCGCTAGAAGGCTGGAGATCTCACTAACGACGGGGTTGACAAGAATCGCGTTGTCGATTAACACCACATGCAGATCGTTAATAGTGTCATTTGCCAATGAAATCGAACCACTAATTTTCTGCGTATAATAGTTCTTCATTGAACCATGAGCCTGCACAACTTTTTTGCCGGAGTCACTAACTTCATAAATAGTTTTTCCGTTTGCCGTTCTTCCAATTATCCATCCTTTTTTGGCCATAGATTTTAGAAGCGGATAGACAGATCCTGTGCTTGGCTTTTCGCCTGTCAATTCGTTCACTCTCTTAATGATTTCGTAGCCGGTGGCTTTTTTCTCGGAGATTATTTTCAGCATTGACATTTTGAGAAGCCCTTTAAGCATGATATCTACACCGATATATCGATATAGACATGGTTTATCAATATAAGGTTAGTGTTCGTCAATGAGCGCAAAAAATAGGTATTTCCTGGCCGTCACTGTTCAGGGTTAGCCTAGCTATGCGCCATCGCCTGTTGGGTTTTGCTTGACATTCGCACTAGAAGAGGAATTTTGGCTTAGCAATTTCAAAAGTGCTGCTGCGCCTTCCTCGTAAGTTAGTGGAACTGTCTCGATAATGCCTAACGATTTGAGTTTGCCAAAAAGCCTTGCAATAGAAGGCGGTTCCAGTCCAGCAGATTCAAGCAGTTTAGCATCCTGCAAAACGCTGTGAATATCGCCTTCTCCAAGCACAGATCCATGACTCACAATTATTACCCTATCTACAAGCTCCGGAAGAGCTTCAACGTCATGAGTGGATACAACAATAGTTGTGCCCTCGGCGCTTAGCTCATTTAGCAGGTCAATAAGCCCCCTTCTAGATTGCAGGTCTAAATTTGCGGTTGGCTCATCCAATAGCATAAGTTCAGGCTCAAGGACTAAGGCCGTTGCCAACGAGACTTTCTTCTTTTCTCCAAAACTCAATCTATGAGGAGGACGATCTCTCAAATGGCTTATCCCGATGTCTTCGAGAATATGATCACATCTTTTCCCGATTTTCTCTTCAGGAAGTCTTAGATTTTTGGGACCGTAGGCAACATCTTCAATTACAGTCTGATTGAACAACTGATCATCAGGGTCCTGAAAAACTATGCCAATTTTTTGCCTCAACTTTTGAAAAGATTTTGAAGCAGTATCTTCACCAAGAACCTTGATTTCCCCCTTCAACGGAGATAAAAGTCCAGCAATAAGCAAAATAAGCGTTGATTTTCCAGAACCGTTCGGACCCAGCAGGGCTACCCGCTCGCCTTTTTGAATATCAAGCGACACACCCGTTATTGCTTTTACCCCGGCAGGATAGCTGAAATTTACGTTTTTTACTGAAATAATTGGCTCTGACATGAGTTGACCTTCTACAAGACTAGCAGCATGATTAACGCGAACGATACTATTATCGCTGATGCAAATATCGCATCGAGCCATCTAAAAGAGGGCAACGCCAATTTGCCGTCATTTTCTATGGTGAAGCCGCGTGACTTCATTGCCAAGTAAACTCTTTCAGAGCGTTCGTAGGTGCGTATGAACAGGGCAGCGAGGATGGCACCGAAGTCTTTTAGGGCTTGATAGTTCATGGTGTATCTGTGTATGTATGTTCGGGCTTCTTTTGCTATTAGGAAACTTTGCACTTCATGCACAGACACAAAGAAGTAACGGTAAGTCAAGCTAAACAATTGAACAATGACCGGAGGAATTTTCAATGAAGACAGGAGCTTTAGCAATTTGTCAAAGCCCAGGGAGACAACCAGAAGAGTCAAGGATGCGACGCAGAACCATACACGAACAGTAAACACCAAAAACTTCGCAACCCCTGCAGAGGTTATGGCTAAAGTAAAGAGCCTCAAGTTTGCTGAGGCAATTGTTTGTCCAGGCGTTATGAAAATGATGGGTATGGAGATTAACGCTGCAAAGGCTGGAATCCAAACGGTTCTGGAAAGAAGATATTTCAAGGAAACTCTGGAGGCCACTGCCAAAACGAAGGGAACTACGCAGATTAACGCTAAGTATGGAAGAGAAAAAATGAAGAGGGAAGCCACTATCATGAAGACAACAACTACGAGGTTGATAAGCGGGTTAATGCTCTGCAATAAGCCGCGCCTACTGCTCAAGTCTTCAACATAGACAAGCGACTCCGAACCTTCAACTATATCCCGCAGGGACTGGGGAACTCTCATATTACATGACTCTTTTTTCTATACACGATCTTAGCAACTCCCAGCCCCAGACCGAAGAGCCCCAATGTTCCAAAGACACCGACGATAAGAGCACCCCAGACGTTGTCTAAGCCGGGGATGTTATAGTCTGCAAACGGTGCTTTATACACTGGATTTTCTTTTGCCCCGAGCTTATCCGCCTGCTTATCTAAGGTTTCAAAAGAGAAGGATAAGACGAAGGTGCCGACTAGGACGAATATCATCGCAAGTCCGAGGATTAGTATCATGGTTCTTTTGGTTGTTATTGGCATAGTTTCCACCTCACTCCTTAGTCTGTTTCTTTTGTTCGATTGCTTGCTTGTTTTCCTCTTCTAAGTCTCCTTTGTTTTTGAGTTGTGGAAGTCGTTTGAGAATTGGGCTTTGCGTTAAGAGATCTGGCCGTAGTTTCAATAGCGTTCCTATCAGTATCGCTGTGATTATGCCTTCTCCTACACCTATTATCGAATGGTTCATCGCCATGGCTGGAATTGCCACGTTGAGTCCGTAGGTGAAAACTGGTTGTGAGAGTCCTAATTCTGTGCCTGCTGCGACGGCGGCAAGTAAATCGCCTGCAAACGCGGAAACGAAAATTACGGCATAAAGTCTGTTGCCTCTAACTCCAACTAATTTGTAAAGCGCTAAAAACACTGCACAGGGCACTAATACGCCGATTATGCCCATGTTTAAGACGTTTGCCCCAAGAGTTGTAAGTCCACCATCTCCGAAGAGCAGTGCCTGCAAAACCAGAATTACGGTTATGCCGATGCCGCCTGCAAATGGTCCAAGGATTAGGCCCATGGAAGCGCCGCCGAGCAGGTGCGCTGTGGTTCCGCCAACGACGGGCCAGTTCATCATCATAGCCGCAAAGAAAAGCGCGCAAAGAAGACCCAATATTGGGACCTGTTTATCTGTAAGTTTTACTTTCTTTATGCAAATTGCCCACCAAACAATGGTAACAATAAAGGCCGGAACGAAAACATACGGTGTCAGATATCCATCAGGTATATGCATTTGTCCATTGTCCCCCTTCAGTAACACTTTTTTTACATAAAGTGTTACCTTTATTAACCTTCCTGCGCAAACAATATCAAAACAGTATCACGATTATCAAAAAACATGTTACTGATATCTGGTGAACAATAGAATGAACGGGACAATCAACAAAGAGATATTAAAAGAAAAAGAAATAACACACCTATTCCAAGAAATCGAAGAAGAAATTGCTTTAATAGCCGCAAGCGCAAGATTCGAGTTCAACCTAAGAAAAACAACGGAAAAAGAGCTTGAACTAAAACTCGCTTATGTCGAGGACACATTGAATCTTATGAAAATTCTAAAAACCCGAATGAACCTGCTTTGGAAGACCACGAGCTAAAGCCGCAAATCAACAAAGTAGCAGGGAGAGTTCCTGCGTTCCCAGCTAAAACATTTAAGCCCTCTGTTGAAGTCTAAACTTAGCAGCACGATTAGCAATTGATGTAGCCACTGCGCCCGCTGAGACCCCGCCATCAATGTTCACAACCGCTAAACCTAAACTGCACGACTGCAGCATAGCCATCAGCGCGCTTAGACCTTTTTCACCGAATCCGAAACTATTTGAAGTTGGAACCCCAATCACGGGAACATCGACCAAACCCGCTACCACGGACGCTAATGCGCCTTCTCTTCCAGCAACCACTACGACAACATCAACATCCCTTAGCACTAAATCTTTCAGAGGCGCAAGCAATCGGTGAATTCCCGCCACACCCACATCGTACGCCGTGAAAACTTCGCAGCCCATCTCCTTAGCCAGTATCTTTACTTCTTCAGCCACCCCAATATCAGAAGTTCCTGCGGTCAAAATGCCAATCTTGCCGCCCGTGCTTTTAACGACTGCATCAGCCTTTCGAATCACGACCATTCGTGCCCGTTCATGCACCTGCAAAATAATATCACCCGAAAACGCCCCACCCAAAGCTCTAATTTGATCTTGGGAACATCGGCTTATTATGACGCGCCCACTCTTAGATAGTAATTTGAGAGAGATTTCCAAGAGGTCGCTTGTAGGTTTGCCTTCTGCCAGGATTATCTCGGGCACACCATTTCGGAATTCTCGGTTGATGTCAATTTTTGCGCAGTTGCCGATTTCTTCTATGGCATGGAAGCGCAGTAGCCGTTCGGCTTCCTCAACGGATAACTCGTTCTTCGCGATTTTTTCAAGCACTTCTCTTAGCGTAAACATACAAACACTGCAACCCTTTTTGAGACATAAGTAATATATTACATATATGGCTACTTTCAGCTGTGGCTCGAATGCTTGCTCACGAAAAAGCTATTTCTGAAAAAATTGCTATGATTGATTGCCAAACCGCAGGCGTTGCGGGCGATATGCTGCTTGGTGGATTGATAGATGCAGGCGCTGACGTCAACAAGGTCAGGTCAGCCATAAAAACTCTCGAATGCCTGGGGATTTATAGTAACATCAAAATAGCCATCACCCATGTCATGCGTGGGGAATTCAAAGCTACCCAAATCGACGTCACCGCAGAGTCTACAACCAAGATCAATGGGCAACAACTAGTAGAAATTGTTGAGAAAACTGCTCAGAACCTGCAGCTTTCTAAAAAAGCCAAAAAATTCGCTTCAAACGCCATCCGTGCCCTCGTGAATGCTGAAGCTGAGCTACACGGAAACAGTCTAGAAAAGGCTCACTTGCATGAAGTAGGGCTAATTGACACGCCCGCAGAGATAATAGGCGTAGCAGTTGCCATGGAAGACCTTGGATTATTTGACGGCAGAATATTTGCCACTCCAGTTGCCGTTGGTGGAGGAACCCTCAAATTCTCTCATGGTATCGTATCCAGCCCAGCTCCAGCAACCTTAGCCATTTTTCAATCGAAAAATTTTCCAATTAAGGGCGGACCTATCGAAGCAGAATTAGCCACGCCCACAGGCGCAGCTATACTCATTAATGTAGTGGATGAAGTTAGCCGCTTTTACCCGCCGATGAAACCGTTGAAGGCAG
>DATJPJ010000098.1:0-3593 GCA_035506455.1 Candidatus Nanoarchaeia archaeon
TGTCAGCGATTGTGACGCTGCCAAGTTTTCCCGGTTTGGAACCTTCAAAGTTGTGCACTGGGTATATCGCGATTATGCGACCAGTGACCGTCGCGTTGTTTAACCCTGCGACTACGTGTCCTAGCGAGAGTTTGGGTTTGAAGGAACCTTCCTCGTTGGCGACTTCAACGCCCAGTTCGGCGGCTATCATGCGCATGAGCGATTCGTCAGCTATTAGCCCGCCAGTCATGTCTCTCGTGGAGGTGAGGCGGTTGAGGAGTTGGTCCTTTGTGAGTTCAGGGCGCTTGCTTAGAATGAAGTGGATAAGGAGATCCAGTTGAGTTTCCTGCGTCATTAGCCTTTGTTCCGTACTTTTATCTCGTTGGTCTGGTTTAAAATTTTTGCAATCTTACACAAGTTGCCGGTTCGGGGCGAGTTGAAATCCGGCTGGCTAAACCCATCAAATAATAATAGCCAACAATAAGTTGAAAAACCAAAAGTTAGTCTTTTTCTTCTGTCTCTTTCTCATCCTTGCCGTAGTACGCGTCAAGTATTATCAGAGCAAGAGTTATGAACGTGGCTGTCATGAGCACGCCGATGAGTATTTGGAAGTATCCGCCTATGTCCATGAGGTTTCCTTCTTTGTTTTGCTTATCCATTGCATCATGGGATATTTAAGTTGTAGCTTTTTTCCATTCATCCATGAGGCTCTCGTAAAGTTCGTCGTTTTCTTCAATCGGGGCAAACCAGCCGAGGTTGCGTGCGATCTTATGGGCGAGGAGGTGGTAGCAAAGATGAATTTTCTTATCGAGCACTCGGAAATAGAAGTCGTCGCATGTACAAAAGTCCGCTTCAGCCATGATTAGATAGTCGCGTTCTCTGCCGACAACGATCCAGACTACGCGATTGCTTGGTTTAAAAGTGTATTTTTTGACACGGTTCTCTTTGAGAACCTCAAGAGCCTTAGTAAAGCGTTGCCCGAATAAGTCGTAAAGCACGGTTAGATTTTTGCCGCAGAGTTTACCCTCGGTCTTAGCTTGACGGCACAGAGCGTTAAGTGTGTCGATTTCGTTGATTTCTATGTTACTTGCTTCATCTGTCGGGTTGGTCATGGGTTTGGGCACGGACTCAACGGCGGTTGTTATTCTATGTCTATTTTTTCGCCTTTGGGCTTGTCTTCCTCAACTTTAGGCAGGACGACTTCTAAGACACCGTTTTTGTATGTTGATTTTGCTTCTCTTACTCTAACATGGGCTGGAAGTTGAACCTCTTTGTAGTATTTGTTCTGGACTGTATCGACGCTTATGTCTAGGCTGTCTTCCGTTCCGTGAAGTTTTATGTCGGTTTTCTCCACGCCTGGAAGTTCTGCGACTACCCGGATTTCTGTGCCGGTTTCTACTACGTCAACCAGCGGTTCGCGCTCTTCTGTTACTTGGGGTCCCTTGAGACCTTTCTTAATGTTACCGAATTCGTTGATCTCTGGTTTGCCGTCCGGACCGATTTTCATGCTGTAACCGTAGACGAACGGCCCGAATTCTTTGACGGTGCTTCCGTCTGGGAGCTTGCGTTCTTTAACGTAGTCTTTTGGGACTTTTTCGGTGAAGGTTTTGAATTCGTCCGCCATCATTTTTTCCATTTCTCGGAAGACTTTGTCTATATCTCCGAAAAAGGGGTCTTTGTCGAACGGACTATTTCGTTTGCGTTTGGTCCATTCGGGAATGTCGTCGTTATCTGAAGACGTTTGATAATTCACCTTTAGAATAGGTTCGTTTTACGTTCCAATAAGTTTTGTGCAGTTAAATGGAGCATTAGCCATGGATCTGAAGATGAAAACGGCCATTTTTAAGGACTTTGGCAAGACTTTTTGCGTTTGGGTGTATTCGGGATTCGTAAAGTATTTTATATTAAGATACAGCATTTATGACAGTCTCAAAGATGACAAAGGACAGAATAGCATGGAGTCTGAAAATTCTCGAATGCGTTCAGCCGAAGAAGCTCTCAAGGAAAGTGAGGAACGTTACCGAAACCTCTTCGCACATATGCTAAACGGCTTCGCATATTGCAAAGTCCTAAATGACGAAAAGGGCCATGCAGTGGATTTTGTTTACTTAGAAGCCAATGATGCTTTCGAGAAACTAACTGGACTAAAGAAGCTAGACGTTATCGGCAAAAAAGCCACGAAGGTATTTCCAAACATAAAAGAGCTCAACCCTGAGTTAATTGAAGCCTACGGAAGGGTTGCTGAAACCGGAAAATCGGAACGATTTGAGGTACAGTTTAAGCCACTTGGGATTTGGCTTGAAATCACTACTTACAGTCCAAAAAGAGGCTACTTCGCAGCCATTTTCGACAACATAACCGAGCAAAAACACGATTGCGAAAAGCTCGAAGAATACTCTAAGGGTCTCGAACTTACGGTTGCTGCCCGGACCCAGGAGCTTACAGAGACTCACGAACGTCTTCTTAAGTCCGAGCGATTTGCCGCAATCGGTGAGTTGGCGGGAATGGTAGGGCATGATTTGCGCAACCCGTTAACCAGCATAAAGAATGCGGCTTACTACTTGAACAGAAAACGCGGAATGTTGATGGATGTTAAGGAAAAATCCATGTTTGAGATAATCGACAAATCCGTCAATCATGCAAACAAAATTATTAATAATCTTCTTGACTACAGCCGAGAAATTAATTTGGAAATTGAGGAGTGCACACCCAAATCCCTCATAGATTACGTGCTTCTAATGACCCAGGTGCCTAACAACGTCAAAATACACGATAATACCCAGGACCAGCCAACGATGTGGGTAGACAGCAACAAAATGGAAAGGGTTTTCCTTAACCTTATCAAGAATGCAATAGACGCCATGCCTGAAGGCGGAACACTAGAAATTTCCAGCGAACAGAAAGGCGAAAATGAGGACTTCACCTTCGCCGACACAGGGACGGGCATGACCGAGCAAACGAAAGCCAAAATCTTCATGCCCCTCTTCACTACCAAAGCGCAGGGAATGGGGTTTGGTTTGGCAATTTGCAAACGCATCGTGGAAGCCCACGGTGGAAGAATCAATGCTGAAAGTGTTCTAGGAAAAGGAACTACCTTCACGATAACTTTGCCAATCGAGCAAGAACTGAAGGACCAAAGACAGGAACCCGGATTGGCTGAGGAATCGCTGATTCAGACAGATTCTGATTAGTCAAGGTGAAAGCGACATCCGCCGCGTACGGCGGGAGAATAGACTGCATATCTCAAAATGGTCTGCGCTTTTGAATATTTTTTACAACTGGAAAGAGTCTTGAAAAAACCTACTTCTCGAAATTACAAATTCCTCAGCTGCCTTAAAGTTCCAACAAAGGTTCCATCCAAGAGATACAATTCCGCATCCTCCACATCGACAGCAGTTGAGCGCAGCACAGGACCGATAAGGGCATCTGCGCCAATTTCCTTTTTGGGTCTGGATTCGTTAACTGCCCTGCCTCCGAGGAAATCGTTGAAGCTGGGCATAATGAAGACCTCAGATGTATTGATTTCAACGTGGTAATGCTTTTGCAGCGTTTCTTCGACACTCCCTTGAATTTTGACGCCGTGCTTTTGCAGCAGAGTTCTTGCCAGCGCTTGG
>DATJPJ010000099.1:0-4194 GCA_035506455.1 Candidatus Nanoarchaeia archaeon
AACGGAGTAGTATATGTTACTTCATATGACAACAAAGCCTACGCGTTAGACGCATCGAACGGAACTTTCATTTGGGATTTCCAAGCAAATAACGGAACGGATTCAATACCGGCCATTTTAGACGGACTTTACTCTTCTCCATCTGTTGCAAACGGAATGGTGTACATTAGTTCATCTGATCGCAATATCTACGCCATAGGATCGACAACGCCAACTTCAACACCTTCTCCTACACCAACGGCCTCGCTTTCACCCACAACCTCACCCACTCCAGCGCCTTCAACTACACCACAATCAACATCAGGGTCAAATAACACTGCCTACATAGTTGCCGCCATCGTCGTCGTAGTCGTTATTGTTGCCATCGCCGCAGTCCTTATGACTAGACGTAAGAAAACCGCTTAATAATTTTCCTTTCTTCCTTTTTTGAGTTTTTCTTAGCTGTCATCAATAGCCAATAGTTTTTCGCCACGTTTTCTTAATAGGCCCAAACTGCCAAGTTTCAACAAAACCAAATCAGCAATACCAGCAACATTTAATTTGCGAGCAGCAATAACCCTAAAAGGGTCGGATAAGAATTGACCGAAACAGCCAAAACTGACAAGTTCACTGCCATCAACGAACTAGCCCGACGAAGGGGCTTTTACTGGAATTCGTACGAAATTTATGGTGGCACTGGCGGATTCGTCGCCTATGGTCCATTGGGTACTAGGCTCAAGCAAAACGTCGAGAATAAACTTCGGGAGCTTTTCGTGAAGCAAACGGGCATCTTGGAGATGGAATCCTCAGTTATTACTCCGGGGAAGGTTTTCGAGGCGTCAGGTCATGTGGATCATTTCAAGGAACCCATGGTGGAATGCGTTAAATGTAACAAGCGGTTCCGGGCTGATCATCTGCTTGAAGAGTACGCCAAAATATCATCGGCCGACGCGGAAAAAATGACGCTTGATGAGGTACAGGCTGCTATTGAGAAAAACGCTATAGTTTGTCCTGATTGTGGCGGCGGCTTCAGACCTCCGCAGCTCTTCTTAACGATGTTTGTTACGACTATTGGTCCATACGCAAATGGTGCTACTGGTTATGGTAGACCTGAGGCTGCGCAGGGTATATTCGTGGAGTTTGGTCGACTCTACTCTGCCGCTCGCGAGAAGCTGCCGTTTGGCGTCATCCAAATTGGTCACGCTCTTCGAAATGAAATTTCACCCAGGCAAGGTCTAATCAGGCTTCGGGAATTCACGATTTGTGATTTGGAGTTTTTCTTCGATCCTGAGGAGCCATGTTGCCACTTGCTAAAAGACGTTGAACAAGAGACTTTGCCCATCCTTTTGGGTGAGACGCGGCTAAAAAACAGTGAAGAAACAATCCGGCTTACCGTTAGAGAAGCTTTGGATAAGAAAATTGTTCGCTCCGAATGGCAAGCCTTCTTCATGGCTATGGCTAAGAAAATGTTGGTTGAAATCGGGGTTCCAGTCGAGAACCAACGTTTCATCGAGAAGCTGCCTTGGGAAAAAGCTCACTATTCTAGCCAAAGCTTCGATCAAGAAGTTCTTCTCGATCGTTACGGGTGGACAGAGGTTTCAGGGCACGCTTACCGAACAGATTTTGACTTGACCTGTCACATGAAAGCCAGCGGCGTTGACATGCGCGTTTACAAAGAGTATCCTCAGCCATTGGAGACGGAGCAACTTGTGGTGAAGCCAAACATGGCTAAACTTGGCCCAGTGTTTAAGAAGGAAGCGGGAAAGGTGGGCGAGTTGCTTTTGAAAGCTGACCCTAATGCGGTAACCGCGGCGATTGAGAAAGATGGCTTTTTCTTGGTTGAAAACTTCAAGGTGCTTCCTGAGCATGTGCAAGTAGTCAAACAGAAAACTGTCGAGCGGGGGAAGCGGTTTGTTCCTCATGTTGTTGAGCCGAGTTTTGGCTCTGACCGCCTCTTTTATGTCGCGTTAGAGTATGCTTACCGTGTTAAGGAAGACCGGGTTGTATTGGGTTTCCCGCGAAGTATTGCTCCGATACAGATCGGCGTTTACCCTTTGATGAGCAAAGATGGCTTGGCTGAAAAAGCCCAGGAAGTGCATAAGCAGCTGACTCAAGATGGGTTCACAGTTGACTTTGATGAGGCAGGCTCGATAGGAAGGCGCTACGCGCGGGCTGACGAGGCAGGCATTCAACTGGGTATAACTGTTGACTATGAAAGTTTAACTGAAGGCACGGTCACCATACGCGACCGCGACTCCTGGAAACAAGTTAGAAGCCAAATCAAAGAACTTCCTCAATTGCTTCACGGGTACTTTCAAGGCAAGTTAAACTTTGAAGATTTAGGCAATTTAGTCGAAGTCTGAGGGCTATCTTTTTTAATGGTCCCATACACCTTTCTATTGAATATTTGTACCGTTGAGGATGGGTGTTGATTTGGTGCTTCCAGCTGAAACTGAAGAACGCGTTAAGCGTCAGGCGTTAAGCGCCTGTCAAGATAATTTACGCAAGGTGCTGGAGGTCGCTCGAAAAATTCCGCAGCTCTCTGAGCAGTTTGCCTTAGGGGATAAGAAGACGGCGCACGAGCTTTTTAGCCAGATCAAGAAAGGTCAAGAGGAAGTCATAAAAGCGAGACAGCTTGTGAGTCAAGAGCTCGCGGAAATCGGGGCCATACTTTACAGTCGAGAAGACTTTCTTCGTTTCACAAACTTAACGAGCGAAATCGCTGACTTTTGTGAAGGCATTGCGTTCTATCTTGTTGAAATTATGGATCACAATTGGAACGTTCCTGCAGATATACGCAAAGATCTGCAGAAACTCGCTGACTCAGTTTTGGATTCTGTTCTCAAGCTCAGGGAAACCATGATGGCTTTGAGTTATGGTTCGACAAAAACTCTCGAGAAAGCGAAGGATGTGGAAATTGCTGAGCGTATAGTCGATGACAATTATCGAATGTTGACCATAAAAATTCTCAGCAGCAAGATAGATTTGCCTGCATTGTTCATCATGCGTGATGTTCTACAGCTTCTGGAAAACGCTGCTGACAAAGCAGAAGATGCTGCGGATGCTGCCAGAGCGATTTCCTTCGTAATGTAACCTGTAGGTAGAAGTCATGTCCGAAATGCCTGAGAAAATTCTTGTGGAGCTTCTGGAAAACTTCCTTGTTGTTTGGAATGGAAAAGAAGGCTCATACTTGTACAAGAATGGTTACTACGGCAAACCATTAGGTATTGCGAAGCCGAAAGTTCCCGAGTTCGATGTCCCGCTAATTCTAGACTTGATGGAGGGCGTGTATCTTGCTGAAAAGGGAAGCGTGGTCATTTATGAAGGAGAGGACAAATGCAAAGTTGGCTTGGCCAAGTTGCGGCAGAAAGCGAAGAAGCTTTATGAGGAGTTTGACGAGAAATACGTTGTGTACCAGGACCTAAGAGACAGCGGATTAATCGTTACGCCTGGAATCAAGTTTGGTTGCGACTTTGCCGTTTACAAGTATGGTCCGGGGGTTGAACACGCGCCCTACATGGTGTCAGTTAAGACTGCAGGGTCTGGCATTTCGGCAACGGAAATCGTCAAAGCGGGCAGACTGGCAACGACTGTTCGCAAACGTTTCATCATTGCCGTGCCTGGTTTAGGCAATGAGAAAGTTAAGTACCTGATTTTCAAGTGGTTTAAGGCTTAAGGTTAGTTTGAGATCAGCGTTTGATTGTTGAAGTCGCCTCGTGCGTTTTGGTGAGGGTAAATCTTTGTTGCCACCAGATTGCTGCCTTCTTGAATGATGACGTCGTCTGCGACCACTGAAACTCCAGTTATTTTTGTGGGATTACGTGAGCTCGAAAGGACTTTGGTGTGTCTGCCGATTATGCTGTCGAAGATTTCTGCGTTCTCGCCGATTGTTGCTCGGTCCATAACGGCGGAGTTTTCTATGACGGCGCCCTTGCCGATATGGGTGAAGTTGTCTATGCAGGAGTCGACTATGCGAACTCCGTCGTCTATGTCGCAGTGTCTGCCTATGAGCACGGCGCCTTCTATGGTTATTTTTCCTTGCTTTACTTTTCGAACTATTTCCTGGCGTCTTTTTGCGGCGTCGTTGCTGTCTCCTTGAACCCAAATTTGTTTGTCGGGGCTTATTCTGCCGCCAAATTCTGAGAGCATCGTGAAGCCGCCGTGGAGTAGATTTTTCATGGCTTCCAAGTAATTCTTTGGGGTACCCACATCGAA
>DATJPJ010000100.1:0-7588 GCA_035506455.1 Candidatus Nanoarchaeia archaeon
TGCAGCTAAAACGTCTTGTAGCATAGCAAGAGTAAGTTGTTTTCGTTCTTGCGGCGTAAAAACTGAAGAAAGACGACGTTTTGAACCTACCAGATTCTTTACTGGAACAACTGCATATAGCGCCAAGTTCAAGCCGCTCTAACGCCAAATCACAGCGTTCTCAATCTTTGCGTGGTGGTTGCCTAAAAATATTAAGGTGGCGCGGGGAAAACGCGCCTTGGTGTTTAGTTCTGGAAGGCTGGAATAATCTTCTGGCCTATAAGGTCAATGGCTTGCTTCACGTTCGGACCTATTGGCGAACCGCAAACGAACTGACCGATGCCGATCTTCTTTAGCTCTGCAATTTTGCTAATGCAGACTTCAGGTGTACCGCATATCGAGAAAGCGTCAATCATTGCTGGTGTAACTGCGCCTATGGCTGATGGGAAGTTGCCTACTTTGAGGGCGTTGCGAATTTCATCTGCTTTGCCTGGGTTGATTCCGTGCTTCTCTAAGACTGGTGGAGCGCTGCCTGCAACTATGAAAGCCACTACTGGGGTAGCTGCTTTGACGGCCTTCTTGAGGTCTTCGTTAATGCTAAACGAGGCGTAGGCTGCGATGTCAACTTCTTCGGGTTTCTTGCCTGCCTGTTTCATGCCTTCGCCAGCCATCTTTACTGCAAATCCGATGTCGCTTGGGTGGCTTGCGTTGACCAGAACACCATCTCCGATTTTGCCGGCCATTTCCAGCATTTTTGGTCCTTGAGCGCCAACGTAGACGGGGATTTTGTTTTTTATTTTGAAATTGAATTTGGCGCCTGCAGTTTTGAAAACCTCTCCCTGGTAAGCCACATTTTCTCCTGCGGTGAGTTTGCGGAAAATGTCTATGGCTTCTTTGACTGCTGCCATTGGTTTGCCCATTTCAATTCCGACGGCTTCTAGGGTGGTTTTGTCGCCAGCGCCCATTCCGAGGACAACTCGTCCTGGGGCGAGTTCGTTTAATGTAGCTATCGCCTGCGCCGTTATGACTGGGTTGACCATCCAAGGATTGGTAACGCCAGTTCCGAAGGTGATTTTGTTGGTGTACATCGCTGCTGTTGCGAGTGCTACATAGACATTGCGGTTACCATAGTGGTCGGTAACCCAGAGATTGTTGAAGCCTTGGTTTTCTGCTATCATTGCGTAGGCAGCAAGTTTCCAGTATGGCGTATTAGGTACAAATTCGACTCCAAATTTAAGTGCCATTTTTTCATATCCTCCTTTAACTCTGAATAACCTCGGCTGCGACATTGAGCAGTTTTAGTTCTCCTAGTGCGAGTATGGTGTTTTCGACGTCAAGCACGACAGCCACTTCCATGAGGTTTACCAACCCTTTCTTTGAGTTAGCGTTACCCGTTTTCATGTCCATTAGTATAGTGTTAGCAACGCTGTTTGGAATTTTGTCGTTTTTGGCGCCTAAAATTACACCGATTAACCGTTCTGACAATTGTCCCCATTTTTCTTGGGGAACCATTTCGACGAGTTTAGCATACTCCATGATGATTCCTCTGGGAAAAGATGTTACCAACCGTCACCTTAAAAATCTGTCGTCAAACCTATTCTGCCTAAAAGGGGGCAAGGTTTACATAAGCCTAGAATGAATCTCTCCATGCACGCTATTCAGCGAGCCAAATGGGAATGAGGCAAAAAATGCAGCCAATCACTGTAATTGCGGTAGAAAACCTTCCACTCTTCAAAAAAGGCGACAACCTCGGCAAACTTATTTGTGAGGCAGCAAAAAATCAGCGTACGCCCATCCTGGAAAACGACGTTGTCGTGGTTACGCACGTTGCCGTTTCCAAGGCTGAAGGCAACGTAGTTAACCTCGACGATGTAGTGCCTTCAGTCCAGGCCATAGAAATTGCAAAACGCACAGATAAGGACCCTGCCATGGTGGAAGTTGTTCTGCAGGAAACTAAGGAACTCGTGCGTCTTGGCCCAAACAGCATAATAACTGAAACAAAACACGGAATAATTTGCGCGAACTCTGGCGTAGATCGTTCCAACGTGAAAGGCGACCGCCTAGTGGCATTATTGCCGGCGGACCCTGACGGATCTGCACAGCGCATCCGACAGGAAATCAAGCGGCAAACAGGATGTGCAGTGGCGGTTATAGTTTCTGATACTCATGGTCGTCCACTACGTATGGGTGAAATCAACGTAGCCATAGGTGTTTCCGGCATCATCCCTATACGGGATAGACGCGGTGAAAAAGACCTCTTCGGATATGTTTTGAGAATAAAGCAAACATGTATAGCTGATGAGTTGGCTTCAGCCGCAGAGCTTGTCATTGGACAGGCTGACGAAGGAATACCTGTCGCAATTGTCAGGGGTTACTCCTACAAAGTTGGCGAGAATGTATCAGCCCTCGAGCTTACTAGGCCAAAAGAAAAAGACATTTTCCGGTAATTGGAAGCGAAAATATGGAAGCCGCAACCCCCAAAGAGTTTTTTGAGAAGGTTCTCCCCTTGCAGTTCAAACCGGAAAAGGCTGCAGGCATAAACGTTGTAGTCCAAATAACCATTACTGGCGAAACCAGTGGCGAGTGGACAGTAATAATTAAGAATCAAAATTTGATGGTTTCAGAGGGTGTACATGAGTCCCCAAATCTGTCCCTTAAGATGACTTCAAAAGACTTCATCGACCTTGTTGGTCATAAAATAAGTGCGGAGAAGGCTTTCTTCTCCGGAAAAGTTCACTTCAAAGGTAACATTGCATTGGCTTTGAAGTTGAGAGATGCAGGTTTTCTTTAGGATTTGCCCTTTTCGGTCTTTTCCTGGTTTACATTTTCTTCCTTTTTTGCGAAAGCCATGAGCTGGTTGGCGAACGTGTAGAAGCTAAAAGGCAAACTATTTTCTTCATCTTCGAGGTTAACCAGGAAAGTATCCATGTCTGTTATTCTACCGATCATTTTCTCCCTTATGAAGGATCTGAACTTGTCGCATGAGGAATAGTCTGGGTGCAGAGAAATTATGACCGCGTCGTACCCTAGTCCCATGCCGCGCTTAACAAGCATGACCGCGTTGGGGTTATCTGTCATCGCTTTGTAATGCATGCCTTTGAAGTCTATTACTTCGTTTCCGACAATCAATTGTTTGGGATCTAGTTTTATGAATGTCAAAGCCAGGAGTTCGTAACCAGCCTTGCTGAGGTCTGGAATGGCTGTGTACTCCCTCACGTAACCTTCTTTCTCGAGCTTGGTGCGGACTCGAGTAGCCGTAGGTTGAGATGCACCGATAGCTTTTGCAAGTTCGCGATCGCTTCGCCGCGAGTTTCTGACAAGTTCAGCGAGCATTTTCCGCTCAATTTCTTTCAAGACCAAATTCCTTAACTCCCTTTTGCAATTTACATAGGTTTTTGCAGTCGCGCCTTATTAACTTGATGCAACGTTACACAAGTTCTTAAGCGATTCCAAGTTTCTTTCGAACTTCTAGCGGCAATTCATTCTCGTCAACCTTGAAGGTTTCGGGCTCTGGAATCTTAAGAATTGCCTTCAGCGCTTTCCTGTTAAGTTTGCAGATTAGCCTAATAATTTCTGGTTTTGCTGCCTCCAGATGCATCTTGAATTTCGCTTCGTCGGCGTAGAGCTTCTGCGCAAACGCACAGATGCTTCCCTTTTTGAGGAAAAACTCAACTCTGCCGGTTTGGAGATTGATATCAAAAGTAATTGGTCCTGCGACGCAAGTTTCAGGCTTGACGAGGTGAACACAACATTTACCCGTTTCTTTGCTGTAAAGCACGCAGTATTCATTTTCGTCTGAGGCTGGATGCGAATAAGCTTCGTTGACAAACACATCTAAATCCATGCCTTGACTTCTAAGATATTCGCGAATGATTTTCTTGCGCTGAGCCGTCAACGGTGGATTTGCTCCTTGGCAACACATTAGTTTGCATTCGGAGCAAACATCGAAGGAATAGGTTTTTCCGTTCCTGTCGTTAGACATATTTTTTCATATCCATTTCAGAAGTAAGGTTGGTTAGCCTCGAGGTTTCTTATAAGCCTTGAATAAACCATCACAATTGCTTCTCTCACACTAACATATTGTGATTCCTTGAGTACATCTCGCCTGAGAACCTCAGAGAGGCTTCCTTCCTCGATTCGTTTTTCGATTATTGGCAAATAGTTTTTTTCTTCTTTGTCAGCGTTCGCCCAAGCAATGCTAAACAAATGTTTGCATACTTCTCTAGCTGTTGGACCATTTGGATTTTGGACTCTAGCGTTTAACCCTTCGGCTATAATGGAGTTGAAATCTTTTACTAGAACTTCATGTGGCAGAAACTCCGGCTCACTTGACATCAGTCCTCGCAGCGACGCTCGGATAAAACAACTTATTGCGACGTCGGATTTGATGCATTCCTGCTCATCTATCACCCTAACTTCAAGCGCTTTGCGATCGAAGCGGAAAATTACGCCTCTGCTGTTCACCCATTCCTTGTTAATTATAATTTGAGATGCGCCCTTATTTGCTAGGTCTTGTGAGTATTTTTCGATTACTTCTTTACGATATGAGTCGAGCGAGGAAGTGTATTCTGGGACCACGTCTCCAGTGACTGAGCGGACTTCTCGCTGGTTTGACTTGTAGAAAGCCAGTCTATTGTCCATTTTCGCATGCAATGTGCCTTCGTAGATGGGAGAGGATGCAGCGATGGCTGGTAAGTAAGGGCAGATGTTAGCGAGAAGATTATGCTGGAGAACAGCATCTGCACCTTTTGCATAGGCCAAGTTCAAATGGAAGCTCTGGATGTTTAGCCAACCGTGTTGTTTGAGGTCAAAGACCTTGCCGTACGCTTCGTAGATTTGCTGGTGATTGTGAGGCCAAATTCTAGTTTCATTCAGCTTCAGCAAAGGGTGCATACCTGTTCCAAGCAAACTTGCCCCAAACTTTTCGTGTAAAAAGTCTGAAAGTGTGGTCACAGCACTCTGCATGCTCTCCTCGAACTCGACTGGCGACTTGAAGGGTTTGTTGCCTTTGATTTCCATAACGTGCAGCTGCATTTCTTTGCCAAATGTGAACTTCGGTAATTCTATGAAATTCTGAGTTTTGCCGCAATACCCTTTTATGACTTTATCTGAAATGGGCAAAGCCTTCAGTTCTTGATCGACAATAGATAATTCGTGCTCTGGACCAAGGACTTCAAGCGGTTTGTACATTCCTTTTCCTCTTGCATTTAGCAAGTTGCGTATATAGTTGAGGGAATTTTAACTGTTCTGTTTTCAGCCAGATGGAAACGGTTCTTGTGTATCATACAACGGGTTTCCTAGATCGCATAAAAAAACCGACTATTTGGACTTAGGAATGTTCCTTTTCAATTAGACAATTTGCCAAAGATTGTGTGAAGTATCATGAGAATTGTGTATACTTGTGCCGGGTCGCACCGACGTTGTTTTGTGAGGTCAAATTATTTTGAGGTTAATCAAGAAATCTGATGAGCTTTAAAATTGGATAAGAATAGTTGGTTTCTTGAAAACTAAATTAAGCCGCCAGGACCCATAAGTAATTAGGTGTTTTTAGACGCAAGTCCTGGTGGGTACAGGCGGGTGGGCATATTTTCCAGTTGAAAGTGGATCTCGTTTACAAGCTTATTCGCGAGCATTCAACTTCGTCGAAGTTAACAGTACATTCTATGAGTATCCTGATCCGGAACAGTTGGAGCTTTGGCGTAGAACTGTGCCCTCAAGCTTCACGTTTAGCGTTCGTTGCCATCAAGACCTTACGCACCGGATCGGCTTAAAACCAATAAGCGAAGCTTATCAAGTGTTAAATCAAATGATAAATTACTGCAACATCTTGCGAGCGCCTTTTTTGGTTTTTGAAACACCCGCCACCTACACATTGACTGATCAAGTCGTCGAAGATGCCCAGGCATTTTTCTCTTCTTCTAACCTCAGAGGCGTTCGTTTGATCTGGGAAAATCGTGCACCAATGACTTCAAAAGCGCAAAGCATGATGCAAAACAGTAACATCGTACATAGCGTTGATCTTTCCAGGCAAGAGCCGCTTTTTGCTTCCGATGTTCTTTACACTCGACTCTTTGGCAAAGGAAAGCACAATATTTACCAATTTTCCGACGAGGAGCTTGAGGAGATCGCTCACAAAGTCTTGAATAGCAAAGCGAAAACTGTCGCTCTCTCTTACCACGGGGTTCGTATGAACACAGATGCTCTACGGTTTAACAGCTACTTAGCGACCGGAAGTTTTCCTTCTATAACGCGGCTCACTGGTGTTGCCGCAGCCAAAGCGGCTCTTGCTGAAGACGCCAAATTCCCCGCATCTAGACAGGCTTTAGTTGAAGATCAAGGGTGGAAAATCTTCGATGCGACATCCGGCAAGAGGCTTCGGTTGTCTGAGTGGCTTGTTCAAATTCCAGATAAGGTTTATGACAGCGTGGATGACGTAGTGGAGGCGTTGGGGGAGAATCAGTGAGCGTAGCATCGATATTATTGGGCACTTCAGGTTGGAGCTACAAGGAATGGGAGGGCAGCTTCTACCTGAAAGGCGAAAAAAGGAAGCTGCGCGCTTACACAAACGTCTTTAAAACCGCAGAAATAGACTCCACGTTCTACCGCAACCCTACAAAGGGCACGGTAATGGGGTGGAATCGCTACTCGCCATCAGACTTTGTATTCACCGCAAAGCTGCCCAAATTAATCACACACGACAAAAAGCTAGGTCTGAAAAGTGATGTAAAACAAGACTTAGAAACCTTTCTCGATTTAATGCAGCCACTGCAACTTGGAGGCAAACTAGCTTGCCTGCTCATTCAGCTGCCACCAAAATACGCATTTAACCTCGAAAACCTGGAGTCATTTTTTAAACTGCTTGACCCCCGATTCCGCTACGCTGTCGAGTTCCGCAACACATCATGGCTACGCGACGAAACATGGAGCCTCCTAAGAAACTATAACGTAGCCTATACAAACGTCGACGAGCCCCTCTTGCCCAGTGAAACCCACGTAACCGCGGACTTTGCATATTTTCGCTGGCATGGGCGTGGAAAGAAGATTTGGTTCGACTACCATTATAGCAAAGAAGAGCTCGACTCTTGGGTTCCCAAAGTGGACGAAGTTAAAACAAAGACCAAGAAAATCCTTGGCTACTTCAACAATCACTTCCACGGTTATGCACCAGAGAACTGTCTTTACCTTATCGAGCGTCTCGGCCTAGCCTCATACGAGCAAAAACATATTAAGACTTACTCTGCAAAGCAGCTTCGTTTGGGTGATTTCAGCAGTTCTCGGAATTGAAAAAATCAATTGTTATCATTTTAGTTTTGACTAGTCTTATTCTTGTAACAATTTTTGTCTGAATAACAAATTTCAAATACAACCCAACTAATCACATCAAACAAAAAGGGTGCACATTAATGAGCGAATACTTCAACAAAAAACTTGAACCCATCAAGGTCAAGCCCAAAAGTGTCAACCAGCTCCTCACCGAAATGGCAAAAACTGCATACCAAGGTCGAAAACTCGGAGAAGCCGTTGACGTCTGGGAAAAAATGGTTAAAGAAAAAGACCTCACGATAGCGATGGGCTTCGCTGGAAGCATGAGCACAGCGGGACAATGGAC
>DATJPJ010000101.1:0-4699 GCA_035506455.1 Candidatus Nanoarchaeia archaeon
CGCGACCACATCTGGACATACATCCGCGAACTCAAAAAAGCTCATGACATAACGATCGTATTAACTACGCACTACATGGACGAGGCAGATAGGCTCAGCGACCGCATAGGCATCATGGACCACGGCAAAATCATCATGTTAGATACGCCTCAAAAGCTTAAGGAAACCCTTGAAGGCGACGTCGTAATGATAAAATCGCCTAACCTCGACGCACTCACTGCGTTGATTAAGGGAAACATCGAGGCAACAAAAACCATCATCGTTGGTGAAACGCTCGAAGTTACTGTTCGGCAAGGCAAAACCATTATGCCTCGGATCATGGAGCTTGCAATACACAACAATTTGGTAATTACCTCCATCAGCCTGCGCGAGCCCAATCTGGAAGACGTCTTTCTCCATTACACGGGTCGCATGATACGCGCTGACGGTGGAAAAGAGCTTCATGGATTCTCTGCAATTCAGCGGAGGAAAATCAAGTGACCGAACTTAGAGGCTTCTACACTCTATGGCTACGCGAAATCAAACGTTACCTACGCGACCGAACCAGGATTGTCAGCAGCTTTGTCCAACCTCTTCTTTGGCTAGTTGTTTTCGGAACTGGAATCGGTGCAGCCTTGCGCGGCGGCTTTCAAATTACAGGTGTAAGCTATCAACAACTGATTTTCCCTGGCATAGTTGCTCAGACGCTGCTGTTTACAGCGATGTTTATGGGTATCTCCGTTATATGGGATCGAGATTTTGGTTTTCTCAAAGAAATACTCGTAGCGCCAATCTCACGTTTCTCTTTGTTCCTTGGCAAGATGTTTGGAGACAGCACTGACGCAATCATTCAAGGAGTTATTGTTTTTGGCATAGCTTTGCTTTTGGGAATAAACTTCACATTTACCGCATTCCTGATTTGCCTACCCATCATGCTGCTCATTACCATCGGCTTGGTTAGTGTAGGTCTAGTCATAGCCAGCGCAATCGGCAGCCTAGAAAGTTTTGGAGCAATCCAGAGCTTCATCAATCTGCCGCTTTTCTTCCTAAGCGGCGCTCTATTTCCAGTTGCCGGATCAAATGTAGAGTGGTTAAGTATTGCTGCAAGGATTAATCCGCTAACCTACGGTGTCGACGCCCTAAAAACAGTGATTTTGGGCGCCGCTTATTTGCCCTATCAAATACAGCCGCTACTCGTTGATATAGGCATCATAGGAGCATTTGACTTGGTCATGATAGGCTTAGGAACTTGGGCGTTTTCAAGAATGAAATAGTCCTTGCAAAAGCAGAGCTAAGGCAAGTCATTTTGCCCCAATCAAAAGACAGAAGGATAGCTGCTTAGGGCTGTTTGTTTGTCATTTCGTTGATTTGTTGCTCCATCATGTGTCCTCGACAGAAAACCTTGGCGATTTCAACACCTGGCACTTTCTTCGCCGCCGCTTTGATATCGGATGCTAGCTTAAAGGCGATCGGGCAAAATGGGCTGGTTGGAATAAACTCAACATCGACTACACCTGGGCCTTCTTCCTTTACGGTGGTAATCATCTGCATCTCGGCAAAACTTTGTCCAGTTTCGGGGTCAACTACTTTGCCTACTTCTTCACGAACTTTGTCTTCAAGTTCAGTCATAATACTCACTTCTCTCAGCGCGAGCGTACCAGAAAAGTAATTGGAGGCTAAATAATAAAGTATTTTGCACGGTTGTTCCAAACCCGCGATCTAAATGCTTAAAACATAAGTGACATATTTGCAAATGGAATTGAGCGTCTTCGTTCTCAAGGTTAAGTTTTTATAAGCAAAGCCACGACAAAACAAGCATGCGACCTAACGAAGGAAGATTGCAAACCGCCGAACACATTTTGGCTAAAACTCTCGAAGATACTTTTCCCGATACCAAAGTCATAATTGCTCAGTTCGAAGAAGACTTAGGCAGGCTCGAAATCAGCACATCCGCTGACCCTCGAAGTAAAGAAAAGTCATGGTTCGAGGAAACGGTTAACGCCGTAATTAAGAAAAATCTGCCCGTCACCAAACATTTCATGTCGCGCGAGTCGGCGGAAAAACAGTTCGATCTATCGAGACTGCCTACGTTCGTGAAAGAGGTGCGCGTGGTTGAGATTGAGGGTTTCGATAAAACGCCCTGCAAAGATCCTCATGTCGAAAACACCAAGGAGATCGGATGCTTTTCTATAATGAAATTGGAACGTGCTGGAAAAAACCGGTATCGTTTTCTCTTCAAGGTGGATTAAACCCACACTTTCGGTTTCGCCCGCTTCCCGAAAACGCGAGATAACAGTTTAATGGTTTTCGGTCCAACGTTGACATGTTCTTTTAGCTTTAACGATGTGATAGCCGCAGGTGTTCAATTCTTTTGACGAGCAAGTTTTGGGCAAGGCTTAAAGTTCTGAGCCTCATTTCAATTCAGCAAAGGTGAAATTTCGTGGCGGAAGACTGCATTTTCTGCAAAATTGTAAGCAAGCAAGCGCCCTCCAGCATAGTTTACGAAGATGAATGTGTCCTGGTTTTCATGGACCTGCGACCCGTTAGCGAGGGCCATGCGTTAGTCATTCCTAAACAACACTATGTGGACATATTCGATATACCTGCCGAATTGTTGGCAGAAACGCATAAAGTTACCAAGGCTATCGCCGCTGCAGTTAAAAAAGCCACGTGTGCCGATGGAATTAGTATCGTCCAGCAAAACGGTAAAGCGGCGGGTCAGGACATTTTCCATATGCATGTTCACGTAATTCCAAGGTTCGAGGGGCAGAAGATGCCGCATTTTGATGAGCTGACGGTTTTTGAGAGGGAAAAGCTAGACGAGATGGCTGCAAAGATAAAGAAAGAATTATGAGTAGACTGCGGCTTGGCATTTCGCAGCAAAAATCACAGTCGATTTCGGATACATTAAGGAAACAGTTGAAAAAAATTGTTTAAACTATGTATTGGATCGGCTCAGGGTTAATGACTATGTTGTTTTGGTCTTCGGTGTTTCCAAGCGACGCGTGGTCTAAGAGCCAATCTGACAGTTTTTCGCATTTGTCGGGGTTGCAGGAAAAGCTTGTCTTTTCGGGGTTCCACAAACGGCAGTTTTTGCAAGGGATTTCCGAGTTGGAGCTCATAGTTATCCAATATCATGAAGGACTCGTTTTTGATATATCGGTTATGAAGAGAAAATATTGAGTAAAGATGCATGTTTAATGTGCAATCACTTTATGAGTTAAAAAGTCGTTTTAGTGGCTGTCCCTGAAACGAAGACAATCTTTAAAGTTAACACGAAATGTAGAGGCTGTGAGCTAATGAAGAAACAATCAACACTTTTTCCCGAAAAGGAGAAAACTGTGCTGGCTGAACTCGATTTAGATGAAGCCGTAAAAATAGCTGACCAAGTGAAGTGCTCGGTAGCTTCTTATTGCGAAAAAATTGAAGTTGCTGGAAGCATAAGGCGTCAAAGAGCCAAAGTGCATGACATAGATTTTGTCGTGGTCACAAAAACGGATGGCGAATGGCTCAAGATAGGCGAAGCACTTAAACGACTCAAGGCAAAACCAAGCTGCTCAGGAAACAGCGTCATAAAAGCATTTTTACCCTGCCGCGAAGAGCTTTTCCAAATAGATTTTTACCGAGCCAAACCTGAAACTTTCGGAGTCCACTTACTGATTCGAACTGGATCAGCAGACCACAACATGTGGCTTGCTGGTTATGCGATTTCAAAAGGAATGAGAATTAAGTACAGCCAAGGTCTCATCAAGGAAGACAAGGTAGTTGCCGGGGAGGCTGAGGAAGCCGTTTTTGAAGCACTAGGATTGCAGTGGCGAGCGCCTCAAGAACGAGAAATCGTCGAAGGCAAACCTGTTTGGCAATCAGCAGAAGAGGCTCGGGTTTATGAAAAAATCTGGCAGGATCTTCAGAAGAAAGTATGCTAAATTTTTTTCAGACTATGTACTTGTCCGTGGTTTTCTCGAAGTTCTGAACAATCTGCATAACCCTTTTAGGTGCTGATGCCGCCTCCAAGGGAACATCTTTCAACAATATCCAAGGAGACTTACGCGCCAAAACCGTCACCGCATGCTCGGCGCCAAAACATTTTTCCGCGACCTCCAAAACTTGACGTCGTACTCCCACCTCAGATAATTCTCCTAAGGCATGCAGATACTCGTGAAGAAGCAGGTTGTAAACCAATGCTTTTACCATCTGTTGATCTTGAAGCGTACCTTCCACAATATCCACTAAGTGCCTGTTCAAGACGATGTTGTTGGTGCCTACAGGATAGTACGCGCCGATTTGGAGAGGCAAGTCATCTAGGAAAAGCATCATGCTGCCACGTCTTTTTCCAAAAGAGAAGTCTACAGTATCTTTTACGATCTGCCAAACTTCGGCGTAGTTTTCGGCTGATTCAAGTTGCTTGGCGAACTTTCCAGCAGGTTCAGAAGTACTTTGGCTCAAAATGCGCCCTTCAATTATCCAGTGAAGGGCGTTCCCTTAAAACCTTCAGGCGAATAAGACTATTTTCCCCGTATTTATTTGATGATTTCACCTGGCTTCCGAAAAAAGCGAAGTCATTGGCGTATAACAACAAAAAATTGATAAACAACCCATGCGTCTGTCATAGTCCAAAGGAAGCAAACCAAAATGGCAAGCAACATACCAGTCAAAGACATCATGACTAAAGACGTCCACGTCGTTAGAAACGACACAAGCATGCAAGAAGTCATCGCTA
>DATJPJ010000102.1:0-2336 GCA_035506455.1 Candidatus Nanoarchaeia archaeon
GACAACTATGAATGGGTTCATGTAACGCATTAAAGCATAAGGATTCTGAGGGTAACCAGTGCTAAAGTCTAACCACAGAAAAAGGTTTGCAAGTAGGAAACACAAACCTAACAGAACATTAACCCAAATCATCGGCTTCAGAGACGTAGGCATTATTGATTCCACCGCTTTCTTTTCTATCCTATAGTGGATTTAATTCCTCCTAAAAACGCTCCAAAATTGTTACTCTAATAGTGTATCATTCCAAGTTTTCTGTTAAGACCAAGTTTCTTTATGGTCTGTTTCTTTATTTCTTGAAAGTCTGAAGATGAAGTAGAGGTTTATAGCTATAGTAAGCAAGAATATCGCTAATGGATAATTGAAGAATAGTACAAAACCATCTGGAACGTTATTACCGTTTGGGACGTAGACAAAATTGTTCCAATGTATAATGAGTGGGTTCCAGAATATTTCAATATTAGTTTTTGTGGTGTAGCTATTAATTGTAGACCATTGGAAGTAATCAGAAGCGAAAAACACCAAAATCAATAGAAAATTTATTATGAGAACATTTCTCAAGTGCTTTAACGTAGGCACACCTTGCTTTCTTATCTGACCTGTTAGAATTTAATTTCTTGCTATAATGTTCCAAATCAAAGCAAAGTTTCTTAATCCTGCTCATTTTGGGGTAATTGTTCATCCTAACCCATCTCTCTCCGCTGCATGGAAGGGTTGTCTGGGGCATAGCTTAAAGAATTGGCTTTTGCGCTTGTTGCTTTCCCTGAAAGTAGCTTTGGAGACTTGCTGATGGGTAGGACTGTTCCGTCGTATCGGATGGCTTTGGAGTTTGAAATTGACCGGTGGAAAGACTTCAGAAACGCCTTGCCCAGTGATCAGGTTCGGCTAGTCTTTGATGAACTGATGGATATGTGCAGAGCCCACAGTTCAGCGGCAAGCAACGCAACTAACCCCATACTCTTCGAGCCCATGGTGATGTCGATTCTTCTATCTCAGCAGCAAAGAATCCGCAAAATTGAAGAAAAAATGTCCCGAATGCAGCAGCCCATTTACGAGCAAATCTGGAGGGAAATCAAGGAGAAGGGCTAGCTTTGGTGAAGCTTCATTTTCGGGTAATCCCGAAGTCTTACAAGGGCGGCAGGCGGGTCTACAGTCATGAGGAGGTTACGCTGAATTTTCCAAAAGATCTTCATGAGTTGCTCCGTTTTTGCGGGATAAGAGAATTGAAGTTAGGGGTTTCAGGGAAGGGAACAAGGTGCATCTGGAACTCTGGGCCAAAGAAGATTCGTGACACCTCACCCGAGGCAGAGTCATTGGTTTTGGCTAAGTTCTTCGTCCTTAGTCCGCTGTGTATGTCTTTTGTCTGATTGTATCGCTTTAGAAATTGCAAGGAATGCTGCGGCTATGGCGGATACGACGAATAGAGCGAGAATCAAGTATGCAAGGATCCCGTCAGCTGAACCGGCGCCGCCCACATAGTCCGTGGAGACTGGACCGACGCTAAAGATGCTGAAGTACCTAGCAATTATCGCGTCAACAAACAGAGCCGATAAGGCAGCACAACTAGAAGTAGATAACAAGGCAGCAACAAATGGTTTCCATCCAAGCTGCATTCTATGCATGACCCCAGCTCCGACGGCATTGCGATGCTGCGAATTCATGAAAGCAAAGATGAAACCAGCGATGCCGTCGACTCCGCAAATTAACATCACCGGACTCGTAACTGAGGCTGAACCCAGCGAGTCACGAACAACCTGCGTCAGGCAGACCGCCAGGATTATGGCGAACATGAGGAAAACCAAGTAGCGACGCACAGAAAACCTCAAGTATGCTAAACACAGGACGACGAAAAAGGCAGCCAAAGCAGTTGGAATTACCGCTCCGTAGACATCGATTGACACGAAGCTTGTCAGGGGGATTTTCCAATGAAGGTTAGTTTCTGACAGGAAGCCATTTACGAAGAACGCCGCCCACGCGCAAAAAACGCATAGCACCATCCACTTTGCCGAGCCTGAAAGTGCCCGCGTCGCCCTGGCTGATTTGGCGGCCCAAAGGCGCAGTGTTGACCTTCTCTTAGCGACCAAGAAAACGGTGGCTCCTAGCACGAAAGCAAACCCTGCGCCTACAGACCCGTAGAGCAGCAGGGTCGGAAGCATTGATGGAGGTTTTATGTCTTGGAACGAGTAAGGCGTGTACGCCTCGGTTATTCCTTGGGGTGCAAAGAAGTTGATGCTTCCGTTGGCCGCCAGAGAAACGGTGTCGCCTCCCACGACGTAGAGAGTATCGTTTAAATTAACCACGCCCACCCCGACGCGCGTAGTCGGCATAGAAGCGCCCAC
>DATJPJ010000103.1:0-6112 GCA_035506455.1 Candidatus Nanoarchaeia archaeon
AATTGAGGGCGAGCGATAAGCTGGAAAAATATGTTGAAAGCCATCTTCGTAGGAATAGCAAGAGAGGCTTGAAAATCTGGGAGTACAATATTAGCACTA
The DNA here is from genome assembly GCA_035506455.1 of Candidatus Nanoarchaeia archaeon. Classification (GTDB taxonomy): domain Archaea; phylum Thermoproteota; class Bathyarchaeia; order Bathyarchaeales; family Bathycorpusculaceae; genus JADGNF01. The sequence goes on from DATJPJ010000103.1 coordinate 100, forward strand.
AAAAATGGTTAGACAAGGGTTCACGCTAAGAACAATTGACGACATGGAAAAAAGAAAAAAGAATTTTGCCGAGAATTGGGTTCTTAGCAAAACATTTGGTAAATTGAACATATAGTTTTTGTACGCAATTTGTTTACTCAATGCTGCACCGTTTTTATCCTCTTTCAACGACCTTTGACACAAATCTGTTTAATCCATGGAACAGAGCAGCAAATTTCTATCCGAATGCAACGGCAAGTTATTTATCCACCATCATGAGAAACCATGGACAGGAACATAGTTACGGAGGAAAAACAAATGGCAAAATGTCCAAAATGTGCAACTGAAGTCTCCAAACCAAAGAAAACTTGGAAAATGGCTGGCCGACCTGATAAAGCAGGCAAACGCATGCAACTTGAAATCGGCCTTCATGAATGCCCTAAATGCAAAGCAACTTTCCGCGAAGTTCTAAGTAAAAAGAAAATTTAAGTCTTAACTTCACGGTTCAACCATAAATCACCTATTCTTTTTTTCCTTTTTGGCCTCTTCTGACATATAGCGTTCCTATTATCTTCAAGTAATGCAACACAAATGTTACATAGCGCAACTTAGCTGATGTTCTTTGAAACATTTTACCGATCATTTAGTACCTTACCTAATTCGCGAAGAACTAAGAAGGTACAACAGATGTTAAATGGCAAGAAAATAAACCGTTGACTTAGCAGATGCGTAAAAAATAGCTAACACAAGCTACGCTTGACAAACGTTTGAGTATACGAATTTCTCTTGGGTCCGATCGTGCAAGCGCCAGGAAATGAAAAGCGTAACAGCCAATATCACGATGGAAGTGGGAACGGTGGGTGGAGTTAGAACCGCAAAAAAGTTGTTAGCAAAATGTAAAGACGCTGCCAACAAATAGTAAGGCAAGGGTTTCTTGTTAGCTATGCCGTATGCAGTTATTGATGTGCTGGCAGGATGAAAGAACAAACCAGGAATTCTAGAAGGAATTACCTGCGGTCCTAAAGTGAACACGTAAGTGAAAAACTCAACTACTCCAAACCCTAAGCCAACAAACAACGCCAAGTTAAAAATCGAACGCTCTGTTTCGCCATGTCGATAAAACAGGGGAAAAGCCTTTGAGAATTCTTCCACAAAAGGGGCGAAAACAGCTACCGTCAATAGGGTAACATCGACTGTTGAGAGCCCCGTTAAGAAGGGATTCGCAGATTGCTCCACAAAAAGCGTCAGTGGCACACTAACTATTGCCCCTGAGACAAAGAAAAATAGCAACTCTCTAATGCCTGGTCTGTGAAGCTTAATCGTAACAGAATCTTTGTTCATCTTAGAGCTCCAGGAATGCGAGAAAAATGTTTTGCGTCAACATAGAATTCATCATTCGGCGCCTAATTAACTGTTTGCTGGAAACTGGCAAGGCAAAAACAGGTCAAACCATATTTCCCTGAAGCATCTTGCGCGAAGAGTTATTTACTGTCGCCGCAGGTTATACAAATTCAGAATAGTGAATCCTGAATGGTCAAGAAAGACTTTACCAGCTTCGATTTGCACGCAGTTGTGAGTGAACTTAGGGACAAACTTGCAGACTCCAGAGTCAACAATGTCTATCAGCTAGACGCGAAAACACTTATGCTTAAGCTTCACAAGGCAAATGAACCGCCGATGCGATTGGTCCTGGAAGCAGGAAGGAGAATCCACCTAACCGCTTATTCGCTAGAGAAGCCCCAAGAACCTCCACCGTTCGCCATGGCAATGCGCAAGTATCTGCCCGGGGGATGGCTAGTCAATTTTGAACAACTCGAGTTTGAGCGCGTTGCGGTACTTCATTTCAAGACCAAATTAGGCATGCTCAAGCTTGTCGTAGAGCTTTTCGGTGAAGGCAACATAGTGTTGACAAGCGAGAAAGGAGAAATTCTGCAAGCGCTTTTTTTTAAGCGAATGCGCGACCGCAACATCATTCGAAACGAAGTTTACCAGCTTCCGCCCACGACAAGCAAGAACCCCTTCAAAATCACGTTGGAAGAGTTTACGTCGGGATTGAATTCTTCAGGAGAAGTTGAATTGGTTAGAGCTCTTGTCCGTTTGCTGGGCATTGGAGGAATGTACTCAGAAGAACTCTTGCAGAGGGCAAACGTGGAAAAAACAAAGCGAAGCAATACTCTGTCCACTTTAGAAGCTGAAGTCATATTCGGCACCCTTCAAGAGTTACTTTCCACGGTGTCAACCCGAAAGCTTGAACCAAACATTGTGCTTGATGAAAAGGGCGGTTTCGTGGACGTAGTTCCGTTTAGGCTCAAACGGTATTCAACTTTCAATCAGACTGCATTCCATAGCTTCAGCGAAGCTTTGGATGAGTTTTACGTTCGCATTACAGCCGCAGAAAAGGCAGTCGCAGGGATCGACATTACTCAGGTTAAAAGGGAAGCAGACAGGCTACGGCGTATGATAGCTGACCAAGAACAGGCTATGCGTGAAGATGATGCTAAAATGGTGCGTGAAAAGCAAATAGGCGATGTGATTTACGCGCATTTTACCGAATTGCAGGTTTTGCTCGAGAAGTTTTCGTCTAAGTATAGAGAAGGTAAGGATCTTGCGGAAGCAGTTTTGGATGTTACAATTGCTAAACAAGCGAATGACTCATCATCGAAATATTATGTTTCTTTTGACTCCAAAAACTTAGCCGTTAACGTTTCTGTGGATAATTTGCTCTTCAGCCTTAACCTGCGTATGACACTTTATGAAAACGCCAACGAATTCTACGACCTTGGAAAACGGGCAAAACAAAAGATGCAAGGAGTAGCTACAGCTTTGGAGGAATCTAGGAAGAAATTAGCCGACCTAGAAAAGCGTGTGAGTCGTGTTGAAGCCTTAAAAAGTGCTGCTCCCGCTGAAGCCCTTGAGGAACTTGATTCCCGCAGAGTTGAAATAAAAGAGTGGTTCGAAAAATTTCGTTGGTTCACTTCGACAGAAGGGTTCTTGGTTGTTGCAGGCAAAGATGTCGTTAGCAACGAGGTTCTTATAAAAAAACACACAGACGCTTCCGATTTTGTCTTTCACGCTGAAATTGTTGGCGCGCCCTTTGCTGTAGTTAAATCCGAGGGCAAAGAACCGAGTGACAAAACGCTAAAAGAGGCGGCTGAATTCGCCGCTTCGCTATCCAGGGGATGGCGGGAAAAAATGGGGTCGGTTGACGTCTATTGGGTTAAACCTAATCAGCTCGGAAAAAGCGGACCATCAGGAGAATTTGTGCCACACGGAGCTTTTGCTGTGAGTGGCAAACGGAACTGGATGCGTGGGACAATCCTTCGGTTGGCTATAGGCATAGTCGAGAGTCAGGAAAAATTGAGGTTCATTGGCGGTCCTGTCGACGCAGTATCGGCGATAGCGAAAGTTTATGTGGTTCTGGTCCCGGGCGATTTGTCAGGTAAAGATTTGCTTAAGCAGACTCTGCGGTCGCTGACTCTCAAATTACCCAAGGATCAGCGCGATAAGCTAGCCAAAACATCAATTGAAAGCATCAGGGAGTACATTCCATACACGACGGGAAGAATCGTCGTTAACGCATAGCGTTGCCTTGTGATCCCAAGATTGCTAAGCTAACTGGTCGGTGTGCTTGCTTTAGTTAGCTTTTTTTTCGCAATAAGTAGTGTGATTGTCACGATCGCAATTAAAATGGCTAATGCGGGCATTAAGGGGAACTCGGGAACTTTTTGTACGTCAAAAGAACCGCTTACGTCGGTGTGTGAAATTGCTTCAGACGTTGTTTCGCCCGGTTCAGGGTGGTCTGCGAGCGTGCTGTTTAGAGTCAAGTCAGAATGCCCTGGAGCTAATACGTTAAATGTTAAACTTGCAATTGTTCCGCTGCCATTGAAAGAGCTTGCTGGGTTCACTGAGGTCGCGAAGAGATGATATTCATCAATTGTAGATAATGAGGTGTTGTAGTATAGACAGCCAGAATTTATGGCGTTTGAGTCAACAGTTACTGGGCTGCCATATAAGACGCCGCCTGGAATGGAGTTTGTACCCAAGAACCCCTCGGCAGAAGCAGAGTTGCTTCCATCTGGCTTTACGTTAACAAGTTGAAGAACTGAACTATTGTAGTCAAGAGTCAAATCCAAGCCGTATAGATTCTCAACGTTGTTAAGTGTTATGTTTACCACAAAAGTTTTGCCAACCTGCATGGAAATTTGGTCAGGAACTACGCTGACAATGGTGTCAGAGGGCGTTTGGGACTTCGCAAAGTAAATTGGGGACAGAATGAGCAGGAAGCAAACAAATGTTAAAGCAAGAAAACTATTCTTCAACTTCAAGAATACTCACCTTTAGCTCGGCTTTGCTCATTTAAAGTCACTATTTTATCTCTCCCCTTCTTATACCTTGTCACAACGCCCTTCTTCTCCAAAGCAGACAAGAGCTGGCTCGTCTTAGACTTTGAAAAACGGCATTGATCAGTAATGGCAGATTGGAAGGCGCTGCCTCCGCTTGCTTGAAGCGCTCTCAGTATTTTCTCTTCCTCGCTTTCAACGACAGGAACATTTGACGGGATGCTATTTGTTAGGCCCACATTTTTTTTGTTTTTGCTGCGTCGAAAGAAAAAGAATCCAAACAAAACCGCCATTGCGATTGTAATTATTCCCAATCCAATTGTAACAGTGAGCAGCCAATCCATGGAGCCGGAGGAAAGAGCTGGAGAAGGGGATGAACCAGAATCGACCAGGATTACTGATGGGTTGCCATTTACAAAGAAATCTGTGCCCAGCCAATCGAGAGTATTTGGGGAGTTGTTTGCCCCATTTGGATTTGGAGAAACTGACGAAACAGTGCAGTTTGTCGGATAGATAATTTGAAGCTCACCGTCCGCGTAGAGTTGGCTGAAGAACCCATTCACTTGGAACACGTCTCCGAAAACTATGTGGTTGCCTTGAACAACACTAAAGTTTAGCCAAGTAAACTGGTATTCAGTTGTTTGGCTCTGGTTTCCCCACACGGTGTTCAGCTGAAGTGAGTTCGGATCCACTGCCATTTCTCTCTGAGTTTTGTTACCTGCTGACAAAACGAGGGCAGTGACCCTTTGCTGGAAGTCTTTCCAACTATCGATAGTTCCGTTTAATCCGGAAGCTTGAGTTATCGTCCATGAAGCTGAACCATCTGGATTAACTTGCACTTTGTACTGCACAAATTCCTGTGCATAAACTACCTGAAGTGAAGAGGCTACGAAAATCACCAGAGCACATATCGTAAGCACTGGCACTATTTGGCGAAATCTCATTTTAACCTAACTAAACCAGTCTGTGCTCTTCTTTATTTAAGAATCGCAATCTATTGACGATTTTGCATGATGAACGACATATCAACAACCATCAACAGTAGTTAATGGAATCCAGGAAGACTCGCCAACCATTTTAGCTATCTCCCAGCCAACCGTTCATATTGGTAAATTAACCTTTATTATAGGCTTAAAACGATTTTTACACCTAAATGAACTTTATTGAACAAAAATGAACAATTATGAAGACTATTTCACTAAATAGACCTCAGAAATGCTTTTATTTGCCTTCCTAAATCAATAGTGACGTTAATCAAGAGAAGTGACCAAAAATGAAAAAAGTCTTAGCAACAGTCCTGATAGCTATCTTTGCAATAAGTGCTCTCAGCGCAGTCGCCACAGTAAGTGCTAAACCCTTCATGAATTGGAACAACATGAATTTGGGCCGCCAAAACGAAGGCAAAGGCCCCGGTATGGGCTTCGGAAATGCATTAGGCAATCAAATGTCTGTTCAACAAAGTTTTGTTCGCATGGACGGACAAATCACAAATTCCAGCGCCGGAAACGTAACAGGAACAATTGAGGCTCAGTCAAGAACAATTGTACTAAACAGCACAACTTCAAGGCAAGGCTCCTCAGTTACAGCCATGTGGACAAATGGAACATCACCAATCGCGGGTGCTAGAGCAAAACAAAACTTCACCTTCACTGTCTTTACAGCAAACCTCGTTAACGCGTCCACTGCTTCTTTAA
>DATJPJ010000104.1:0-7358 GCA_035506455.1 Candidatus Nanoarchaeia archaeon
GGTCCCCTAATCGTCATCGCCGAAAACAAAGGCATAGTTAACGCAGCGCATAACATCCCAGGAGTTGATATAACAACTGTCAAAGATCTAAACGCAGAAATCTTGGCACCCGGTACACACGCTGGCCGGCTCACTCTTTGGACAAACGGCGCTATTGAACAACTCGAGAAACTGTATGGTGAAGGAGAAAACGCATAATGGAATCCCACGAAGTAATATCCTACACGCTTATGACAGAATCCGCCAGTCTTATGGTTGAAAAAGATAACAAACTAATCTTCATAGTCAACCTAAAAGCCGGCAAACCAGACGTTAAGAAAGCCGTTGAAGAACTGTACGAAGTGAAGGTTGCAAAAATAACTATGCTCATCACTCCACAGGGTCAGAAGAAAGCCTTTGTCAAACTCACCCCACAATACAAGGCCTCTGACGTAGCCATCAAACTAGGAATATTGTAGACTTACATGGAGGACTGATTATGGGAAAACGAATTCGTGTACAAAGACGCGGTCGCGGTGGTTCAACTTATCGAGCTTCAACTCACAAACGTGTTGCTCCAGCGCAATATCCCGCTTTAAGCCCCAAAGACATGTTTGAAACTCAACTCAGCGGCGTAGTACAGTCACTCGTTCACGACCCGGGCCGGGGAGCACCCTTGGCGTTCATAAAATTCGAGAACGGTCAAGATTGCTACATCGCCTCTCCCGAGGGAACCCATGAAGGGCAACAAATCGGAATGGGTGGAAAGGCATCCCCCGAAATAGGTAACATTCTGCCGCTTGGAAAAATCCCCGAGGGTGTTCTTGTCTGCAACATCGAGTTAAGACCAGGAGACAGAGGAAAAATGGCCAAGTCTTCAGGTGCATACGCAACGGTCGTTGGTCACACTCCCCAAGGCGCCATGATACGTTTGCCTTCGGGACGAACAAGATACGTTAACGATTACTGTATGGCAACCATCGGCGTAGTCGCCGCTGCGGGCCGAACTGACAAGCCTTTCTTGAAGGCGGGAGAAAAATTCCACCTCATGAAAGCCAAGGGTCACAAGTACCCCCGAACCAGCGGACGCAAAATGGTCCCAGCGGTTCACCCATTCGGCAGCAGCAAACGCAGCTCACGCAGATGCACTACAACCTCGCACGGTGCTCCTCCTGGCCAAAAAGTTGGCTTAATAGCCGCCAGAGGACCTGGACAGAAAAAGAAACGAGCTATCCAATAGGAGAAAGTATAAAGCAACTCAAAATCAATGAAGGATGAAGAAAAATGCCCAAAGAATTCATGTATCGTGGCCACTCGCTCGTCAGCCTGCAAGGCATGTCAATGGACGAATTCATAAACCTGCTTCCCTCTAGACAACGACGTAGTTTGCAACGTGGCTTAACGCCTGAACAGCGCATACTGCTAGAGAAAATGCGCGCAGCCCAAGAGTCAAGTAAGAAAGGCAAAGAAGTCACTGTTAAGACACATGTTCGCGACCTGATTATACTGCCAGAAATGGTTGGCTCAAAACTCCACGTCCACAATGGCAAAGAATTCGTCGCCCTAGACATAAAGGCGGAAATGATTGGACATTATGTAGGCGAATTCGCGATAACCAACAAACCCGTGCGACACGGAACTCCTGGTATCGGTGCATCCAGATCATCAATGTACGTACCACTAAAGTAGAATGCAAAGCAAGGGAAAACTCATGGAACTTAAAATAATCTCCAAAAAAGAAAATCCTGTACTGAAACGAACCGAAGTTCAGTTCACCGTCGAACATACTCAAGCCAAAACCCCTGGACGGCTCGACATTAAACGGTCCGTTGCCAGCCAACTACAGGTCAACGACAAACTCGTTTTCATAAAGAAGATGAGCACCAAAACAGGCACGAGCATGACAGTTGGGGAAGCGAATGCTTACCAATCAGAAGCACAAGCAAAGATTATTGAGCCAAGTTATATCATAAAACGAAACAGCCCGCCAGAGAAAGCAAAGGAAGAGGCGAAAGCATAACATGTCCAAGAAACCAGAAAAGAAAGAAACTCCGCCAGCAGCCGCAAAAGAAACTGCGAAGCCAACAGAAGCGCCAAAGAAAGAGGAAGCTAAAGGGCCGAAGCCAACTGCTGCTCCAAAGGCGGAGAAGAAGCCTAAGAAAGCAGAGAAAGGTATCTACGCCATCTACAAGTGTGAAGGCGACAAGGTTACCAGGCTTCGACCGTCATGTGAACGATGCGGTCCAGGTTACTTCATGGCAGACCACGGCGAAAGATTCACTTGTGGCCATTGTGGGTTCACAAGGTACAAGCGCGCCTAGGCGAGAAGAGTTATAAGCCGTCTTCGTGCTCATAGTCCGCTTGATGGTTAACCATGATTAGGGTCAACGTTTCAATTTCTAGTATTTCTGCTGAACGTTTTTGGGACAATCGAAAGCCAGCTCCTAACATTCAGGTAGGCACGAACATCAACATTACCAGTATTGAAAAGAAGGGCGAGACTAATCTCGAGGTTCCTTTCGTGTTGACGATTAGTTATAATCCTTCGATTGCGCAGCTAAGTCTTAAGGGGATGGCTCTTGTCGAAGGAGACAAATCTGAGGTGGAAAAAATCCTCAAAGATTATGAGCAGAAAAAGCCGCCTACGCCTGTGATTCTTCAGTCAATTTCCAACGTTGTGTTCACTGAGTCGATTCTGGTTTCAAGAATTCTGGGAATTCCTCCGCCTATTCCGCTGCCCGTTATTCCTGAGGCTGGTAAGGTGCCAAGCGCTAAGCCGGCTGAGAGAGACTACAGCGCTTAAATTCCTTAAACCTCTTCTTTTTTGGTTTTCAAGCTTTTTAGAATCTTTTCAGCTTTTGCTCTTTTTTTGGGGGTCACTTTTACGACGACTATTCCTTTGTGCGGTTGTCCGTAGATGACGAAGGCGTTTTCGGGGGCGTGCAGTACTGATATGAGCGTGAGGAGGTCTTCTTCACCTTCTACGAGCATGTGAATGGGTTTTTCACTCAAGAGGGCTTCTTGTACTGCTGCTGTGGCTTGAGAAGTAATTGTTCCCGGAGGGTTCTTAACTTTAATGAGCTCTTTGTCTGGGAAGTTTTGGGGCTTTAGTTTTCTTCGGTGGCTTTTGTTGTCAGTTATGGATAAGTGGGTTTGGATACCCATTTTGTCGAGGTTGCGTGAGACGGTGTCGCCGACGGAAACTATCATAGGGGTTTCCTCTTCGGCGAGTAGGATTTTGAGTTTTTTCATCGTTTGGTTGGAGGTTCCTTGAATTAGGAGGCCGAATGGTTCTTGGAACTTTGAAAGGTCTTTTGACGTGATGATGTAAGTGTCTGGCATTGAGCTGCCTCGCTAATCTCTCAGAGCATACTGTACTCTGTTTAATTGGCTATTAAAAGTAAAAGAAAATGATTATCTAACTTTGAGTGCGTAGCGGCCTTTGTCTTTAATCTTCATGGCTTTAGCGACTGCTGAGGTTTCAGGGTCGAAGACGATTACTATGCCGCCAAAATCCTCGCTTAGTGTGGTAGACCTGCATTTTGGACAAACGTTTTCTTTTGCAATGAAGTGACAGTTTGCGCATGCTTTCTCGCTCATTCTGGTTTCTCCTTCTTGCCTTTAGCTTGTTCTTTTTCTGCTGGGGCTGCTTTGACTCCCATTGCTTCTTCTTTAACCCATTCTAGTTTGCCTAAGAATGGTTGTCTTGCTGTGACTCCGATTTTGCCTGAGCTTCCAGCTCTGCCTAGCGATACGGCTGTGATTCTGACGCGGACTTGGTCTCCTGCGGCGAGTTTTCTTTTGGATTCTTTCCCGAGTAGGACGCCTTGTTTTTCGTCGTAGCTGATGAAGTCGTCCATTAGTTGTGATACGTGGAGCAATGCATCGACTGGTCCGATGCGGACGAAGGCTCCGAAGTCGGCGATTTCTACTATGTCGCCTTCGACGATTTCTTGGATGAGTGGGTAGAAAGTGAGGAGTGAAAAGTTTACTTTGTGGTAGGTTGCGCCGTCGCCTGGGATGATTTTTCCGATGGGGCTAACTTGGACTTTGCTGACGGCTATAACGTATCCGAGTTCTTCATCTACGACGCCTTCGTATTTGGATTTGACTTGTTCTTTGCCTACTATTTCGAGTGGGTTGCCGAAGGTCTCAGGCGGAATGCGTATAGTGTCTTGGAGAGTAATGAGTTTAAACATCTACGATATCAACCCGTCCATTTCTAGACGTGATTTTGCTCGTACGTAAATCACCGGGATGCTTATATCTCTTAGTGTCCGTTTCAGTAGTTTATCATTTGTAAAAACAGGTGCCTTCCAAGCTTGCGCCACACGAATTATTGCCTCGTCAGTTGGTTCGTTTGACTTTTCCGACACTCTTACGTACGTGCATTTAGATGCTAATTCCAATGCGAACATTGCGTTGCGACGCATTTTTGGAGGGCTCCTTTGAGCCAGCGTTTCCAGTTCGGTTTTTACGGGTGAAAGAATTATCAATTCGAAGTTTCTGTTTAGAAGCTTTCGTAGTTCATAGAAGATGTCAAGCTTGAGCTCGAGCGGAATGAAAAGGGCATTAGAGTCTACTATGATCTTTATCGGTTGCTTGTTGAGTTTTTCGCCGGACACTGTTTGCCCTCTAGTTTATTTACGATTATTAGGCTGAATAATAAGCGCATTGGGTATGGTTTTCAGAATTACTTTTAAACCTCAACTTCGTATGAAGTAACCATCAAAATAGATGTGCTAGCCTATGCTGAACGAGAAATCTTGCGGTGCGGTGGTTTTTGCCAAAACCCCTGAAATTAAGTATCTTCTTCTTCAGTACGAGGCTGGGCACTGGGATTTTGTCAAGGGTAATGTAGAGAAGGGCGAAACTGAGAAAGATACTACTGTTCGTGAACTGGGAGAAGAGACTGGCATAAAGAATGCCCGTTTCTTGGAGGGGTTCCGGCAGAAAATTGGTTACTATTACAAGCGCCAGGGCACGACTGTCTTTAAAGAAGTTGTTTTCTTTCTTATGGAGTCGCCTGCTACGGCGGTTACGTTGTCGTTTGAGCACATTGGCTTTGCTTGGTTAACATATGATGGTGCTCAGGAAAAACTTACGTTTAAGAATGCTCGTGATGTTCTGGAGAAGGCTCAGCAGTTTCTCGTTAAGCAAGGAATAAAATAGGTTCTTTTTTAGAGTTTGTTGCCTGCTTTTTCTACTATGAGTCCGTAGCCGATAAGACGCCATCTTGAAGTGATTTTCCTGCTTATTGCAACTCTTGAACCTGGCAATACGCATACGGGTCTGCTTAGTTTTACTCGGATGAGGTTTGCTTTGGCGGCTGTGACTTTTCCAACGTTTACGGCTGCGCCTATGTGGAGTAGTAGTTGTTCTTCGAGATTTATGCGTTCAACTTTGAGGAGTTCTTTGGTTCCTACGGCGCGTTCGAGTACGTGGGTTTCGAGTGTTAGTTCTGTGAGTGTTGGTGGGAGCATTCCTTCTTTTCCTGCGATGTTTCCTGTTAGGCCGTCGGCTTTTGAGTAAGATGGGTCTAGGCATGTGCCTACTGCGACGAGGCCTCCGCAGGTGGCTTCTTTTACGTATTGTTCGCCTGCTTGGAGTTTGACTATTTCGCTTATGAGTGGGTCGAAGACGGTTCTGCCTTCGCGTTCTGCCATTATGCCTGGGCGAATTTCGATTTGTTCGCCGAGTGCGAATTTGCCTTGAGATATTGTTCCGCCGACTATGCCGCCTTCCATTTCTTCTATGAGGGTTCCTGGTTTGTTGACGTCGAATGATCGGATGATGTACATGAAGGGTGGTTTAGTGTCGTCGCGTTTTGGAGTTGGAATAATTTCTTGAATGGCCGTAAGCAGGACGTCTATGTTTATTCCTCTTTGTGCGGAAACTGGGATAATGGGTGCGTTTTCTGCGACTGTGCCTTTTATGAAGTTTTTGATTTCTTGGTAACTTTGCATCGCTCTTTTTTCGTCGACTATGTCGATTTTGTTTTGGACGATGATTATGTTTTTTATTCCGATGACTTCGGCGGCTGCCAGGTGCTCTCTTGTTTGGGGTTGTGGGCAGGGTTCGTCAGCGGCGATGACGAGTATGGCTCCGTCCATTATGGCGGCTCCTGAAAGCATGGTCGCCATTAGTGCCTCGTGTCCTGGGGCGTCGACGAAGCTTATGGATCGGACGAATTCGCCTTTTTCGTTGCATAAGGGACATTCGGGTTTGGTGGAGTAGTTTTTTGGTGGAGGGCATGATGGGCATTTGTAGATTGGTAGGTCTGCGTAGCCCAGTTTTATGGTGATGCCTCTTTTGAGTTCTTCACTGTGTCGGGATGCCCAAACGCCTGTTAGCGACTGCACGAGGGTTGTTTTGCCGTGGTCAACGTGACCTATGGTTCCTATGTTGACTTCGGGTTGTTTGGGAAGGGCTTTTGGGCTGCTCATGTTGTTTCCACTAAATCCTAAGGAATAGTTGATGAAGAATAAATGTTGAGGTGTTAATAAGGTTTGACGATTACGCCGAGGCGGGCGCTACTGGTGCTGCTTGGGGTTTTTTGGCTGCTTCTGTTTTTGGTTCTTTTTGCTTTGGTGGCTGGTCTACGGCTTTCATGTTTATTTGCACGATTTCGTCGGTTATGATGTTTCCGCGGACTGCCTTGCGTTTGCGTGCGCCTTCACGTTTGGGTTTGTAGCCTACTCCCCCGCCTAGAACGACTCCTCTGCGTACTCCGCCGTGAACGTTTGGTCTCATGGGAACGCCGTCTTTGTCTGACCCGCCGGTGATCATGAGTTTCATGCCGGGCATGTCGACGACTGCTCCGTCCATTGTGTCGCTGATTTTTCTGCCGACGAATGGTGCAGCTCGGGCTTCTTCAACTTCGACGACTTTGGATGTGCCGGCTTGGGGGTCGGAGACGATTACTTTGAATTTTGCCATTTAGCATCAACTCTCTAGCGCAGTATCAAGGTGGAACTCTCTCTATTAAGCGTTTATGAGGTTAAACGTTGTTCCGGTGGTAAGTTCGGGAGACAGAGCTGTGTGTTTCTTGTGGCTGATTCATCGATTGGGTTTCTTCTCTACATAACTGTAAATGGGATTAGGCGACTTGCCGTGAACTTTTCCTTGGTTCGGCTTCGATTTGTTTTCAAGTTGAGTCTGTGTGGTATGAGACTAGTACAGTTGACAAAATTATGAAACCTGCCCCTGTAACTGAGATTATTGTGAACGCTTCGCCTAGAAATGCGCTGCTTATTATCGCGGCAACAACCACTTGAGAAAGCTGAAGAATTGTCGAGGTAGATGGCGAGATGTTTTTGAGGCCCTCCATGAATAGGTAGAAGGGTATGACCCAGCACGCGACTGCCGTGTAAATAATT
>DATJPJ010000105.1:0-13355 GCA_035506455.1 Candidatus Nanoarchaeia archaeon
GAAATGCTGCCCATTATCAGGAAAAAGACGGACAAATTCGTTGGCGCGTCGACTGCCGAAATCGATCTCTTGAAACGGTGAACTATTCACATGCTAAGGGCAAACCTTTTTTCTACAAATGCTTGGCCAAAACGTTTTTCAGCTCGAAAGCGTAATTCCTAGAGTGCCAACAGGAATATCCACGAACTTGGGAGACTGGATTTCGAGAGAAGGGATTAATTTATGCAGTCAATGGACGATTTAAAAGAAAAAATTCGAAGTTTGGAAGCAGAACGTCTTCGTTTAAGGAGCGAACTTGATAATTTAAAGAGAACCGCCGAGAATCGAGCTGCCGCTCTTGAGGGGGACGTTTCTGCGATGCGTGAGGAACTTAACGAACTTCGAGAAATTTTAGGTCCTAACGTGTCGTCGAACACTTTGCCTTCTCGAGCTGTTCAGGATAAGCAGGTTATTGTTGGAACACCTGTTATTCCTGAAGCGCCTGTAAAGGAATTATTGCCTTCTACTCTGGAACACGCTTCTGATACTGTTCCCGCCAAGACAACTCTTGATTCTGTAATGGATAATCTAAATGAAGACGAACTTAAGGTTGTTAAAATACTGCAAGGTCACGACGGAAAATACCCCCAAAAAGCCATACGTGCTGAGGCAAAACTTAGTTGGCTACAAGCTAATCGAGTAATCACACACCTTAATGAATTAAGCGTAATATCTTTCGAGAAGGATGGCCCTATAGAAAACGTTGTTTTGGTTGAAGAACTGAAAAAGTAACATAGCGAACGCGTTTCAAATAAAAATATTTTAAACTGCATTGCTACGAGGGCAAACCATAGAAGGTTGATGTGCTATGCTTCGTTTTTTTGCTGACTTAACCATGGCTTCGGGTGGTCTGTAATATTGAAATTTGATAACTGCTCTCTTTCACCCAAGAATAACCAAAATATGTAGAGACTAATTTAGAAAAGTTTTCTGAGCAACCGATAACACCGCTGCCACAAGAAAGACTATTGCTGCCAAGAATGCCGTCCCTGTTAGGAACCAGAAATCTGCACTTAGAAGAATGGTTTAAAGTAACTGATCAATAGGTCTTTCAGGATTATGTTGATGATGCCGATTATAATTGACACTAAAGCTGTGACTAGTCCTTGTTAAAGTTGCCAAAGATAATTGCAAAAAGATTTGTAAAAAATTAGCGTGATGCAACATTTGCTAAAAACAGGGCGAATTTAGGTTTATAGCATTTGTTTCAGCTGAAAGGAGCTGACTTTTCAAGAATCAACCTCTAAATCCACTCGAAAAAAATGGGGAAACAATTGAAAAGCTTCCTTAACGGTCGGCAGTTCATCGAGGAAAACGCGAAAGAGTCTACGAAAAGGTTTATTAGATTCCCGCGTAGCTGTTGTTTGTGCTCTTAAAAAAAATAGGAATCCTTTTTCGAGTTGGATCCATCCGAACTCGGAGGACTTGTAAGTTTGAAAGAAACCCGCATAGAAAAGGCACGTCAGGACATAGATGAAATAAAAATTGCGGGAGAGAATTGAAAATTGACTGAACTTTCAAAAGAAGATACCCATCTGTTGTTGAAGAGTTTCTTCAACGAAAAAGGTCTAGTAAGACAGCACCTTGACAGCTATAATGAATTTATCGACCATGGACTGCAAGAAGTCGTTGATGAAGTTGCCGAAATTCCCATCGAAGTCCCTGAATCGCCTTACAAAGTAAAGCTTGGCCAAATCTGGGTCATCGACCCACAAAGTCGCATCACAGGGCCATACGCCACAGAAGTCGATGGGACAAAACATGAAATCTATCCCATGGAAGCTAGACTTAGGAACTTAGCTTATGCAGCACCCATCGCCCTAGAAATGACACCTGTCATTGATGGCCGTGAGCAAGATACGGAATTGGTTTACATCGGAAATATCCCTGTCATGCTAAAGTCCAAGCTTTGTTTCCTGAGCCAGCTCAGTCGCGAAGAACTTATTTCTGCAGGCGAAGATCCTGATGACCCAGGGGGCTATTTTGTTGTTAATGGTTCTGAACGAGTAATAGTCGCCATGGAAGATCTAGCGCCTAATCGCGTTATTATCGATCTTGATGAGAAAGGAACCTCACCAGTCTATCAAGCTAAAATCTTCTCTACCACAGTGGGCTTTAGAGCCCGCATTGAGTTGAAGTTGAAGGCAGACGATGCTATTTACGTCTCAATGCCTGGAGTGCCTACGGAAATCCCGTTTGTTGTCATTATGCGTGCCCTAACATTAGAGAAAGACAAGGACATCGCAGAAGCTGTTTCTCTTGATAAAGACATCCAAAAAGAGCTCGGTGCATCCTTCGAGAAAGCAATCGGCGTTGATACTCCCTCCGACGCTATCCTGTTTATCGGCAACAGAGTTGCTCATGGCCAAGTGGAAGAATACCGCATTCAGAAAGCAGAAACTGCTCTGGACAAGAACTTCCTGCCACACTTGGGGCGAACCGACAAGCAGCGCAAAGACAAAGCAATATTTCTAGGGGAAATGGCAAGTCGAGTCATCCAACTTAAAATGCAAAGACGCCAGCAAGATGACAAGGACCATTTCAAAAACAAACGGCTCCGCCTAGCAGGTCCGCTTCTAGCTGACTTGTTCCGCGTTGCATTCCGCAATCTGACACGCGACATTAAGTACCAACTTGAACGCATAGGTGTCAAAGGCCCGATAATAACCGTTTCCGCAGCAGTTCGCCCCGGCATCATAACCGAGCGTTTTCAACATGCGCTCGCCACAGGCAACTGGGGAAGAGGACGTGTGGGGATCACACAACTGCTTGATCGAACAAACTATATTTCCACTCTTAGTCACCTGCGAAGGCTTCAGTCGCCGTTGAGCAGAAGCCAACCCAACTTCGAGGCCCGAGATTTGCACCCAACTCATTGGGGACGTTTATGCCCCAATGAAACACCTGAAGGCTCAAACTGCGGTCTAGTCAAAAACCTAGCACTGTCTTCATCCATATCAGTAGGCGTAAGCGCTGACAAAATTAAGCAACTCCTGTTCGAGATGGGAACTGTGCCGGCTTACGAGGCAAACGATTCAATGAAAATTAACGGAGCCAAGGTATTCGTAGACGGCAATATAATCGGCTTTTGCAACAATCCGCAAGACATGGTTGCCATTTTCAGGGAAAAACGTCGAACCGGTGAAATCAGCACCGAAGTCAACATAACTCACTTTTCTAAGGCACAAACTGAAAGCGAAGAAGTCCATGTGAACTGTGACGAAGGCAGAGTCCGCAGACCACTGATAATCGTAGCAAACGGTGTCGCCAAGCTTCAGCCTAAGCACCTCGAAAAAATTGCTTTAGGTGAATGGACTTGGGAAGACCTTGTTAAGAACGGGTTGATCGAATATCTGGATGCTTCCGAAGAAGAGAACGCTTATGTTGCCATCACTCTCGAAAAAGTTGGACCCGAACACACACATTCTGAAATCGCCACATTCACAATACTGGGAATTTGCTCATCCACCATACCTTACCCTGAGCATAACCAGTCGCCCCGAAACTCTTACCAAGCGGCAATGGCAAAACAGGCCCTAGGCATTTACGGAACGAACTTCCAGAACCGCGTTGACAGTCGGTCACACATATTACACTATCCACAGGCGCCGCTGGTCGAGACTGAACTTATGGAAGTCATGGGGTATAAACAACGGCCTACAGGTCAGAACTGCGTCGTTGCCGTGCTTAGCTTCGAAGGGTACAACATGGAAGACGCCATCATATTCAACAAAGCATCGATAGAACGAGGATTAGCAAGATCAACTTTCTTCCGCATCTACGAGGCAGAATGCCGCCAATACTTGGGAGGGCTAAAGGACAAATTCACCGTTCCTGAGCCAGGCACAAGAGGTTATCGTGGAGAACAATACTACCGACTGCTTGAACCCGATGGCATAATCAGTCTGGAATCCTCGGTTGCAGGTGGAGATGTTCTCATTGGCAGAATCAGTCCACCTCGTTTCCTTGAAGAATATAAGGAATTTGAAGTTAAGGGACCCAGCATGAGAGACACCTCGGCTGACATGCGTCCAAGCGAAAACGGTGTAGTTGACGCTATATTTATCACCGAATCAGGCGAGGGAAGCAAACTCGTGAAAGTTCGTGTGAGAGATCAACGTATTCCTGAACTTGGCGATAAGTTTGCCAGTCGCCATGGTCAGAAAGGAGTCATTGGGTTAATCGTTCCACAAGAAGACCTACCTTTCACCGAAGACGGCATGGTGCCTGACCTAATAATTAATCCCCATGCTATACCATCAAGAATGACCATCGGCCAATTCATTGAATCACTTTCTGGCAAATGGGCAGCTGCAAGAGGAAAACCAGTTGATGGCACACCTTTCACCAACGAAGGACCCGATGAAGTTCGCAAAAACCTCATAAAGAACGGATTCAGCCACACAGGCAGTGAAGTCTTCTACAGCGGATCATCTGGTGAAAAATTCGTCGCCGACGTTTTCGTTGGCATGGTCTACTACCAGAAATTGCACCACATGGTTGCCGACAAAATCCACGCAAGAGCCCGCGGACAAGTTCAAATGCTTACCCGTCAACCAACTGAAGGTAGAGCTCGCGGCGGTGGTCTAAGATTCGGGGAAATGGAACGAGATTGCCTCATCGGACATGGTGCGGCGATGCTCCTGCGCGATAGATTGCTGGAAGAATCCGACAAGTACACGCTCTACATATGTGAGAACTGCGGACAAATTGCTTACTATGACATGAAACAGCGCAAGTATGTATGCAAGATATGCGATGAAAAAGCTAAGGTTGCTCCGGTTATTGTCTCGTACGCGTTTAAGCTTCTGCTACAGGAACTGCAGAGCCTTTGCATAACCCCCAAGTTAAAACTCAAGGAGAGAGCATAATATGACCGAGGAACTAATACACAAAGTAGTTGACGAAATAAGCTTCGGCTTGATTTCACCAAAGGACCTGCGAAAGCAGTCAGTCGTTGAGATCCAAACTCCCGACACCTACGACGAAGATGGCGCTCCAATTACCGCTGGTCTCATGGATGGCCGACTCGGCACTCTTGAGCCTAGGCAGCGATGTAAGACTTGCGGCAATACCGCTGTGCGGTGTCCAGGACACTTTGGACACATAGAACTCGCCGTACCTATCGTGCACATAGAATTCACCAAAATTATTTTTGACCTTCTTCGCGCGACCTGCCGTACATGCGGACGCGTTCTTCTATCTGACGAATCAGCAAAGAAAACTCGAGGCAGAATCGAGCGTTATATGGAGCTTTTGGGCGTTATCCCGGATGAAATTTACAAGGAAATTATTCAAGAAATCAAAACTAAACAATGCCCCCATTGCGCTTCAAGCCAATACAAAATTACCTTCGAGAAGCCAACAAAGTTCATCGAACAAACAGAAGCGGGCTCCGAACCTCTAACTCCAAGCATGATACGCGAACGTTTGGAACGTATAAGCGACGAGGACCTCGAAATTTTAGGCTTTAATCCTAAGGTTGCCCGCCCAGAATGGATGGTTCTTCAAGTTCTCCCAGTTCCGCCGGTCTACGTTCGCCCTTCCATTACGCTCGAGTCAGGAATTCGCTCTGAAGACGACTTAACCCACAAGCTAGTCGACATAATTCGCATTAACCAGCGACTCAAAGAAAACATGGAAGCTGGCGCGCCTACACTAATCATTCAGGATCTTAGCGAACTGCTTCAATATCACGTTACGACTTACTTCAACAACGAAGCTTCGGGAATACCTCCTGCAAGACACCGCTCAGGTCGTGCTCTAAAAACTCTAAGCCAACGCTTGAAAGGTAAAGAAGGTCGTTTTCGAAGCAACCTCTCAGGAAAACGTGTTGACTTTTCGGCCCGTACTGTCATTTCGCCTGATCCTAACTTAGACATAAACGAAGTTGGTGTTCCCAGAGACGTTGCGATGCGATTATCCGTACCAGAAAAAGTCACCGCTTGGAATATCGAAGAGATGAAAAAACTTGTTGTAAACGGGCCAGAGAACTATCCAGGCGCACTCTACATAATTAGACCAGATGGTAAACGCATCAGACTCGAATTCGTTGTTGACCGCACAAAAATTGCTGAAGCAGTGGAGTTGGGTTTCATTGTTGAGCGCCACCTCAAGAACGGCGACATAGCCATATTCAATAGACAACCTTCGCTCCACCGCATGTCCATAATGGCGCACTACGTTCGCGTGCTACCATACAAAACTTTCCGTCTTCACCTTTGTGTCTGCCCGCCCTATAACGCTGACTTTGACGGAGACGAAATGAACCTCCACGTTCCACAAAGTGAAGAAGCCCGAACCGAAGCTTTGCTTCTAATGCAAGTTCAAGATCAGATTCTTTCACCAAGATTCGGCGGACCCATTATCGGCGCCATCAGAGATTTCATAACCAGCGCGTACTACTTCACTCGCAGAAGCAATTATCTGACCCGCAACCAAGTCAACCGATTATTAACAGCTACTGGTTACCTAGGACCATTGCCCACACCTGCAAAGAGTTCACCAGAAGAACTATGGTCAGGCAAGCAAATCTTCAGCTTATTCCTACCTCCAACTCTAAACTACGTGCTAAAAGCAAACATCTGTCAAGGATGTGGCAAATGCCTCGAGGAAGATTGCCAACATGACGCATACGTTGTCGTTAGAAACGGTCAACTCGTTTCGGGTATTATAGACCGCCGCAGCATAGGATCCGAACAATCGGAAAGCCTGCTTCACAGGATAATCAAAGATTACGGCACCCAAGCAGGACGAGAATTCCTAAACAAAATTACAAGACTTTTCAAGTTGTTCATCTCGATGCGCGGCTTTAGCTACACTTACGATCAACTAGTTCTATCTCCAAAGGCTCGGCAAAGAATCCAAAAGACAATGGACAGAATTGAAAAGAAAGTCGAGGAACATATAGAGAACAAACAGAACGGAACTCTGCCTCGTCTTCCAGGACAAACACTTGACGAATCCTTTGAAATCTACGTTATGCACGAACTCGCGACTGCTCGAGATGAAGCAGGCAAAATCGCTGATGATGACTTCACTTTGGAGAACGCAGGTATCGTGATGACTCGCACGGGCGCAAGAGGCAGCAGCTTAAACATAGGCCAAATGGCGGCTTGTGTCGGTCAACAATCAGTTCGAGGAAAACGTATTTTGAGAGGTTACGCTGGGCGTGCACTACCCCACTTTAAGATCGATGATCCAAAACCCAATGCAAGAGGCTTCGTCTACAACTCATACCAAACAGGGTTAACAGCGATCGAGTTCTTCTTCCATGCGATGGGCGGCAGGGAAGGACTGGTCGACACTGCAGTGCGCACTCAACAAAGTGGTTACATGCAGCGGAGGCTCATTAACGCACTCGAACATATACGCTTAGAATACGACGGAACAGTACGCGACTCGGCAGGAGATATCATCCAGTTTTCCTATGGCGAAGACGGTGTAGACCCCGCAAAGAGCGATCACGGAAAAGCTGTCAACGTCAGCCGACTTATCGATCAAATTACCATCGGCGAGGAAAAAGGTATACCAGCAACAGCAGACTACGTCAAGAAACAGCTCAAAGAAGTCGAAGGCCAATTAACACCCATACTCACAGATCAGCTAAGACAACAATTAGCAAAGCTCAAGCTCACTAAGAAAGGCGTCGACAAAGCTATCACAACCACCGCTGAACGTTACAAACGTGCTCTAATGGAGCCTGGCGAAGCAGTCGGTATCGTTGCAGCCCAATCAATTGGGGAACCTGGCACGCAGATGACTCTCAGAACTTTCCACTATGCAGGAGTCAAAGAACAAAACGTCACCCTGGGTTTGCCGCGATTAATCGAGATTGTGGATGCACGAAGAATTCCATCTACGCCTATCATGACTATCTACTTGAATGGTGAGCACCGCAAGAGCAAGGAGGGCGCCGTGGAAATTGCCCGAAGTATAATCTACACTTCACTCGAGGATTTAGCTTCCGAAATTTACGAGGACCCAATCAAAGAAGAAATTGTCGTTGAACTCAACAAGAGCATGATGGAAGATCGGTCCATAACCATGGATGAACTCGAGGAAGTCGTGGAGCTGCAGAACGCAACCACAAAAGCTAACGGCGATACACTGGAAATTAAACCCAAGAAAGCAGATCAACTTAAGAAAATACTTGAGAAAGTTTCCGGGTTCCACGTCAAAGGCGTTCCGGACATCAAACGTGTACTCGTTACTCAAGAAGAAAATGGGGAATGGGTCATTCGCACAGACGGCTCTAACCTCGCAAAAGTGCTTGAGATTCCGGGCGTCGACACATCTAGGACAACTACTAACAACGTACACGAAATTGCTAAGACTCTTGGCATTGAAGCAGCGCGAAATGCACTAATCAATGAAGCCAAAGGTGTGTTGGACGAGCAAGGATTAGACGTCGACGTTCGCCACGTCATGTTGGTCGCAGATATGATGGCGTCCACCGGCGAGGTGCAACAAATCGGCAGACACGGAATCAGTGGTAAGAAAGCCTCAGTATTAGCGCGAGCAGCTTTCGAAATTACCGTTCCAAACATCGTAGAGGCAGCCGTCAAGGGTGAAAGCGACCCGCTAGCCGGTGTAACAGAAAATGTGATCGTTGGCCAATCAATCCCAATTGGCACAGGACTCGTAGAGTTGTATATGTCAACGTTTGAAAAACAGGATAAAACTGGAGGCAAAACAGAAGCATGATAGACATAGATAAAGCGATAGCATCTGCCGTGAAAACAGGCAAAGTTTCTTTTGGCGCCAATTCGGCATTGCTCAACGCCAAGACAGGCAAAGCTAAGATGATTGTCTTAGCTTCTAACTGTCCAAAAACCATAAAAGACGATATTGAATACTACGGAAAAATCTCGAAAGTTCCAGTGTTGACCTACAAGGGTGCATCGATGGACTTAGCGAACGTATGTAGCAAGCTCTTCATTATCTCAGCCCTTAGCATACGTGAACCAGGTGACTCCGAGATTCTTAAAGCCGTTGAAATGCAATACTACGAAAATGAAGCTCAAGTCGGAGGCACTGAATGACCACCGGCATAAAGATCACGGCAGACGAAATGCGATACATAGCATTGTTTGAACAGATCAGTGGCGCCAGCGTTAAAGACTGCATAATAGATGAGGAAGGCGAGCGCGTAATTTTCATTGTTAATCCTGGACAGGTGGGTGTCGCCATAGGGAAAGGCGGTAGAAACATCCATCAACTTGAACGTATGACAAGCAAAAAGCAAGAGATCATCGAATATAGTGAGGATCCAGTACAGTTCATAAAGAATGCCCTCAAGCCTGCAGCAGTAAGAGAAGTGCGCGTTACCGAAAAGACAGATGGCAAAAAAATCGCGGTCGTAACTATCAATCCAAAAGACAAAGGTGTCGCTATAGGAAAGAACGGGAAGAACGCCGAGCGCCTCCGCTTTTTAGCAAAACGGTACTTCGACATTCAAAACGTTAGCATCAGTTAGTCGTAGGACTCTGTAGCTAAGATTGGGTTGTCGTAGTTTACAGTTTTGTGAGAATAATTCGCGGGATTCGCTGGCTACTTCTTGATTGATTCTGCTTTTTTCAGTTTTATGATTGTTATTCTTTCTTGAAGCCACGTGTGGATTACAAAAGAGGATTTTTTGGCGCGAGTGGGTTCTGTTCGTGCTAGATTATGATACTATTGGCTTTCTTCATCCTGTTCTTCGTCGATTGAATCTTTGGTGTCTTTGTTTTGTTCTTCGTCGCTTCGGAGTAGCTGGTCAATGAGGGCTTTCTGGTCCACTTCTACTCGTGTCCGCCAGTCCAAGTATAGTTGTTCGTTGTCGTCTTGTTGCAGGTATCCGTAGCGGATGTAACGGTCAAGGTTTAAGCTAACTTTCCATCCTGCTAATTTCTCGCCCAATAGCTCTTCCACGTCTCTTCTAGCCGCTTGACCCTTTTTGCTGATTATATATGATATGGTTATGGCTAATCCTGCCAGGTCGTCTATGCGCCAACCTATCATTTTAGCTTCTTTGGGTTCCAAGTCACCGCGCAATGTAACGTAGAATCTTGCTTTATCTAATTCGTCGGGAGCTGGTTTCTCGGGGATTTTTTCTTCTTCGAAAACGGTTTTTACTTGAAGGTCTAGTGGCTTCATGAAGTCGTCTAGGACCTCTAGCACTTTGGGGTAGTCTGCGCCTAGTGCTTTGTGGAGTTCCCAACCTTTAACGCCTGGTTTTTGGTGTCTTCGGAAAAATAGCATGTGCGTAGCACGCTTTGCTTTGGCGGCGTATGCGCCTTTGCGTTTTGTACTCAATCTTTTTCGCCTCGCTTCCATTTTTGCCAGTCTTCGAATGTGAGCATGATCGGAATTGAGATCGCTTGCTTGCTCATTTTTGACGTTGGCTCGTCGAGTGGGCTTATGAAGATTTCATCCTCTAGTGGGATAATCTCTAACGTTGCGTATCCGTAAGTAATCAGGAAAGATGTGAGGTAAGCCCTCTGAACTGTTTCTTTGAAGGTGTCTGCGGTGACCCATTCCATGTAAGCCATTTTGCCTTCTTTGCCTTGGGCTTTGTTCTTGAGTTCCATCCAAAATCTCTCTAGTTCTACTGAGAAGGTTTCATCACGTAGAATGCTCTGTTCGACAAGTTCTTCTCTACTCGCGATTCCCGTTGCGACTTCGTTGACGGGTTCTTGCTCCCATCTTTCACTGAGCGGAGCTAGGGCGTCCCAATATCGTTTTGCGTCTGCTAGGCTGCGTAAGGTTAGTTGCTCTAGCTCTATTGTCGGGTGCCATGCTTTGAGGAAGATTCGGGTTAGTTCATGTTTGTTTTTCTGAGTGATTTTTTCCTCAAGAAGAAACGGGTCAGTATAGAGAGATGTACTGCGTTGTTTCACCCATTCGCTCTGTAGTTTGATGACTGATGCTAGGTGGTGGATAGCTTCGGCGTCTAGGTTTAGTTCTTCAGGTTGATCCCATTGGGGGAAGTATTCTTGAATGATGAGTATAATTTCGTCTATGTTTAGTAGGAATGGGTCTACCGTGTGGGATTCGATGCCCTTCATCATGTCTATGATTCGTTCGAGTTTGTCTTTGCCGAGCTTCTTATGCTCGTTGTGTCTGGCGGGTTCTTTAGTTTGCATTTTACTTGACCTCGCGGACTGCTGATTTGCCTTCGAGGTTTTGTACTGTGATTATGTTTGCGTTCTCTTGAGCAAAGGTCACTTGGCTTGGAGTGATGACTATGTATTGTGAATTGGCGTCTTTTATCGTGGAGATGAGGATTTTGGCTATCATCTCGCGATTTCGTGGATCCATGTGAATATCGTACTCGTCCACGGCGCGCAAAGGTGAACGTACATGTTGTTGTAAGGCAAGCAAGAAGCCCATTGTTGCGGTGGTTCGTTCGCCTCCTGACTGCGTATACGCATCAAGTTGAACCGGTTTGCCTCCTTTGAAGCCGACCAGAATTTCTAGACCGGCAGTTTCGACGTCTTGTGGGTTGCCAAGTCTTACTTCGCCGACGGCGCGGGTTTGTTCTAAGATTCTTCTGTATTCTACGTTTACGCGGTCAATGAGTTCTTGCATGACTTTGCGCCAAGACTCCATTCGCGTAGAAACTTCTTCTAGTGCCTTCTCCCGGTTTTCTGCAACCATTTGTGCTTTTTGTTTTAGTTCGAGGTAGAGTTTGCTGTAGGATTCATATTGACGTTCGATATCTTCGGAAACGCTTGTGAGTGCTGCCAAATGCCCATCAGTGAGGCGAATGTCGTCTTGAATTTCAGAGGCAGATTTTGTTATGGCGATCCTGGCTCCAGACTCGGATGCCTTAAGCGTTGCTGTTTCCAGGTTGGTTTTGGCAGTTTTGATTTGACCTTCGATTTTTTCGAGGTCTTTGTGAGCGTTGTTTTTGCGGTATTCCAGTAATGCTAACTGAATTTTTAAGTCAACAGCTTGGTTGGTAATTTTGTCTGAATTGTCTTCAAGGATTTTGTTTTTTGCTTGGATCTCTCTGATTTTTTCGTGAATGGCAGTGAGTTGTTTGTGACATGTTTCCATTGTTGCTTTGAGGTTTTCTGGTCGTAGAAGTTTCAGTTGGGCAGCGGATTTGCTCAGACTTATGATTTCTTCAAGCATCAAAGCTTCTTTTAATAGCGGCTCGATGAGGGTTGCTGTGGATTCTTTTGCTGCAACTTCTCGTTCTAGGTTGATGCGTCCATCTAAGCTGGTTTTGGATTCTGCTTTTAGCTTTCCTTGCTCGTTACTGTTTTTTTCAAGTTGTTCATTGCTGAATTTGCTTTCTTTTTCGATTTGAGTTATGTTTTCTTGGATTTTGTGTTTGTCCGCTTCTAGCTCTTTGGTCGTGTTTTCTCGGCGTTCTACTTCTGCCCATGCGAGTTCGCGTTCTAGAAATCGTCGTTTGGTCTGAAGTTGCTTTTTTTCTTGGTATTTGTCGTATTGTTCCCGCCAGTAGTTTAGAGTTTGCTCTGCGTTTTCTAGTAGTTTGGTTACGGAATCTGATTGACTCAAGATGCGGGTTAGTTTCTGTTGGGCTTGAACTACGTTTTCTCGGAAGGGTTCTAAGCCGACGGCTGCTTCTACCATCCTGAGTTTGTCGGTATTGCTTAGGACGCTGAATTGTTCTACCATGTTTTGGTGCATGATGATGAGCATGTTGTCGGGGTCGACGCCGAATTTGCCTAGTAGACGTTGTACGTCTTGTTTGTTGGCGGCTCGATTTTCGAGTTCGAACCAATATTGGCCGTCTCTGCGCAGTGTGCGGGTGAGAAAAATCTGGTCTTTTGCGTATTTGGGTACTGGTCGTCTGTTGCCTTGTTTGCTGTTGTCAAGAATTATTGTGACGCGTGCCTGGTCTTTGCCCCAGCGGATGAGGTTGCTGAGTTTTTTACTTCGTTCTGTGTAAGTTTGTCCTAATGCGACGCTAATCGCTAGTAATAGGCTACTTTTGCCTGCGCCGTTGGGTCCTACAATCAGGTTGACGCCTGGTTTGAATGCTACTCTAGCGTACTCGTAGCTCATGAAATTTTCCAGAATAACCTCGGTTATTAACATTTTTTGATATTTGCCTCGTTATTAGGCTGCGAATATTAGGGAAAACTCCCTTATTAAAACAAATCTTCCTCGATAGCGATATCTTCCACGTAAAACCTATTTTTTCTTTTGTTTGATTTTATTTTGTTATAGGAATTACTGTCGAGTTTGCACTATTGGCGATGGTTTGGGAGCTGAGTGTTCGGGTTTTGGACTGTGCCGGGTTTGATCGTTTTGTTCTATAGTACTTTTCGTAGGTAGTAGCATTCGCTTTCAAAACA